>JBCCOP010000076.1:0-12333 GCA_039025315.1 Planctomycetota bacterium | reverse complement strand
TCGGGTGGTGAGGCGGAGGGAGTTCTGGCCGTAGGGGTTGTGGTGGCAGTAGTCGTCGGCGACCTTGTCGAGGATGGCCCACTGGTTCGCGTTGAAAGCGCCGCCGCCGGGGACGGTGACGCGGACCATGTACATCCAGTCCTTTTCGCGGCCGGTCTTGGCGCGGTTGTACTCGAGGTAGAGGCCGTGGGACTTGGAGAGGAACTCGGACTCTTTTTCGAGGTCGAGGGTGTCGTGGTCGCGGTAGCGTTCGGGCAGCGGGCCGACGACGCCGCGGGAGTTGATCTTGAAGTGTTCGTCGGCGCTAAGTTGGTCGGCGGGGGTGTCGAGCAGGGGCTCGGGGCGCTTGACGGGACGGGGTCTGGGCGTGGTGGTGGTGGCCATGGCGGGTCGCGGGCGGGGCGGTCGGCGGGTCGCGGGGGATGCCTGTACGGTTTGGAAGCTTTATGATAGGGAGACGGGGCTCGGCGGGGCGACGGCCAGACGGGATCGCGCATTTTGCTTGGCCGCCGCGTCCGATCGGTGGTACCACTGACTCTCGGCCCGGGGTTGGCCGTGAGAACTGAGGACCGCCCGCCGAGCCGTCCGGTTTTAGGCAACCGCCCGCCGCCGCGGGCACCGCAGGAGTTTCAGATGCGTATCACCATGGTCGGCACCGGCTACGTCGGGCTCGTCACCGGTACCTGTTTTGCGAACATCGGCAACGAGGTGACCTGCCTCGACGTCGATCCCCGGAAGATCGAGAAGCTCAACCGCGGGGTGAGCCCGATCTACGAGCCGGGGCTCGACGAGCTGATCGCCCGCAACCACAAGGCGGGCCGGCTGCACTTCACGACCGACAAGGCGGAGGCCTATACCGACGCGGAGATGGTGTTCATCTGCGTCGGCACGCCGTCGGACGAGATGGGACACGCGGACCTGACGTACGTGCTCGCCGCGGCGGGGGACCTGGGCGAGGCGATCGAGAACGCCCCCGGTACCACCGGCGGCGGCCTCGAGGAACGCCGGGGCAAGATCGTCGTGGTCAAGTCGACCGTGCCCGTGGGCACCAACGAAAAGATCCGCGCCGCCGTCGCCGCCCGGACCGACAAGCCGTTTTTCATGGCGTCGAACCCCGAGTTCCTCAAAGAGGGCGCGGCGATCAACGACTTCAACAAGCCCGACCGCGTCGTCGTGGGCGTCGCCGACGAGGGCACCGGCGGGCGGATGCGCAAGCTCTACGAGCCCTTTGTCCGCAACGGCCACCCGATCTACGTCATGGACATCCCGTCCGCCGAGATGGTCAAGTATGCCGCTAACGCGATGCTCGCCACCAAGATCAGCTTCATCAACGAGATCGCCAACCTCTGCGAGGCCTACGGCTCGGACATCGACGAAGTATGGCGGGGCATGACCTCCGACGCCCGGATCGGCAACAAGTTCCTTTACCCCGGCCTGGGCTACGGCGGGTCCTGCTTCCCCAAGGACACCCTCGCCTGCGTTTCGATGGGCCTCGAGTCCGGCACGCCCACCCCGCTGCTCCAGGCCGTCCACGACGTCAACCAGCAGCAGCGTTTGAACTTCGTCTACAAGATCAAGCAGTATTTCGGCGGCGAGGCGAATCTTGCGGGCAAGACCTTCGGGCTCTGGGGCCTGGCGTTCAAGCCCGGCACCGACGACGTCCGCGAGTCCCCGGCCCTGACCGTCGCTGGCGAGCTCATCGACGCCGGTGCGACGGTCCGGGCCCACGACCCCGTCGCCCACGAGACCACCCGCGAGGTCCTCGGCGATGCGATCACCTACCACGAGCGGATGTACGACGCGGCCGACGGCGCGGACGCCCTGGTCATCAGCACCGACTGGGACGCCTTCAAGCAGCCGGACTTCGACAAGCTCCGCGTCCGCCTCAACGCCCCGGTCATCTTCGACGGCCGCAACCTCTACAACCCCGAGACGCTGGCGAACCGAGGCTTCACTTACGTCAGCGTCGGCCGCAACCCGGTCTACGCCGAGGCGCAGCGGGTCTGAGCCCGGCGGCTACGGTCCTGCGGCCAACAGCTCGTGGACCTCGGGGTGGCGGGGGACGTAGCGGGTGGCCAGATACGGGCAGACGGGGCGGACGCGCCAGCCGGCGGCGCGGGCGTGGTCGAAGGCGGCGGCGACGACGCGGCGGCTGGCGTCGGTGCCGCGGTGGGCCGGCGGGACATAGACGCGGGTGAAGGCGACGGTGCCGTCGTCGAGAGGCTCGTAGTCGACGACGGCCGGCTCACTGCCGGGCAGGTCGAGCGCGAAGCGCCGGGTGTCGGGGTCGTGGTACGGACTCATTCGTGGGCACGGTAGGACACACGGACGGTCAGTGTTGCGGCGTCCAGCCTCACGTCGAGGCCTAGAACCTGGGCATCGCGGTAATCGTCCACGGGCAGGGGCGGCAGCGGGACCGGCTCGCCGTCGCCGAGGCGGTCCATCGTGTCGGTCGGCAGGAGGCCGCGGAGCGTGGGGTCGTCGGCCAGCGCGCCGAGCAGGACGCCGCGGGGCAGCGGTTGTCGCCCGACGCGGAACGAGGCGAGGGCGAGGGCGGCGGGGCGGTTGCCTTCGGCGTCAACGAGGGCGAAGTCGAGACTCACCACCCTTCGGCCCAGTCGGGGCAGGTCGGCTTCGGCGGCGAGGACCATTCGGCCCTCGCGTTCGGTGACGAAGACGCGGCCGAGCCCGTCGGGCGGGGCGAGGTTCTGGTTCGCAAGCCAGGCGGGCAGCTGCGTGGCGAGCCAGGCATTCAGGTCGTCGTACGACAGTTCCAGCGTGCGGACGCCGTCGGTGTCGCCGATGGGGTAGGTCCAGGCGTGGGCGGCACGCCGCTGCAGGTCGCGGCCGCGGCGTTCGAGTTCGTCGGACGGGGTTTCAAGGCGAAGCATCAACGCCTCGCCCCAGAACTCCGGGGGGACGTGCATCCGCCGGTACGCGCCGACCGCCAGGCCCGCGGCGAACGCCAGCGTCAGCAGCAGCAGGAACGCCGCGACCCGCCGCTTGGTGAAGTTGAAACGCCTCACGCGGCGGCCTGTTCAGCCAGGGCGCGGGCGGCGTCGGCGAGGCGCTGGTGCAGGATCTCGTGGTCGCCGACGGCGGCGAGCATCGCCTCGAGCTGCGTGACACGGTCGATCGAACCCAGCGGGGCCGCGACCGCGGCGAGGGCGGCGTCGCCCAGGGCTTCGGAGGCGGCGATGAACCAGTGGACCGCCGCGGCGTGGGCGTCGCCGTCGCCGTCGTCGGGGGTCAGCCTCCGACGCTGCGCTTCCGAGGGCGGAGGGGAGACGTCGGTGTGGACCCGCGGGCCGGAGTGCGTGGCGACGCGCCAGGTGTCCTCGCCCGGCTCACACCAGAGCACGACGACGCAGCGGCCGGCGTCGCGGGCCTCGTCGTCGAGCCTGGCGGCGTCGGCCCGCGTCTGCGGCTCGGTCACCGCGACGCAGCCGTCCCGCGGCCCGCCCGGCGGGTGCGCGAGGCAGGCGTTGGTGCCGAGCTGTACGGCCGTGTCCGCCGCGGTCATCCGGCGTTGCCGGCGGCACTCCTGCAGTGGCAGCAGCGCCCGGGCGTAGCCGCGCCAGTCGCCGTTGGCGCGGGCCAGCGCGACCCCCTGTTCGCACAACGCCTCGGCCCCGAGGTAGTCCATCTCCGCGAGCCGGCGGCTGGCGTGTTCCATGATGTGGTCGAAGGTTTCACACACCCCCTGATTTTACGGCCCGCAGTCGGCGGCCGTGGGCTTTCGGATTACGGCCCGACGAACGCGGAGTAGATCGCTCGCAGCGCCGTCTCGAAGTCGGCCTGGTTGACGCCGACAATGATGTTCAGCTCGCTGGAACCTTGGTCGATCATGCGGATGTTGACGCCCGCGTCGGCGAGCGCCGTGAAGAGCGTGGCGGCGCGGCCGGGGCGGGTCTTCATGCCCCGGCCGACGGTGGCGATCAGGGCGAGGTCGGGGTCGATCTCGATCTTGTCCGGCTCGATCTCTTTGTTCAGCTCGTCGATCAGAACCTCGAGCCTGCCGTTGATCGCGTCGTCGGCGACGACGACGGACAGCGTGTCGATGCCCGAGGGCATGTGCTCGAAGGCGATATTCTGCCGGCGGAACACGCCGAGGACCTGCTCGCCGTAGCCGACCAGGTCGTTCATCAGCGCCTTCTCGAGGTGGACGATCGTGAAGTCGCGCCGGCCCGCGATGCCCGTAATGGGGTGCCGGCTGGGAGGCAGGTCGGCGGCATCGCCCGGTTGAATCCGGGTGCCGGGGTGTTGCGGGTCGTTGGTGTTGCGGATCAGCACGGGGATGCCCGCGGCACGGACGGGGAACACGGCCTCGGGGTGCAGGACCGACGCGCCCATGTACGACAGCTCGCGGAGCTCGCGGTAGGTCAAGGTATCGATGGTCTGCGGGTCGTCGACGACGCGGGGGTCGGTCATGAGCAGACCCGAGACGTCGGTCCAGTTCTCGTAGGCCGACGCGCCGACGGCGCGGGCGACGACGGCGCCGGTGACGTCGGAGCCGCCGCGGCTGAAGGTCTTGACGCGGCCCGCGGGGTCGCGGCCGTAGAAGCCCGGGACGACGGCGCGGCCCAGCGCGCCGAGTTGTTGTCCGAGGGTGTCGTAGGTCTTCACTTCGTCGAGCCGGCCGGCGGCGGTGAACACGATGCCCTCGACGGGGTCGAAGAACGGCAGCCCGAGGCGTTCGGCCAGGACACGGCCGTTGAGGTACTCGCCGCGGCTGGCGGCGTAGTCCGGGCCGTGGCCGGCGGCGGCGTGGTCGGCGATGCCGCGGCGGACCTCGTCGAGCAGCGCGGCGATGTCCAGCGACAAGCCGAGCTCTCGGACGATCTGCGTGAACCGCTCGGCGACGGGGCCGAACGCGGCGTCGAACGACACGCCCTGCCCGGCGGACTCGTGGCAGAGGTATAGCAGGTCGGTGATCTTGCGGTCGGCGTCGCCGCGCTTGCCGGGGGCCGAGGGCACGACGAATCGGCGGCGGGGGTCGGCCGCGACGATGGAAGCGGCCTTATCGATCTGCGCCGCCGAGGCCAGCGACGAGCCGCCGAACTTGGCGACGACTGGGCGGGGGTCGAGATTGGGAGCTTCCGGGGGGGGCATGGGCCGGGCACGTTACCCGTTGGCGGCGGGACGCGGCAAGGCGTGGCTCCCGGTTCGACAGCGCAACGGCGTCGGCTATACTCGCCGGTTCGACATCCGGCCCGGATGGCGGAATTGGCAGACGCGCCGCGTTGAGGTCGCGGTGGAGGTAAAACTCCTTGCAGGTTCGACTCCTGTTCCGGGCATTGGACACACACCCGGCCGCGGTCAGACGCGTCCGGGTTTTTTGTCGGCCGGCGTGATTAAACGGACACGGCGGCCAACGCGCGGACGGCCTGGACGAGCTGGGGGCGGGTGTACGGCCGGGACAGGTCGATCGACAATGCGACGCCGTGGCCGTGGTCCGACGCGATGATCAGGGTGTTGTCGGCCAGGGGTTCGTAGCCGGTCTCGGCGGGCTGGTGGCCGACGACGAACGCGGCGACGCCCCAGGCTTCGGCGAGCTCCTCGGTGATTTTTTTGTTCTGGTGTCGGCCCCAGACCAGGTCGTAGGCCGAGCCCTTGGGCGCGAGGTCTTCGTCGGTGAGCGGCCGGTCGAGGACGGTTTTGTCGAAGGCCTCGATCCGGCGCGGGGCGGGCAGGCTGTGGCTGACCATCACGCCGTTGGCGCAGCGGGCGGCGAGCGGCAGCGACCGTAGGTAGTCGTGTAGCGCGTCGCGGACGTCGTCGGCGTCTTGGCCGTAGAGGTACTCGACGCCTTGGTCGAAGGCGGCGACGACGCCGACGCCGTCCTTGATGATGCCCTCGCCGCGGAGCTGGGCGAGCTCGTGGTTCGACAGCAGGACGTGGAAGGTCTCGGGGTGGCGGAGCTTGAGGTCGGCGCAGCGGGCGGCGGTGCGGACCGAGAGGTCGCAGCCGTTGACCAGGTCCGGGCCGTGGATCACTTCGTGGAGGATCAGGTGCCGATCCGGGTCGGCGTCGAGGTCGGCGAGCTTGAGGATGCGGCGGAAGTTCAGGGCATGGTCGTGCAGGTCGCCCGTGGCCAGCAGGTGGCCGCGGTCGGGGAGGTGGACGGCGGCGCCGCGTCGTTTCGGGTCGTCGCGGAACGCCTCGGCCGCGCCGCGGAACAGGGCGGTGACGGCGTAGGCGTCGGCGAGGTCGGGGGCGGTGTCGGGCAAGCGCAGAAGACTCGGAAGTGACCGCGGATTTTGGGCCGCATGCCTTTTTCGTTCTCGTTCTCGTGGATCGTAATCGTAATCGCGGGTGGCCGAGGGTGGGACCCTTGGGGGTGGCCGTGGTTTGGGGCAATTACGATGACGAATCACGAGAACGAGAACGACCGCAAGCGGGTACGGCAATAAACTTTGGCGTCGGGCGTTAGAAAGTCAGGAGCGTGCCTTTGCCCCAAGCCGAACTCGAAGTAGCCGGCTGGGTGCGCTCGGCCGCGGCGGGCGACGCCGGGGCGTGGCGGTCGCTGGTCGAGGCCTACAGCGGCCGGGTGTTCGGGCTGCTGGTCAAGCAGTGCGGCGACCGGGACCTGGCCGAGGAGCTGACGCAGGTGACGTTCGTGAAAGTGGTGGAACAACTCGCCGGCCCGAACGGGTACACGGAGCAAGGGCGGTTCGAGCCGTGGCTGTTCCGCGTGGCGATGAACAAGCTGCGGGACGAGATGCGGCGGCGGAAGCGGCAGGCGGTGTCGGCCGACTTCGGGCCCGGCGGCGAGCGGGACGAAACCGGCTGGGCCGCACCGGCGGACGAGGGCGGGGAGGGGTCGCTGGGCGAGAACCCGCTGGCCGTGCTGGACCGGGCGGAACAGGTCGACCGGCTGCGCGACGCCGTGGCCGGGCTGCCCGCGGCGGACCGCGAGGTGCTGCACCTGCGGCACACCGCCGGGCTGAGCTTCGCCGAGATCGCCGAGACGCTGGAGCAGCCGCTGGGCACCGTGCTGGCCCGCGGGCACCGGGCGCTGAAGAAACTCAAGAAGATGATGCAGGAAACCGGAGACGAGGCGGCGTGATGCGTGACGAAACCTCCCACCAACCAAACGAAGCAACGGACCCGGTGCTGGACGCGCTGCTGTACGAGGCGCTGACGCCCGACCAAGCCCCGGACGGTTTGAACGAGCGGGTGCTGGCGGCGACGACGCCGCGGTTGGGCGGCGCGCCCGAGGACCGCCCGGCGGTCATCGGACGCATCGGCGTCGGACGATCGGCTTGGCGTTTTGCCGCGGCGGCGGCGTTGGCGATCGGCGTCGGCTGGCTGGCGTGGCCGAGCGGCGGGCCCGTGACGCCGGGGCCCGGTGGTGACGCGTTGGTGGTGTCGCCCGAAGCGATCGAGGCCGACCTCGCCCGCCTCGCCGCGGCCGAGGCCGAGGCGGCCTGGCTCGACGAGCGGCTGGAACTGCTGGCCTGGCAGGTCGAGTCGGCCGACGCGGCCGACCCGCGGGCCGCCGCGTCGTGGGACGCCGACCCGTTCGAGTCGCTGGACCGGGCGATGGCGTTCGAGACCTACGAGACGCTGGTCGATGAGGCGGCGTGGTATTTTTGAGCCGAGACGGACGCACCCCCGACGGGCCCGATGCACATGACAAACAGTGGCAACATGACGGGGTGGGCCATGGGGGGGGCAGTGTTGCTGTGCTTGCTGTTTGCGGTCACGCCGGCGTCGGCCGAGCGTGGACCCGGCGACAGCTCGCCCGGGGTCTCCGATGGCCCGAGCGACGAGCGGCCCCGCGACCGCGGCCCGCGGGACCGGCGGTGGACCGACGCCGAGGCCGAGGCGGCCCGCGAGGTGATCGCCACGCTGTACCCCGAGCTGGCCGAGCGGCTGGATAAGCTGCGCGACGAGGACCCGCGGGCCTACCGCGACGCGCTGGAGCGGCGGTTCCCGCGGGTGCGGTTCCTCGTCCGGCTGCGGGAGCGCGACCCGGAGATGTACGCCCTCCGCGTGGAGGACATCACGCTGGCCCGGCGGGTCGAGTCGCTGGGCAAGGCGTACCGCGCCGCCGAGGCCGACGGCGACGACATGAAGTCGCTCGCCATCAAGGACGACCTGGAAGACGCCGCCGCGGCGCACTTCGACGTGCGGCAGACCATCCGCCGGATCGAGATCGATCGGCTGCGGGCCCGGCTCGAAGCGATGGAGCAACAGCTCGAAGAACAAGACGACGACCGCGACGACCTGATCGAGCGGCGGGTGGACGAGCTGACGGGCGGGTGAAGCGGGCCGTCAGGCGGCCACCGCTTGCGCGGCGTGATCGACGACCCCGGCCGCGCGGAAGGCGGCCGATCGGCGGCGGCAGGCGACGCACGCCCCGCAGGCCCGCTGCGACCGCGTGAGGCAGGACCGCGCGGTGTCCCACGGCACGCCGAGGCCCGCGCCGAGTTCGACGACCTGACGGTCCGACAGATCGAGCAGAGGCGTCGTCACCCCCGGAAGTCGGCCGGCGTCGGCGGCGGGGGGGTCGCACTCGAGGAGTTGTTGGGTCAGCAGTACCTGCTCGTGGGCGCGGGCCGTGGCGGCGGTGTCCTGGTTGACCGCGATCGGCCAAACGAGCTCAGCCGCGCGGTGGTCGGCGGCGTGGGCCAGCGCGGCGAGCAGCAGGCGGGCGTGGCCCAGCGTGGCGTGCGGCCGGCCGTCGGGATCGACCGCGGCGGCCCCGGCATAGAGCGATCCGAGGTCCAGCTCGTGCAACGCGGTGAGCCCGAAGTGGTCGGCCTGCTGGCGGACATGCTCGAGCCGGATCGCGGCGGTGTCCCGGCCGTCGTGGACGTGCAGCAGCGTCAGCCGCACCGCCTCGGCGCGGTGCAGCGTCGCGGCGGTCGCCACGAGGCTCCGCAAGCCCCCGGCGTGCATCAGCATGACGTGTGGTCGGATGGCCATCGCTTTGGTTATCGGTCAACGCCCCGCCGGGGCGACAACGGCCGTGTGCTAGACTCCGACGCATGGCCATCGTCGTGTTTGAACACCACCCGCTCGAGACCGCCGGCCGGCTGGGCGAAACGCTCAACCAGCACGGCCACCGCCTCGAGGTCGTCCAGCTCTACCGCGGCGCTGACGTGCCGCCCGACCTCGACAGCATCGACGGCGTGGTGTCGATGGGCGGGCCCATGAACACGGACGAGGCCGACCAACACGCCTGGATGCAACCCGAGCTGGACTACCTCAAGGCGGCCCACGACGCCGAGCTGCCGGTCGTGGGCGTCTGCCTCGGGGCCCAGCTTATCGCCACCGCGCTCGGCGGCGAGGTCGGGCACATGGACCGCCCCGAGATCGGCTTCGCCCCGGTCAAGTCCAGCTTCTTCGGCACGGTCGATCCCGTGCTGCTCGGCGTGCCGTGGGAGCTGCCGATGTTCCACGCCCACGGCTGCGAGGTGACCAAGGCCCCGCCCGGCGGCACGCCGCTGCCGCTGCAGTCGTCCGCCGGCTGCAAGGTCCAGTCGTTCCGCGTCGGCCTGAACACCTACGGCTTCCAGTACCACTTCGAGTGGACCCGCCGGACGATCGACGCGGTGCTGGACGACGACCCGACGTTCTACGGATCGGGCGAGTACGACACCGACACGATCCGCGAAAGCCTCGACACGCACTACGACCTGTACCGCCACCTCGGCGACCGGCTGTGCGCCAACCTCGCCACGCTGATGTTCCCCCTGGACAAACGTCTGCCGCCGAGCGGGGCGAACGTGGAGAACTACCACGCGTCCTAGGTTCCGGTCGCCCGAAGTCTTTCATTAACCCGTGGAGCGAAACATGTCTGAGCTCCCGCCGTCCGACCCTTCGGCCCAGCCAAAAAAACCCGCCCCCGGCTTCCGCCCGCCGGGGCTCGACCTTGCCGAGGCGCGGGCGACCTTCAAACGCATCAACGGCTACCTCCACCGCGTCGTGCCCGTGCTCGACACGGCCGGCAAGGTCGTGAACTTCGCGGTCCAGCCCGTGATGGTCGAGTTCCGCCCGCGCGACGTCGCGCAGGTCGTCGTCGGCGCGGTGATCCTCGGCGTGCCGGTGCTGCTGAGCGACGAGGCGACCTCCGCCGCCCGCGACCTGCCCTGGCCCAACATCATCGGGATCGCGCTGCTCTCGGTCGGCTTCATCGCCGGCTTCGTGTACCTCAACTTCTACCGCAATCAGTTCCGCGGCAACGCGACGCAGTTTGTCAAACGCGTCGTCAGCACCTACCTCATTACGTTGGTCGTTGTCGCCGGGATGATGGAGCTGTTGCAGCTCAGCCCGTGGGGCGAGGACCCGGTCCTGGCGGTACGGCGTATGGTCCTGGTCGGGCTGCCGGCGTCGCTGTTCGCGACGATCGCGGACACGGTGAAGTAGACGGCCGGGCGGACAAGTCCGCCCGCTACACTGCGGCCCGTGCCGACGACGCTCACCCTGCGACCCCCGAAGACGCCCGGCGGCTTCGCGCTGCGGCGGGCGGTGTGCAGTTACGGCTACTTCCTGCTCGCGCCGAACTTCTGGGACGTGAAACTCCAGGCTCTTTATCGGCCCCTGCGCACCTCGGCCGGGCGCGTGGTGCGGACCGTCACCCGGCAGCGGCGCGACGGCGTGCTGTCGGTCGTTTGCGACCGCGACGTGCCGCGGGCCGAACACGCCGGGCTCAAGGCGCAGCTCGCCCGCACGCTGCGGTTCGGCGAGACGTATACGGACTGGCGGCGCCTGCACCCCGAGGGCAAACGCCGACGCTTCGACCGCATGTTTCGCTCGCCGACGCTCTTCGAGGACATGGTCAAGACCATCACGTCCTGCAACGTGACCTGGCGCAACACGATCGTGATGAACCGGCTGATGGTCGAGCACGTCGGCCACGGCGGATTCCCAACGCCCGAACAACTGGCCGACTTCGGTGTCCAGCGGCTCAAGGACCGCTGCAAGGTCGGCTACCGTGCCGAGCGGATCGTCCGCCTGGCCCGCGACGTCGCCTACAGGACGCTCGACCCCGGCTGGTTCGAGGACCCCGAGCGGACCGGCGACGAGCTGTACGAAGCCTTCCTGGAGATCCACGGCCTCGGGCCCTACGCCGCGGCCAACCTCTGCCACCTCGTGGGCCGCTACGACAAGCTCGCCATCGACACCGAGACCTACCGCCACTTCTGCCTTCATTTCAAAGTCAAGCGACCCAAGGGCGACGACGCCCGCGGCCTCAAACGCCTGCACGGCAAGATCGAGAAGCACTACGGCCAATACGCCCCGTACCAGTTCCTGGCGTACTGGTTCGAGCTGTGGGCGGACTACCAGAGCCGCTACGGCCCGGCGTGGCGGTGGGACCGCGACACCACCGGCCAGCAGTTCACCGCGGCGGTCCTGCAGGCGAATGGCTAAATTGGTCTGCCCGTCTGCACCCACGCCCGCCCACACACCATGCCCAAGCCGCTCAACGTCTTCGTCTTCTTCTCCGACCAGCAGCGCTGGGACACGCTCGGCGGCCTCGGCATGCCGCTGGACCTGACGCCGAACCTCGACGCCTGGGCGGCGCGGGGCGCACTGCTGCCTTACGCCACGACGCCGCAGCCGGTCTGCGGCCCGGCCCGCGCGTGCCTGCAGACCGGCCGCTACGCCACCGCGATCGGCGACGGCTGCCACACCAACGGCCGGCCGCTGCCGACCGACGCCGACACCTTCGCCAAGCGCTTCGCCGCCGCGGGCTACGCCACCGGCTACTTCGGCAAGTGGCACCTCGCCCCCGGCTTCCGGGAGACCGGCACCGAAGCCGTCGCCCCCGAACACCACGGCGGCTGGGCCGAGTACCTCAGCGCCAACGCCCTGGAACACGTCACCGACGGCTACACCACCCGGCTTTACGACCGGGACGGCGTCGAGCACCGGCTGCCCGGCTACCGCGTCGACGCCATCACCGACGCGAGCCTTCGTTTCGTCGACCGCAGCGTGAAAGCACAACAACCGTTCTGCTGCATGGTCAGCTGCCTCGAGCCGCACATGCAGAACCACCGCGACGCCCACCCCGCGCCGTTCGACTACGAGCGGCGGTACCGCGGCCGGTGGACCCCGCCCGACCTTGCGGCCCTGCCCGGCGTCCGGCCGCCGTACGACCGCATGACCGGCGGCAACGCCCAGCAGTCCCTGCCCGGCTACCTCGGCTCGATCCGACGCCTCGACGAGGCCTTCGGCCGGGTCATGGACGCCCTGATCTCGCTCGACCAGCTCGAGAACACCCTGGTCGTCTACACCAGCGACCACGGCTGCCACTTCCGCACCCGCAACCCCGAGTACAAACGCAGCGGCCACGACGTGAGCGCCCGCGTCCCGATGGTG
>JBCCOP010000075.1:0-12348 GCA_039025315.1 Planctomycetota bacterium | reverse complement strand
GTACATACCGACGAAGCGATCGGCGAGGTCGGCGCCCATGTCTCTTGCGTAATTCAGGGCGAAGTTGACCGCCTCGTCGCGGTGGTCGAGGGCGTACTTGATTGAGTCGAGCAGGACGCGGCAGATGGTGGGGGCCTCGCCGGACTCGACGAGGTCGCGGCGGATGGCGTTGGCGCCTAGGGGCAGCGGGAGGCCGCGGGTGTCGGTCCACCAAGTGCCGAGGTCGACGAGCAGCTCGAGGCCGTTGTTGTGGTAGGTGATCTGGCCCTCGTGGATGATCAGGCCGGCGTCGTACTCTCCGGCCTCCACGCGTTGGAGGATCTGGTCGAAGGGGACGACGTGGGGGTCGAGGTCGGCGGCGGACATGCCGTGCTCGGCGAGCCAGAGCTGGGTGGTGAGCCAGGCGGTGGTTCTTTCGCCGGGGATGGCGAGTTTCTTGCCGCAGAGGGATTTGGGGGTACCAGACGCTTCGCTTCGCTCAGCGTCGGCGTGGGGTTTGTTTGTACTTGCGGGCGTGGGGTTGGAAATTTCGGGGGTGGGGGTGACGATCATGGGGCCGTAGCGGTCGCCCATGGAGCTGCCGCACGCGGTCATGGCGTACCGCTCGGCGACGTGGGGGTACTGGTGGACGCTGAAGGCGGTGATCTCGAGTTCGCCCTGTTCACTGCGTTCGTTGAGGGACTGGATGTCTTCGAGCACGTGGACGAACTCGTAGCCGGCGGTGTCGATCTTGGGGGTGAGCTTGGTCCCGTCGGGTGCGGTGAAGTTGGCCAGGGGGTACCACATGAACGCGTCGTCGGGGTCGGGCGAGTGGCCGATGCGGAGGGTTTTCGTGATGGGGGTGGCGATCGTCATGGCGAGAGTCTAGGGCGGGCTTGGGTTAGGATGCGGGGCCATGGGTCGGACGCCGGCAAAGGACAAGCAGGACCGTCGGCCGTGGCCGAGTGTGCGGAGCCCGCACCGGCAGCGGGCGCACGACGAGGCGCACGAGGACGAGGCGCCGCCGCCGGCGGTGCTCGAGCACGACCTGGTGCCGGGCGGGCCGATCGAGACGGTGAGCGACGCGGCGGGGTTGGCGGGGCTGATCGACACGCTGCGGTCGGCCGGGCGGTTCGGGTACGACACGGAGTTCATCGGCGAGCAGACGTTCTACCCCCGGTTCTGCCTGATCCAAGTGGCGACGGCGGAGCGGGTGTGGCTGATCGACGTCTTGTCTGAGGGTGTCGATCTAAAACCGTTCTGGGAGCTGTTGGCGGACCCGTCGGTCGAGGTGTTGTGTCACGCGGGGCTGCAGGACCTCGAGCCGGTATTGCGGCACACGGGTCGGCCGGTGGGGAAGGTGTACGACACCCAGATCGCGGCGGCGTTCGCGGGGCTGCCGTGGCCGGTATCGCTGGGCAATCTGTGCGAGGAGCTGCTGGGGGCAGACCTGGGCAAGAGCAGTAAGTTCAGCCGGTGGGACCGTCGGCCGTTGACCGAGACGCAGCGAGGGTACGCCGCCAACGATGTGCGATACCTGGTCCGGCTGCGGGAGGTACTGGGCGAAAAGCTCGACGCGCTGGGTCACACCGCCAAGGCCGAGGCGGAGTTCCGGGGTTTTAATGACCCGTCGACGTACCGGGCCGACCCGTTATCGATGAAGCTCAAGGCCAAGGGCGCGGGGTCGATGAAGCGACGGGAGCAGGCGGTGGCGGACGCGCTGCTGGTGTGGCGAGCGGAGGTGGCGGAGCGGCGGGACGTACCGATGCGGGTGCTACTGGACGACCAAACGCTGGTGGACCTAGCGCGGTCGCCGGTGGCGGACGCGGGGGCGGTGCGGAAGTTCAAGGGGTTGTCCTGGCCGGTGAAGCGGGACTATGCCGAGGCGTTGGCGGAGGTGACGGTCGCCGCGCTGGGAGGCCCGCTGCCGAAGCGGCGGAAGGGCTACAAGCCGCTGAGCGAGGCGGCGCAGGCACGGCTGGAATCGGCGTGGGACGCGGGGCGGGCACACTGCGAGGCGGCGTCGATCAGCCCGTCGATCGTGTTTACCAAGAAGGAGCTGACCGCGTTGGTCCGCGCGGCGGAGAAGGGCAAGCCGGTGCCGGACCTGCGGGTGACGAGCGGCTGGCGGGGGGCGTTGATGGGGGAGGTGTGGGGGGATTTGCTTCGGCGGGGTGGGTGAGGCCGGGCGGACAAGTCCGCCCACTACGCGAAAACGTCGGACCCGATTCATTACACTGCGCGCATGTACGCGTCCCACGGCTTCCTGCGTTCGGACATCGGCGACGTCGATGTGCTGTATCACGACGGGCGGTTTCACCTGTTTCATCTGGTGCTGCCGAACCACGACTTCATCGCGCACGCGGTCAGCGACGACGGGCTGAGTTGGAGCCGGGTCAAGAACGCGATGTTCGTCGGCGAGCCGGGGAGCTGGGACGACGACATGCTCTGGACGATGCACGTCTCGCCGGACCCCGAGCGGGACGGCCGGTGGCGGATGTTCTACACCGGCCTGTCGCGGCGGGAGTACGGCCGGGTGCAGCGGGTGGGGGTGGCGACGTCGGGCGACCTACTGAACTGGGAGAAGGTCGAAGGTAATGGTTATCCACTCGAGGTCGAGGGCGGGCACTACGAGGCGGACGTCGACGCCTGCCGCAAGTGGGTGAGCTTCCGCGACCCGTACTTCTTCGTGGACCCGGCTACCGGGAAGCGGTGGCTGCTGGCGGCGTGCCGGGTCGACCGCGGGCCGATGATCCGCCGCGGCTGCGTCGGGTTGGCCGAGGAGGTGTTGCCGGGGCATTTCGAATTCCGGGAGCCGCTGCACCACCCGGGGCTGTACGACGACGTCGAGGTGCCCAACGTCTTCACGCTCGACGGCAAGTATTTCTTGCTCGGCTCGATCCGTGAGGACGTGAAGGTCCACTACTGGACCGCCGAGTCGTTCGTCGGGCCGTACGGCAACTTCTTCGACAACGTGCTGCTGCCCAAGGGCAACTACGCCGCCCGCGTCTGCCGGGCGGGGGACGACCTGCTGCTGTTCAACTTCTTCCAGAAGACCGAGCAGCACTTCGGCCGGGACATCAGCAAGAAGTTGCTGCCGCCGCCGAAAGCATTGGTGACCGACGAGACGGGGCGGCTGCGGCTGCGGTCGTACCGCAAGGGGTTCGACGGGGTGGTGAGCGAGGACTGCGCGTTGTCGCTGGACTGTTCTAACCCGCAGCAGGGGCTGGATCGGCTGTTCGACAACCCCCACGCGGTGGCGACGGGCGACGCCGACGAAATGCACCTCGGCTGCGCCAGCGGGTACGAGGCGTTCCTGCTGCCGGGTGGCTACGAGAGCTTCCGGCTGCGGGCGCAGCTCGGGCTCGAGGGCTCGGGCAAGTGCGGCATGGTGCTGCGGGTCGACGACCAGGGCGACGGCTACTACCTTTCGCTGGACCTGTTCAAAGGGGTCGCGCAGCTGCGGGCCTGGGGCGTCAACGACGGGGCCGAGCTGGACCACGCGTTCCGGTACCGCCAGCTGCAGGCGGGGTACTTCGTGAGCCGCGACGACGGGCCGTGGGACCTGGAGGTGGTGGCCCACGGCATGTACCTCGAGGTGTCGATCAACGGCTACGTGATCCTGAGCCTGGTCGACGAGACGTTCGGGCAGGGGCGCATCGGCTTCTACACCGAGTCGGCCAAGGTGGTGGTCCGCGGCGTTACGCTTCAACGGCTCGACCCGCCGCGGCAGGAACAGCCCAGCGGGCCGATCTACACCAGCGGCGTGAGCCAACCTGTCCCCGATCTCGAAGCGGTAGACGTGTCCGATCCGAGCGTCGGCGGGGTGTGAGAGGAGGCGGTGATGGGCAGCATCACATCACCATCACCGGGCCACGCCCTTGAAACTTCCGGGGGCGGGGGTTGGTTGCTCATCAGCGACGTCGACGACACGCTGACCGGCGACGACGCGGCGCTACGCGAACTGGTCGGTGCCGTGGCGAGGCGGCGGCCGCGGCTGACGTTCGCGCTCAACTCCAGCCGGCCCGCGGCGAGCGTAGACCGCACACTGGCCGAGGTGTTCCCGACGGGATTCACGCCCGACGCGGTGATCACGGCCATGGGCACGCAGATGCGGATCGGCGGGGCGTGGGACGACGCCTGGACCGCCCGCTTCGCCGACTGGCCGCGGGACGAGGTCTTCGACGTGGTGTCGTCGCTCGGCTTCCGGGGGCACGACGCGGAGTATCAGACACCGCACAAGGCGAGCTTCGCCGTACCCGCCGGCGAAGCACAGGCCGAGGTATTACGCGAGTTGGACAAACGCGGACTGCCGGTGCGGGCGATCGCATCGGGGGCCGACGACCTGGACCTGCTGCCGCCGAGCGGGGGTAAGGACCACGCGACGCTCTACCTCGCCGAGCGGCTGGGGTTTCACGAGACCCAACGTTGGGCCGTGGCCGGCGACTCGGCGAACGACCTGGCGATGTTCCGTGTTGCGCCGCACGCGATCGCCGTGGGCAACGCGCGGGCCGAGCTGCTGGACGCGATGCCCCGGGACACCGCGTGGCACGCGGATGAACCCCACGCCGCCGGCGTCCACGCGGGCCTGCGGCGGCTGGGCGTGTGGGTAGACTGAAGTCGCAGGGATCAGAGACCAGGGATCAGACAACCACCCCACGTCGCCGACTCTGCCTCCCGATCCCTGATCCCTGACCCCCCGATCCCAAAGGTCCCCATGCCCCCCCGCCCCCCCCGGAATACCGCCCAAGGCTCGATCCTCATGATCTCGCTGCACGGCTACGTCGCCGGCAGCCCCGAGCTCGGCAAGCCCGACACCGGCGGCCAGGTCGTCTTCGTCCTCGAACTGGCCAAGCGCTTCGCCCGCCTGGGCTACCACGTCGACGTGCTCACCCGGCAGTTCGAGGACCAGCCCGCTCAGGACAAGATCAACCCCAACCTCCGCGTCTGGCGGGTGCCCTTCGGCGGCAAGTCGTTCATCCGCAAAGAAGACATGCACGACTGGTACGGCGACTTCGTCACCAACACCCTCTCCGTCATCCGCAAGAAGGGCTTGAAGTACGACGTGGTCAACAGCCACTACTGGGACGCCGGCGTGTCGGGCCAGAAGATCGCCGAGGAATTGCAGATCCCCCACGTCCACACGCCCCACAGCCTCGGCTGGTGGAAGCGCCACCGCATGAAGGGCGCGGCCGAAGCGGGCGAGGGCGGCAGCCTCCGCTTCGACGAACGTATCCAGAAGGAGTTCATCCTCTACCGCAGCTGCGACCACGTCATCGCCACCAGCGAGCAGCAGGTCGAGCTGATCGAATCCGAGTACCAGCTGCCGCGGGACCACGTGACCATGATCCCGCCGGGCATCGACGAGGCCCGCTTCACCCCGACCCCGCCCGACCGCCTCGCCAAAATCCGCGAGAAGCTCAAAATCAAGGAGACCGACGTCTACGTTGTCGGCCGGGCGGCCCACAACAAGGGCTACGACCTGATCATCAAAGCCCTGCCCCAGCTGCGCAAGATGCAGCCCAAGGCCCGCCTCGTCCTAGCCGCCGGCGCCAACTCCAAACAAGACAAGAAACTCCTGGCCAAGTGGAAGCAGGCCGCCCAGGAGGCCGGCGTCGCCCGCGCCATCAAGTGGCTCGGCTACATCGAAGACGACGACCTGGCCGACCACTACCGCGCCCCCGGCGTCTTCGCCCTCCCGTCGCGCTACGAGCCCTTCGGCATGACCGCCGTCGAGGCGATGGCCTGCGGCACCCCCACCGTGCTCACCACCCACGGCGGGCTCTACGAACAGGTCGAGTTCGGCAAGCACGCCCTGGTCGCCGACCCCAAACGCCCGACCGAGTTCGCCGCCGCCCTGTCGATGCCCATGCAGTACCCCTGGCTCCGCGACAAGCTCACCGTCGAGGGCGCCCGCTTCGCCCGCCGCACCTTCGGCTGGACCGGCATCGCCCGCCGCACCCTCACCGTCTTCGACCGCTTCAAGGGCCGGTACCAGAAACGACGCGCCGACGACGCGGTGTGACGGCAGACCCCGCCATGACTGATACCCCCCCCACCGTCGTCGGACTCGGCGAAGCGCTCTTCGACGTCTTCGAGACCGGCCCCCGCCTCGGCGGCGCACCGCTCAACGTAGCCGTCCACGCCCACCGCCTCCTCCAGCCCCGCGGCGGACGCGGCGTCGTCGTCTCCCGCATCGCCGACGATGAACTGGGGCAGAAGCTGCTCGGCGAACTCGACCGCCTCGGGCTCACCGATCAGTACCTCCAACGCAACGCCGGCGAACCGACCGGCCGGGTCGAGGTGAAACAGCCCGGCGACGGCAGCCACAGCTTCCACATCGCTGCCCCCTCGGCGTGGGACCACCTCGAATTCCAGTCCGACACCGCCGACCTCGCCGCGTCCTGCGCCGCGGTCGCCTTCGGCACCCTCGCCCAACGCGACGGCCGCAGCCAGCGGTCGATCCACGCCTTCCTCGCCGCCGCCCCGCAGGCGGTCAAGCTCTTCGACGTCAACCTCCGCTCGTCCGACGGCCGCGACTTCTACGACGCCCCCACCCTCTTCGCCGGCTGCGACACCGCCGACTACGTCAAGCTCAACGACGAAGAGCTCGACACCGTCTGCCGACTCACCGAGACCGACGACGCCGGGGCTCTGCTGAAACAGTTCAACCTCGACGCCGTGGTCCTGACCCGCGGAGCCGACGGTACCGCCGCGCACACCCCGGACGGCTTCGTCGAAGGTCCGAAAGTTTCGTACGACTTCGTCGAGGGCTCCGACACCGTTGGCGCCGGCGACGCCTGCAGCGCCGGCCTGCTTGCCGCCCTCGTCCTCGGCCACGACTTGCTGAAGGCCCTCGAGCTCGCCAACCACATGGGCGCTTACGTCGCGGGCCAACCCGGCGCGACCCCCGAGCTGCCGGCGTTGATCGTCGATCTGTTGGACACGTGAATACCCGGGCGGACAAGTCCGCCCGCTACGCGAGTCCTACGTCAGCGTTCACTTCACCAGGTGTGCGAAGCTCTCCGCGATGCCCTCGGGGTCGAGGCCCTGGTAGCCCATCTGCCGCCACAGGCCGCCGGAGCCCTCCTTGTGGGTGCCGAGGTTGGCGTACTTACCTTTGAAACCCCGCTTGAGAAGTTCGGTGCCGAAGCGGCTGCCGAGGCCGGTGGTGACGTTGAACGACTCGGCGACGAGCACGGCCGGCTGCTTGACCAGCTTGCTCATCATGAACTCGTCGTAGACGTTGAGCGTCGATTTGACGACCAGCCCGACGTCGAGCTTCTGCTTACGCAGCCGGTGCACGGCGTCCCAGGCGCGGTAGGTGGTCTCGCCGAAGGTGACGATCGTGCCGTCGCGACCCTCGCGGACCAGGTCGTCCTTGCCGGGCTCGAACGTGTACTTGTCGCCGAAGACGGGGTGGTTGTTCTCGTCGATCAGGTCGGGCACGGCCGAGCGGGTGCTGAAGATGAACCGCAGGCCGTCCATCGGGTAGATGGCTTCGAGGCACTTGCGGAACTGGTGCTGATCGGCGGGGAAGTAGAGGCGGGTGGTGTCCTTGCCCTCGTCCGGCAGGCCGTTGGCGGCGAAGAGGTTGTTGAGGCCGAAGTGGCAGGTGTTGTCGGCCATGTCGTCGCAGCCGGCGTGGCTGAAGTGCGCTAGGACGTTGGACCCGTTGAGCCGGGCCATCGTGATCTCGGAGACGACCATCTCCAGGAACGCGGAGAACGTGGCGAAAACGCCCTGCTTACCGGGCGATGAGCCGAAGCCGGCGGCGGCGGAGTAGTTGCCGCGTTCCATGATGCCGCCGCGGACGAAGATGTCGGGGAATTCTTTGCGGATCACGTCGAGGCCGCAGGAGCCCTCGAGGTCGCAGTCGAAGACGCGGACGGTGGCGAGCCTTTCTTCTTCGCTGAGCTTGCCGACGATCTCGTTGAAGACCTTGCCGAAGAGGTTGCGGTTCTTGCCGCTGCCGGTCGAGCCGGTGTAGGCGGGCGGCTTGGGGTTCTTCGGGACGTTCTTGAGGTACTCGGCCGCGTCGGTCAGGCCGCGTTGTTCGAGGTAGGCGATCGCGGTGTCGGTGGCGATCACGTCGTGGCCGTGGGCCGAGCCCTCGAGCCCGTCGATGCCGACGGCCATCGGGCGTTTGTTGATCAGCGCGACCGGGCCGTCGGACGTGAAGGCTTTGCACATCCGGGCGTAGAGGGCGTCGAGGTCTTCGCCGTCGCCGGTGTCGACCTTCAGGCCGTGGCCCTCCAACGTCTGAGCGACGGAGAAGCCTTTCATGTAATTGCTCGGGTGGCCGGCGATCGTCACGTCGTTGTCGTCGATCAGCAGCTTGACGTTGAGGTGTTCGGAGACGCAGAGGCGAGCGGCCTCGGCGTCGTTGCCCTCCATCTGGCTGCCGTCGGAGCCGAGCAGGAGCACGGCCTTGCCGGGGTTGGCCATCGCCACGCCGTTGACGAACGGCCACATGTGACCGAGGCGGCCGCTGCTGAACTTCACGCCCGGGGTGAACCCCTTCTCAGGGTGCCCCGGCAGGTGGCTGAGGAACTCGCGGTAGTGGAACAGCTTGTTGGTCGGCAGCTCGCCCTCGAGGACGGCCATGAGGTACTGCGTCGCGACGCGGTGACCGGCCTCGTCGTAAAATACGGGGACGATTTTGTCCTTGGCCGGGCCCTGCATGAACGAGTACGCGATCATGACCTCGGGCACGGTGTCGTAGGGCCCGCCTGTGTGGCCGCCGAGGCCCTTGGCCCCGCCGATCGCGGTGAAGAACACGATCGCGTCGCGGCAGAGTTGGATGTTGTGCTTCAGGTCGTCGCGCTGTGCATCGGTCAGTGTCGGCACGGCGGGATCGAGCGGCAGACGCTTGAAGCCGCTCAAGTCGATCGGGAAGCTCGCGGTCTCGGTCGGGGCGGCAGTCAGGGTGGTCATGGATGGGGTTCGGGGTACGGGGTCTGGGGTCTGCGTGAAACGGGAACGTATCACAACGCGTAGCGGGCGGGCTGGCCCGCCCGGGGCCGGTGATCAACCCCGGTCGAGGATCAGCCGGGCCAACTCGGCCTCGAGGGCCGTATCGCGGCCGATCGGCCGCCAGAACGGCCCGTCGGTTTCGGTCTCGCCGAGGTCCCGCGGCGGGTGGCTGAGGTCGCCGAAGACCGAGCCGTTGGCCACGCCGTTGAGCCGGCGTTGCGGCACCTGGAGGCGTTCGAGCCGGACCGCGACGTCCAGCTGATAGCCGGCCGGGTCCGCCGCGGCAAAACTCACCTCGACCCGCCGGCGCAGGTCGCCCAGCGTCGAGCGGGCCGCCAGCTCCGCCGTGCGGTTGTCGATCCGCCAGGGCTCGAACAGCGTCGGCGACCCCGCGGGACGGGTCGTGATCACCCCGAAGCGGAAGTCCTGACGGTCCACGACGAAGCCCCGCGACCGCAGCAGCCGGACGGTGTGCTCGAACACCTCGGGGTAGGTTTCGGTGGCGACGGCGCGTGTTTCCGATAACGGTTGCTCCCGATTCACCGAGCACCCGGCCGCCGCGATGAACACCAGGCCCACCCCCAGCACCGCGGCCCGCCGAACGAATCGGTCCCGCTCAACCCGCGAGCCGCCGCACCGGATACCGAGATAACAAGCCATGCCATCCATGATAAACGGATCGGTGTGCCGACCATCGTTTCACCCGTTCCCGCACCCGGAGCGTCTCAGGCCGGTGCAAAAAATGTGGAGTAGAGGTTTCCCTAAACGCTCAAGCCGGGCATTCGCCCACGCCGATGTAGCGTTGGGCCGGTGATCCATGGGGCGAATCCCCGTACGCACCGGCCCGAGGCGTGAGACCGGCTCGGTGTGCAGTGTGGCATCGGGGGGTACCGGTTCACTCCGACCCGCGTCCGCGTGACGCGGCCCGCGGCGTCGGCCACCGGCCGGCCGCCCCAACCGGTTCGACGATACGTCAACAACCCGCCTCGGGGGGTCGCCCCGCCGGACCACGGCGGATCGGCGATCGTACCCACCGAGCCACGGGCCGACGTGCCGCGACCCAGGGAGCGCGTTGTGAAGCTCACCAAGACCTCGACCCAAGCCGCCCTTGCGATGGCGTTCCTGTCCCGCCAGCCCGCGTCCCTGCCGGTCCAGGCCCGGCAGGTCGCCGAGTACCTGGGCATCCCCAACGACTCGGCCCTGAAGGTGCTCCAGGCTTTGGCCCGGCAACGCCTGCTACGCAGCCGGCTGGGCCGAGCCGGCGGCTACCAGATGGCCCGCCCCGCCACCGCCGTCACCCTGCTGGAAGTCATCGAGGCCATCGACGGACCGATCCACGCCGAGCTGCCGATCACGGCCGAGGGCCCGGCTTTCGACCACCCGCTGGGCATCCTCGGCGACCTCTGCCGACGCTCGGTGGACTTCCTGCGCGAGGAATTGGCGAGCCGGACCGTCGCCGATCTCGCCGAGCCCAGCGCCGCGCCCCTCGCGGTCGCCGGCTGACGCACGCCCCGCCGATAACCCAACGAAGCCCGGGCCTAAACCCGGCACCCCCACTTCCCGATTGGGAGGCGTGGCGACGCCGCGCCCCCTCGGGGTCGGCCGCCGCACCCGAGACGAAGGCATGACCCCACTCGACACCTCCACTTCCCCGGCCCCCGAAGACACGCACGCCGCGGCGATCGACCCGGCCGGCGAGACCGACCTGCTCCAGCTCGTGAGCTTCGAGATCGGCGACGAGGAGTACGCCATCCCGATCCTCGCCGTGCAGGAGATCAACCGCCTGATGCCCATCACCCGTGTGCCCCACGGCCCGCCCGCGGTCCGCGGTGTGATCAACCTCCGCGGACGCATCATCCCCGTCATCGACATGCGCCAACGCTTCGGCCTCGACGCCGCCGGCGACGACGGCGATGCCCGCATCGTTGTCGTCGAGGTCGGCGCCGCCGGCCGGGTGATCGGCTTCACCGTCGACCGCGTCCACGAGGTCCTCCGCCTCTCGCCCGACATCGTCGACCCCGCGCCCACGGCCGGCGCCTCGATCAACGCCGACTACATCCGCGGCGTCGGCAAGCTCGACGACCGCCTCCTGATCCTCCTCGACCTCGACCGCCTCTTCACCCGAGAAGACTTCGCCGCCGCCGCCTGACCCCCTCGGAACTCCCGGAATCTGGCCCGGAGCGGCCACGACCCCTCGTTTTTCCTTTTCGATCCAGGAAACCCGCATGCCCGCGACCACGCGCCTGTCCATGACCCAGACCCAGTTCGAGACGCTGCGCAAGATCGTCTACGACCGCGCGGGCATCCACTTCCAGGACACAAAGAAATATGTCCTTGAGTCCCGCCTCGCCCGCCGACTCGAAGAGCTCGAGTTCGACAACTTCGACCAGTACCTCGTCTTCCTGACCACCGGGCCCTACCAGCTCGACGAGTTCCAGGAGATGTTCAACCGCATCACGATCAACGAGACCAGCTTCTTCCGCAACGAGCCCCAGCTCACCCAGTTCGAGAACAAGTTCCTCCCCGAGCTGCTAGAGAAACGCCGGGCGACCAAGACCCTCCGCGTCTGGTCCGCCGCCTGCTCGTCGGGCGAGGAGCCCTATACCCTCGCCATGATCCTGCACCGCAGCCTCGGCATCCGGCTGTCCGACTGGAAGATCGAGATCCTCGGCACCGATATCAGCGAAAAAGTCCTCAACACCGCGCAGGCGGGCCGGTACCCCCACTACGCCATCAAGTCCACCAACCCCATGGTGCTGAGCCGCTACTTCAAGCAGGAGGGTCGGGAGTACCAGCTCGACCCCGAGATCATGAGCATGGTGCACTTCGAGAAGCTGAACCTCAAGGACACCTACGCCGCCCGCCGCTTCGGCACCTTCGACGTGATCTTCTGCCGCAACGTGATGATCTACTTCGATGAGCCGATGAAGAAGTCCTGCGTCCAGATGTTCCACAAGCAGCTGGCCGACGACGGCACGCTGATGATCGGCCACAGCGAGTCGCTGCGCAACCTCGGCGTCGCCTTCACCCAGCTCAACGTGCCCCAAGCCTTCGCCTACGAGAAGACCCTCGCTTAAAGCCGTCGAGCGCGTAAAGCCCGGGGGCGGCCGCCCCCGGGCGTTAGGAAACAGAGACCCACCCATGAGCGACATGGACGCCAGCCTGCTACAGGACTTCCTCACCGAGGCCTCCGAGCTGATCGAGCAGCTCGACCAGGACCTCGTAACCCTCGAGTCCGCGCCCGAGGCCGAGCAGGGCGACATCTGCAACAGCTGCTTCCGCGCGCTGCACACCATCAAGGGCGCGGCCGGGTTCCTCGGCCTCGAGCCCGTCATCGAGTTCGCCCACGCCGCCGAGGACGCCCTCAACCGCCTCCGCAAGGGCGAGGTCGCC
>JBCCOP010000074.1:0-12462 GCA_039025315.1 Planctomycetota bacterium | reverse complement strand
GCCCGCGACCGCGCCATCCTCGAAACCCTCTACTCCACCGGCGTCCGCGTCTCCGAGCTCGTCGACCTCAACCGCAACGACCTCGACATGGAAGGCAGCACCATGCACGTCCGCGGCAAGGGCAAGAAAGAGCGCATCGTCCCGCTCGGCTCCCACGCCATGGCCGCCATCCGCCACTACCTCACCCTCCTCGAGCCCGACCACCGCTTCACCGAGCTCCGCAACCGCTCGATGATCGACCCGGCCGTCCCCCTGTTCATCAACAAGAACGCCGGCCGGCTCTCCTCCCGCAGCGTCCGCCGCAAGCTCGACAAGTACCTCAAGGCCGCCGGCCTCGACACCACCATCAGCCCCCACACCCTCCGCCACTCCTTCGCCACCCACCTCCTGGACAACGGCGCCGACCTCCGCAGCGTCCAGGAACTCCTGGGCCACCAGTCCCTCTCGACGACCCAGATCTACACCCACCTCTCGTCGATGCGACTCCGCACCGCCTACGACCACGCCCACCCCCGCGCGGTGTAACCCCCACCCCGCTCCCATCTCATCCCACTCCAAGAAGCCCACGGATTCAATCCGTGGGCTTCTTTCACACGCCCGCCCACTTGCCAAAGAGCGAGCCATCGACCCCCCGCAACGCTTCAACCACCCCGCCTTTCGGCAGGTTCACGCGGTGGCACGCGTGGCGTCGTAGATAACAGCCCTTCACACAGATTGCGCAGATGACGCAGGCGAAATTCAATTTAACGCATCGGTCTGCGGAATCTGTGTGAAAGGCTGTTGAGCTGGATCGGCCGGATGCATCCAGCCTTACCGTCTGGTCCTCGCCCGATCGGCGATCTCGACGAAGAGACGGGTCCACTGTTGCTTGGACGTGTGTTGGCGGAGCCAGGCGCGGCCGTATTGGCCCATGGTTTGGCGGGCTTCGGGGGGCATGGATTCGAGGGTTTGGACGGAGGCGAGGAGGCTCTGGGGGTCGCCGGGGGTGTGGAGGAGGCCGGTGGTACCGGGTTGGATGATCTCGGGGAGGCCGCCGGAGGCGGCGGCGAGGATGGGTTTGGCGTGTTCGTAGGCTTCGTAGGTGACCATGCCGAGGGGCTCCCACCAGACGGAGGGGGCGAGCATGGCGCGGCAGCCGCGGATGAGGTCGCGTTTGGTGTCGCCGGAGACGTGGCCGGGGTGGTCGATCTTGGGGTTGCGGCCGGCGGCGGCGGCGACGCGGTTCTGGAGGGGGCCGGTGCCGGCGAGGACGAGTCGGGGGCAGGTGTCGGGTTGTTGGGCGTGGAGCCGGTCCCAGGCTTCGATGAGGGTGTCAACGCCTTTTTCCGGGACGAGGCGGCCGAGGAAGAGGTAGTAGCCCTGGTCGGGGTGGTCGGTGTCTTCCGGGGGGAGGGTCCAGAAGTTGCGGAGGGTGGTGACGCGGTCTTCGGGGAGGCCGGCCCAGACGAAGGTGTCGCGCATGAAGTCGGAGACGGTGAGCCAGTGGGTGACGGCGTCGAAGTGGCCCTTGCGTTTGGCGCTTTTGAGCATGAGCGAGAAGGCGGCGGACTTGAGGCGTGAGCCCTGCCAGGCGCCGGCGAGGATCTCGGGGGCGTGGCGGCCGGCGAGGGCTTCGTACGCGACGCGGCGGCCGGTCCAGAGCGTGCCGCTGACCGAAAAGGGGCGGAAGTTGTGGACGAACTGAAGCAGCGGGACGCCGAGCGCGGCGGCGGCGGCGTAGACCGACGGCGAGCCGATCGGGTAGAGGTTGTGGCAGACGACGACATCGGGGCGGTGGTCGGCGACGGCGTCTCGGAGTTGCTGCGCGCTGTCGTGGTTGTAGAAGAGTTTGCGGAGCTGGGTGAGCTTGCCCGGGGCGTCGGGGCCGGCCCAGTCGTTGGAGTCCCAGCGGAGGGAGGCGACGTCGGCGAAGGTGCGGAGGTGCTCGAGGATGCGGTCGGCGACGAGCTCTTCGCCGCCGTAGGCGGTGTACTTGTTGAAGAGCTCGAGGACGCGGAGGCGGGCGTCCCCGAGGGGGCCAGGCTTCATCATGGGGCTCAGCCCTCGCGCGGCGTGAGGTCGGGGTCGTGGAGGGCTTCGGGGTGGTGCTCGAAGACCCAGGCGGCGGCGAAGCCGAGGCCGACGACGGACCAGAACCAGACGCCGCCCATGGGCCCCTCGAAGAAGACGTCGAAGGAGGCGTTGAAGGTCAGGGCGGCGTAGTACGCCAGGAGGAAGGCGAAGAACATGGCCCAGGTGTTTTCGCGGCGTTGTCGGGCGCGGAAGTAGCCGTTGGCGACGGCGTAGAGGAAGGCGGCGTTGACGGCGACCCAGAGGGCGAGGCCGGGCAGTCCGGTGCGGGCCAGGACGTTGAAGTGGGCGTTGTGGGGCGAGCGGAGGGAGCCGTCGTTGAAGACCTGGAACCCGTCGTCGGTGGCGAGGTTGAGGCCGAAGCCCTTGCCGGCCCAGCGGTGGGGCCCGTCGACGGTGTAGCCCCAGACTTTTTCCCACCACTCGAGGCGCCAGGTCTTGGTGGCGTCGAGGTCGCCGGTGCCGTCGGCGCTGGCGAAGGTGCTGGTGACGTTGAGCAGGAGCTGGCGGGCGGAGAACTCGCGGGCGCGGTCGTGGACGTCGATCCGCACGTCGGTGAGGGCGGCGAAGGCGACGAGGGTGGCCATGACGACGACGACGCGGGTGGCCCAGCGGCTGCGGGGCCGCAGCGCGAAGGCGACGCCGAAGGCGAGGGCGAAGGAGACGAGCCCGGCCCGGGTGACCGCGCCGGTGATGCCCACAAGCAGGCAGAGCAGGGCGATCCAGAGCAGCGAGCGTCCGCGGAAGAAGCCGAGGACGGCGAAGGCGGCGACCGCGCCGACATGGACGGCGGCGTCGCCGGGCTTGAGCTCGACGACGCCGATGTTGTCGGCCCAGGGCCAGGTGGGCATCGCGTCGCCGGCGGCCTGGAACAGCAGCCAGAGCACGGGCATGACCAGGAGGAAGGCTTTCGCAAAGGTGCGGTAGCGGCGCAGCGCGGCGGCGAGCAGGTCGGGCCGGGACATGACGACGGCGGCGACGATCAGGGCGGTCGCGGCGTAGCCGACGAGCATGTAGTCGCGGACGGCGTCGAGGCGGTAGGTGCCGAGGTAGGGCGCGGTGCGCGCCAGGCCGAGTGCCATGAGCGCGACGATCAGCAGGGCGGTGGGTTGCGTCAGGGTCTGACGCCAGCGGGGCTGGAGCAGGAAGACGGCGACGCCGAGGGCGAGGGTGATCTCGGAGACGAACAGTGGCGGCAGCCCGACGTAGGCGAAGCCGCGGCCGCCGATGGCGAGCATGGCCAGCAGCACGCCCCAGAGCGCGAACCAGCGGCGCGTGAACAGGTCGGCCAGCGCGGCGGGGACCCGGGGGACCCGGGGGGTCCGGGGGACGCGGGGCGTGCGGGTCGCCGAGGGGTCCAGGGGCGTGGCGGGGGGCAGGGCGCGGCTCACGGTTGCGGGCTCCCCCCGCCCCCGGAAGTGGCACCGACGAGCGTGGCGGCGGGGGCCGGCGGGTTGTCGGTCGGTGCGGGCCGTTTGCGGCGGACGAGGCCCAGGATGGATTGCACGACGCGCTTGGCCGCGCCGAAGCCGCGGGCGTGGTCCATCCAGGGCCCGCGCCAGGCGCGGGGCAGCAGCGGCAGCAGCCCGTAGAGCGGCACGGCGAGGAGCTTCTGCGCCGGGCCGTACATGTCGTCGCCCCAGACGGCGGTGAGCAGGCCGGCGTAGCGGCGGACCCAGCCGCGGCGTTGGCCGCGGAGCATCGTGAGGGCGAAGAGGTTCTCGCGGTAGAGCACGTGGTCGGCCGGCCGCAGCGGCGGCAGGCCGAGGCCCAGCGCGGCGAGGTGGCGGTTGGCGCCCTTGATCGATTGGTGGAACGAGTGGATACGTTTGCGCAGGTCGGCGCGGTCGGTCGCGCCGCTGGACATCATGTTGCGGCCGTGGACCCGGTAGCGGGCCAGCGGTTTCGGCAGCACGCCGACGCGGGTGAGCATCGGGGCGGCGGTGAACAGCAGCGAGTCGGCGTTGCGGCGGAAAGCGCGGGCGTCGAGCGGCAATAGCCGGCGGGCGACCTCGATGCGGAACGCCAGGGCCGAGGTCGGCATGAACGACCACCGCCCGCCGCGGCGGAGCAGCCGCGGCGCGAGCCAGCCCGACTCGAGCCCGCTGAGGAACGGGATGACCTGCACCGGGGTGTCGTCTTTATCGACGACCTGCAGCGGGTGCTGGAGCATGCCGACGCCGGCGTCGTCCGCGAAGGCGTCGACGACACGCCGCAGCTTGTCCGGCTCGAACAGGTCGTCGGCGTCGAGCAGGGCGAGCACGTCGCCGCGGCAGCGCGGGAACCCGGCGTTCCACGCCCCGCCCTGGCCTTGATTCTCCTGCTCGACGAGGCGGACGCGGTCGTCCCGCTCGGCGAGGCGGCGGACGACGTCGGCCGAGTTGTCGGTCGAGCCGTCGTCGACCACGATCAGTTCCCAGCGGTCGTAGGTCTGGTCCTGCACGCTGCGGACCGCCGCTTCGATGAGGTGGCCGTAGTTGTAGTTGGCCATCAATACCGACACGAGCGGGCGTTCGGGCAGCGGCGGCAGGGCCATCGGCGACAGCCCGTCGGCGGCGTCGGGCGTAGAAGCGGCGTGGCACTGCCGCGCAATGATCCGGCCGCCCAGCAGCAGCAGGGCGACGCCCTGGGCGAGGTAACACAGCACCACGGCCGCGACCGCGCCGCCGAGCCCAAACACGATTGTCAGCGGCAGCCCCGTGACGATCAGCACGGCCGCCGCGGACACGCCGGCGAAGAACATCCGGTCCGGCCGCTCGGCGGCTTTGAGCTGCGAGTAAAGCGTCGCCCCGACCCCCGCGAACACCGGCACGAGCCCGACCAGCCACAGCAGCGGCGCGTGCTCGACGAACTTGCCGCCGTAGACCGCGCCGACCAGCGTCTCGCCGAACAGCCCCAGCAGCGGCCAGCACAGCAGCGGCAGCCCGGCCGTGACCCCCAACATCACCAGCGACACCTTCAGGAACCGCGGTGTGTGGCGGCTGCGCACCAGCACCGGTACGACCAGCGTCGAGAGCGCCCAGCCGACCAGCACCAGCGGCACCGCGAAGATCATCATCGCCTTGAGCGCCCCGCCCGCCGCGAGGTCCGGGGCCGTCCCCGCCGCCCAGCCCAGCACGAACGGCACCGCGACGAACGGCAGCTGCTGCGGCACGTAGCCCGTCAGCCCCGTCGGCAACGCCCACTTGCCGAACCGCCAGTGGTCCGCCAGCGTCCGGCGATCCCGCAGCGCCCGGCCGATCTGCCGCAGGTCGACCCGCAGGTAAACCAGCAGGTACACGTTGACCAGCACGCTCGCCGCGCCCATGGTCAGCACGGCGGTGACGACGGTCAGCGCGTCGAGGCGTTGCAGCGTGAAGAGCCCGCCGAAGATCAGCACCAGGTAAGCCAGGCCGCCGAACGCCGCGTAGCGCGGGTGACCGTCGAGGTAGCAGGCGTTGCGGTTCATCCACGGCAGCAGCTGGCTGACCTGGGTGACCGCGAGGCAGCCGAGCGCCAGCCCGAGCAGCGGCTCGCGGCCGAGCAGGAACCACGCCGCCGCGCCCGCCAGCGCGAGCCCGCCGACGCCGGTGACGACCAGGTGCAGCCCGAGCAGCCGGCCGAGGTAGCCGGGCAGTTCGGCCGGCCGCTTCTGCGCGCCGAAGACCATCATCGGCTCGGTCAGCAAGGCGGTGGTGAACACGCCGACGAGCAGGAAACAGGCGTAGGCGGTGGTGAACGCGCCGAACGACCGCTCGTCGAGCCAGACCGCCAGCGCGACGGTCAGCAGGAAGTTGGCCCCGGCGAAGAACCCCTGGTCCGCCATCGCCCACACGCCGCGGCCGACCCACCGCAACCGGCCGGCGGGCGTCGGCGACGGTTCGGGCACGTCGGGGGTTTCGGGGGCGCAAGCGGACATGGGGGGCGGCGGATCGGGGCGGGACCGTCGGGGGACCGGGCCGGGTCAGCGGCCCAACACGGCCCGCCGGGCAAAGAGTGCCACGAACGCCGTGTTGGTCACCAGATACCGCTTCCAGAGCCGGCCCGGCTCGCGCGTCAGCCGGTACAACCATTCTAACCCGCGCCGCTGCATCCACCCCGGGGCCTGCCGCACCGCCCCCGCGTGGAAGTCGAACGCCGCGCCGACGCACAGCTGCACCGCCCGCACCCGGTCGCGGTGCGCCGCGGCGAACACCTCCTGCCGCGGGCAGCCGATCCCCAGGAACACCACCCCCGCGCCGCTGGCGTTGATCCGCTTCACCGCCTTGTCGTCTTCCTCCTCGGTCAACGCCCGGAACGGCGGCGACTCGGCCCCCACGATTTTCAGCTCGGGCAGCCGGTCGACCAGCCGGTGGCACAGCTCCTCGAGTACCTCGGGCCGACCGCCGTAGAGGTACACCCCCACGCCCTCGGCCGCGCACCGCCCGCAGACCTTCAGCATCGTGTCCGGCCCGTACACCCGCTCGTCGAGCCCGGCGTCGTGGAAGCGGTTCAGCGCCCAGCGGATCGGCTGCCCGTCGCACGCCACCACGTCGAACCCGTTCATCCGGTCGCGGTGCGCCGGGTCGCGGTGCGCCACCATCAGCCCGTGCACCGGCATGAAGTCCACCGTCGCGCCCCGGCGTTCGTGCGCCCAGTCCATCACCTGATCGACCACCGCGTCGGGCCCCGCCGCGGTCACGTCCACGCCGAACAGCTCGCGCTTCGGCAGCCCCGCGTCGCTTCCGCCGAACGCCCCGGCGTGGTGGTGGGTCTGGATCGCGGTCATTGAGGAACGCCCCGCCGCGGGACCTAGCAGGCCCCGCGCTGCTTGATCACCGCCGGCACCGTGCACAGCATGATCCACAGGTCGTGCTTCGGTGTCCGGCGGTTGCGGTAACGCAGGTCCATCCGGCACCACTGGTCGAACGTCACGCCCGACCGACCCCAGACCTGCCAGATACACGTCAGCCCCGGCGTCACGTCCAGCCGACGCTTCTGCCACGCCGCGCACGCCTCGGACTCGCGCACCGGCAGCGGCCGCGGGCCCACCAGCGTCATCTCGCCGCGGAGCACGTTGATCAGCTGCGGCAGCTCGTCCAGGCTGGTCTTACGCAGCAGCGACCCGACACGGGTGATCCGCGGGTCGGCCCGGATCTTGAACGCCGGGCCGTCCTGCTCGTTGATCCGCAGCAGCGCGTCGCGTTTCGCCTCCGCGTCGGCGATCATCGTGCGGAACTTGAGGATCTCGAACGGCCGACCGCCCAACCCCGACCGCTGCTGCCGGAAGACCGCCGGCCCGGGCGAGTCCAGACGCACCGCCGCCGCGATCACCGCCATCACCGGCCACAACGCCAGCAGCAGCGACCCGGCCACCGCCAGGTCCGTGCCCCGCTTCCACCACGGCAGGCCCCGCGCCATCGCCACGCCCAGGTCGTGTACCGCGTCGGGGTCGTCCGCCGTCTGCCGCGCCGTCGCCACCGCCGGCTTCCGCCGCGGGCGGGCGTCGTCCACCGGCTTGAACGTGATCGACGGCCGCACCGCCGCCTCGCGGCGACCGCCCCCGGGCGGGCCTCCGTCTCGGTCGTCCGGGCCCTGATCTTGCGCCGCGTCTTGCGCGGCCGGGTGGTACTGGTACACCGCGAAGGACGCCTTCACCCCGCGGCCCCGCAGCTGCTCCCGCACCAGATCGGCGAAGCGCCGGCCGCCGGCCGCGGGCGTGTCGGGCAACACCGCGTACCCCGTCCGCCGGTCGAACCGCCCGAACTCGTCGGTGATCCGCCCACGGGTCCGCATCACCTCGACGATCAGCTCCGCGTCGTCACGCCCGGACCGCTCGCCGTCGCTGCCCAGCAGCACCATCGACAACGGTCGGCCGGTCCGGTCCGCCCGCGTCCGCTCCCGCTCCAGCACCCGGTTCAGGCCCTCGGCCCGGACCTGCAGCGGCGCGTCGGCTCCGCCGCTTCCGAGGCGAAGTAGTCTCTCTTTCACGTGTCCCCACCAATTCATGTCGGGTTCGTCTCCACGCGGCGGTCCTTTCGCCGTGCCCCCGGATGCTCCGGGGCGGGGTTCGGGGGCCGCAGGTGGCGGCCGGGCAGGCCCGGACCTCGTCATCGCGCCCGGCCAGTATTATCGGCATCCACCGGGCTTCGTCCGTAACGGATTGTTGCTGTCTCGCACCCCGTGCCCCTCCGGACACGGGTCCCCTGCCTGGCTACACCAGCACAGACAGCCTAACACGCAAATCCGCGGAATCAATACACTTTACGTCTGAATCAACCACGCGAATACCGTGGCATCGCCAAGATGGGCAACTTGGTGAACCCCGGTCGCAAATCAGAGCGAGTCCTGGGACAAAATCCGGGAAAGTTCCCGAGGAATTCCGGGGCACTTCCGGGGCACTTCCGGGGGCCGTGGGTGGTCAGACGGCGACCGTTTCCCGGTCGGGCCGGCCGGCAAGCGAAGCCGGGACATGCCGCGAACGGATCCAGCCGCGGATCGCCTCACGGTCGTGGGACCAGCCGGCCGACGTCCGCTGCTGCACAAACGCCGCGTACACCGCGTCGAGCGTCGCGCCGAGCCGCGTGACCAGCTCGAGCCGCTGGGCCAACCGGTCCCGCGGCGTCGGGGCCTCGGCCGACTCGGGCTCGGGCAGCGTCGCCCCGCCGATCACCATCGCATCGCCCTGCAGGGTCAGCTCCCACTGCCCGTCGGCGTCGGCGAGGATCAGCCCCGCCTTCCGCGGCCACTTGCCCGTCCGCAGCGCATCCCCCGCCTCCGGCAGCCGCGTTGGGTGCTCGCCCCGCAGCGTCTGCTTGCCCGTCCGGTCCCAGGCGCAGTCCATGTCCAGCGCCTTGTCGAGCGCGACGAACACCTCGCCCGACGCCTCGGTTTCGACCGCCGACGACTCACCCTCCCGCTCGCCCCGCCACCACAACCAGAGCAGAAATTCATTGCCGAGGTAGTCCTTGAGGTCCACGGACTTCGCAATCCACGGAAGCACAACCCCCCCGGAAGTTTCAACTGCGCTCTCGTTGGTGTCTTCCGGTCCCGTCGCGTCCGGCGCGGCGGTGAACGCCGACGGCCGAAGGTCTTCGTAGTCCCGGCTGCGCCCCTCGGCCTTGATGAGGCTGCCCGCCAGCGTGCCGGCGCTCAGCGCTTCGAGGTCGACCGCGAACGCCTGCCGCATCAGCCGCGACAGGTGCTCGATCACCGTCGTGCCTGTCGCCCCGCAGTAGAGCCGCCGCGCGGCCAGGTCCCAGAGCACCGGAACCAGCTTCGACCGCCGGTGCTTGCCGTCGGCCAGCTCCTGGCGGACCTGCTCGTTGGCGGTCTCGCGGGCCTGGCGTTTCTCGGACTTCGAGGCGTATCCGGTCGGGCTCGCCGCGGCGGCCGACTGCTCGTTCATCACGCGGTAGGCCCGCTTGACCTCGGCCGGCACCTTGTGCGTGTCGACCCGCAGCGCGAAGTAGACCAGCGTCGCCGCCGCCGCGCCGGCCGGGGCGTAGCCGTTCTTCTCCAGCGTGAACCGGGTGTCGAACAGGTGCGCCCCGGTTGTGAACCCCGCCTCGACCTCGTCGGGGGCCCCGACGTCCGACTCGCGGAACCGGTGCTCGCTGAGGATCGAGAGCACGGTGTCGTCGACCCGCGGCGGGGCGTCGCCGGCGACGTGGAATCGGGTGAACGTGACGCGTCCGGTGTCGAAGGGCATCGGGCGATGGTAACCCGCCCCGGCTCAGCCCCGGCCCGGCCGGACAACCTGACGTCAACGGCGTGGAAAACCTGTCGGGTCAATCCGCCGCTTGCCGCCCCGCGGTCGCGTCCACCACGAGTCGTCCCCCCACGATCGCCGCGTACAGCCCCAGCAGCCACCACGCCGGGCCGACGATGAAGCCCATCGCCCCCAGCGGGTACGCCACACACGACGTCAACACGAACACCCGCCGACGCCGCGCCGCGTCGGTGCCACCAGGACGCCGCGCCGGCACCATACAGATCAACACGTACGCCGGGAACACCGCGCCGTACGCCAGCAGGAACAGCCGGTACACGACCTCGCCCAGCGTGAGCCCGTCGGGTAAGGCCGGCCCGGTTGACGCCCACATGCCCAAAGCTACGGTCGCAACCAACAACCCCGCAAACCCACCGACGCGACGCCCTTCGCCGCCGCCGAACCGCTCCCGCCCGTGCACCAGCATCGTGAACCCCACCTGCAAACCGACGTGGATCAGCAGCAAGGCTTGCCACGGCGGCGACAGCGACGACACCGACGCCTCACCGTCTACTACCGGCCGCAGCAGCCCCGCGTACATCAGGCTGAACACGATCATCGACCCGAACACGCCCACAAAGCCGACCGCGAACGCCGCGGCCCCCGTCCCGGGCGACGTGCGGATTCTTGCCCGGTGGAACGTCGGGTCCAGGTACGGGCACAACGCGAACCCCACGATCAGCCCCGGCGTCAGCAGCCCCAACGCCAGCGGCGACAGCCGCGACGGCAGCGTGTCTTCACGCACATTCAGCCACGCCCCGTCCAAGCGCCCCGCCGAGGAAAACGCCCCGAACGACACCAACGCCGCCCCCACCGCGATCCACGGCAACCAAGACCCCAGCCGCCGCTTCCGGGGGCCGTCCATCACCAGCCACGGCACCAGCAACAGCAGACAAACCGCCGGCCACCACAGGCCCTCGAACAGCCACGAGACCACGAACACCTGGTACGCGATCGTCACCGACGCGAAGCCGCGCAGCATCGGGCCGTGCCGCTGCACCAGCCGCCAGCTCGCCTCCGGCGTCCGCAGCACCGTGCCCATCGCGGCCGCGCCCAATACGTTCGGCACCGCGAACGCGACCCAGCCCCACACGCCGTGGTCCCGCAGCAGCATCACCGGCAGGAACATGCCGATCACCCACGTCCACGAGCAGCCGAGGAAACACGCCCAGAGCAAAGTAGGGCCGACGCCCCGCATCGGCTCTCCCGGCAGATCGGTTTTTTCTGTCCCTGCAGGCTCCGCATCGCTCATCGCGGGATTCTAATTCCCCCCAGCATCGCCAGCGCCCGCGTCTGCGGCTTAGCCAGAGGCAGGTCCGCTAGGTCGTCGGCGAGACGCCAACAACCACCTTTCGGTGGTCGCGTGCCGGGCTTAATATCTGCCGTGAACAGCTCGAAGCGGATCGTGCGGTGCGTCGTGGCGTGGGTGAAGTCCCCGACGCGGCGGGGCTCGCCTGTGAGCCGCAGCCCCCGGCGGTCGGCGACGGCGGCGGGGGGGACCGGCGTCGCGTCGTCCGACTCGGCCGTGGGCAGCTGCCAGAGGTTGGCCCACAACCCGTCGCCCGGGCGTCGCTCGAACAGCAGCTCGTCGCCGTGGCACACCGCCAGCACCGTGTGCGTGACCGCGACCGGCTTCTTCTTCGGCGTCTTGCCCGGCAGACGCTCGGCCACGCCCGCGGCGTGGGCCTGACAAGACTCCCGCACGGGACACACCAGGCACTTCGGGCTCCGCGGCGTACAGACCAACGCCCCGAGCTCCATCAGCCCCTGGTTGAAGTCACGCGGGCTAGCGGCCGCCTCGACCAGTTCTTCGGCGCGGGCCCAGAGTTGGCGTTGACCGGCGGGGCGGTCAACGGGCTCTTCGATCCGGTCGAGCCGCGACAGCACGCGGGCCACGTTGCCGTCGACCACCGCCTCGGGCCGGTCGTACGCCACCGACGCCACCGCCCCGGCCGTGTACCTCCCGACCCCCGGAAGTTGGGACAACGCTTCTGCGGTAGCGGGAACCTGGCCGCCGTGGACGGCGACGACCGCCTTCGCCGCGGCGTGGAGGCTGCGGGCCCGGCGGTAGTAACCCAAGCCCTGCCAGAGCTTCAGCACCGCCTGCTCGTCGGCGGCCGCCAACGCCTCGACCGTCGGGAACGCCGCGACGAACCGCTCGAAGTACGGCACGACGGTGGCGATCTGCGTCTGCTGCGCCATCAGCTCGCTGACCAGCACGTGGTACGGGTTGGCGGGCCGGTCATCGGTCGGGCGGAACGGTAATTCGCGGCGGTGGCGGCGGAACCACCGCTCGACGCGGGCGGGCAGGTCACGGCCGCGGCGGCTCTTCGTAGTTCGCGAGGGCAGTGTGGCGGCGGTCACGGAAACGGATGGTAGGGAGAAACGGGCGTCGAGTGGCCGATAACCACGGGGACGGGCGGGTAGACTGTTCTGCTTACACAACACTCACGGAGACGCCAGGGATGGTCAGCCACCGCCGCACGCTCACGGACAGCCGGGACTCGGTCACGCACAAGTTTTCGATCATGGGCCACGAGGGGTATCTCACCATCGGCCTGTTCGACGACGGCACGCCGGGCGAGGTGTTCGTGAAGATGGCCAAGGAGGGCTCGACGCTGTCGGGCCTGATGCAGGCGTTCTGCCGGGCGTTCTCGCTGGCG
>JBCCOP010000073.1:0-12570 GCA_039025315.1 Planctomycetota bacterium | reverse complement strand
GGTTCGTGACCTAACCGAAATTAGGCCGCGAGTCGCGCCGGCGCGAAGCCGATGCGACCAGCGATGGTGTCATCGTTGGCATTTGTGTGTTTGTGCGTGGTTTAACGAGGCGTACGCACACCTCGACGTGCGACCACCGACCTTCCCTGTCCGGTCGATACCAGTCGGCCCCAGTTGTCAAAGAGCTGTAGCAGTATAGCCAATCGTGGCCCGTGACTTGAATCACAGGCCGTGCAGCGGCAGGAGCTTGGTTTCGAGGTGACGCATCAGCGGCTCGGCGGAGAGCGGCCGGCCGGTGACGCGTTCGCAAAGCTCGGCCGAGTCGTACGTCCGGCCCGGGGCGTGGACGTGCTTGCGGAGCCAGCCGAGTAGGGGGGCGAAGTCGCCGGCGGCGAAGGCGGCGTCGAGGTCGCCCAGGTCGCGGGCGGCGGCCTCGAAGAACTGCGCGGCGTAGAGGTTGCCGAGCGTGTACGTCGGGAAGTAGCCGAGGGCGCCCATGGACCAGTGGATGTCCTGCAGGCAGCCGTGGGTGTCGTCGCCCCCGGGAGGGCGGACGCCGAGGCTTTCGTGGTAGGCGTGGTTCCATGCGTCGGGCAGGTCGCCGGCCGCGAGGTCGCCGCGGAGCAGGCGGCGTTCGAGGTCGAAGCGGACCATGATGTGCAGGTTGTACGTGGCCTCGTCGGCCTCGACCCGGATGAGGCTGGGCTCGACGCGGTTGGCGGCGGCGTAGACCGCGTCGGCGTCGTAGCACGCCACGGCGTCGCCGAAGTGTTGATGTAGTTTTGGCGTGGCCCACGCCCAGAACGCGCGGCCGCGGCCGACCTGGTTCTCCCACAGGCGGGACTGGCTCTCGTGGATCGACAGGCCGACGGCTTCCCCCCGCGGCGTGCCGGAACATTCCGGGGGCAGGCCCTGCTCGTAGAGGCCGTGGCCGGTCTCGTGGAGGGTGCTGCCCAGGGCGTCGATCAGGTTGTCGTCGTGGAACCGGGTGGTCAGCCGCACGTCGCCGGGGTGGGACCCGGAGCAGAACGGGTGGGCCGAGACGTCGAGCCGGCCGCGGTCGAAGTCGAATCCCACGGCCGCGGCGACTTCCCGCACGAACGCCTCCTGCCGGTCGATCGGCAGCTTCACACGGCTCAACGCGTCGTCGGGCCGGCGGGGCGCGTCGCGGAGTCGGTCGATCAGCGCGACGAGTCGTTCCCGCAGCGGAGCGAAGACCGCTTCGACCGAAGCGGCGGTCATGCCGCGTTCGTAGCCCTCGGCCAGCGCGTCCCACGGCTCGCCGTCGGCGGGGTAGCCGTAGCACTCGGCCTGCCGCCGGCAGAGGTCCACCACCTGCTTCAGCCACGGCGCGAAGCGGGCGTAGTCGTTGTCCCGCCTCGCCTCGGCCCACGCGGCCTTCGCGCGGCTGGTGACGCGTGACGTCTCGACGACCAGGTCGGCGGGCAGCCGGGTCTCGCGGTGGTACGCGTGCCGCCAGTGGCGGACATTGACCGCCGCGTCGGCGTCGAGGTCGGGGTCGTCTTCGCAGGCTTCGAGCCAGTCGCCGACCCGGGGGTCGGTGGCCCGGGTGTGGACGAGTTCCGCGAGCTGGGCGAGCTGGTCGGCGCGGTGGCCGAGCCCGCCGGGGGGCATCTTCGTCTCCTGGTCCCAGCCAAGCAGGCCGGCGGTGGATCGCAGCAGGGCGGTGGCTTTCTGGTGCGCGAGCAGGTCGGCGTAGGTAGCGGGATGCGGCATAGACGTGAGGATATCTCCACGCCGTCGGCGTAAGGCAATGGGGTGCAGATACAAATCCCAACACCGCTCGGGGTATGGGTCAGGCGGAGCGTCGGGAGTCGGGCGGGAAGTTCAGGAGGGTCGTGTCGTCCGCCTCGGTGGGCGAATCTCCACCGGACGTCTCGGCCTGGGACTCGAGCCGGGCGAGGGCCGAGCGGATCGCGGGCATCCGGGGGTTGATGGTCAGGGCCCGGCGGTAACACGCCTTGGCCTCGTCGGCGCGGCCGAGGTGCGCCTGGCAGTGCCCCATCCCGGCCAGCGCGCCGAAGTGCGACGGCATCAACGCCAACGCCTGCCGGCACGCCGCGGTCGAGGCCCGCCACTCGCCGGCGAGGTAGTGCGCGATCGCCAGCTGGTTGTACGCCTCGGCGAACTCGTGGTCCAGGTCCAACGCGGCGTTGAAGTGTTCGATGGCTTCCGCCAGCCGGTCGTCGGTCAACGCCAGCACACCGCGGCGGAAACGTTCACCGGCCCCGGGACCGCTGCCGCGGAACCAGACCGACCATAACGCGTCCTCCGCGTCGCGGTGGACCCGTTCGTCGGCGTCGCCCAGGCAGCGGACCAGGCAGCCGACGACCGAGCGATCGCCCACCATGCCCAACGCGACCGCGGCCGCCCGGCGGACTTCGGCGTCGGTGTGACGCAGCAGCGGGCAGAGCTGCTTCGGCACCCAACGCTCGCGCACCGTCTGCGACAACGCCTCGGCGTCGCCCCGCCGCAGGGCCGGTTTCACCGCTTCGAGGAAGGTTTCGGCACGCAGTGCTTCCATGGGGAGAGCATAGGCCCGCGGACGGCGGGGAACCCGGGTTTCAAGCCGTCGGTGTCGTGCCGCCGATAGTCCCGGTGTACCGTCGTGGACGCCGCCGCCGGTTCAGGATGGCTCGTCGTCGCGTGTCGCTTCAGGGTGCCCTGCCATGATCATGCCGCTGCTGGCCCGCGACCGCCGACGTCACGTCCGGGTGGCCTGCGAAAGGCCCGTCCGGGTGCGTTGCGGCTGGGCGGGGCGGTGCCTGTCGGGCCAGACGCTGGACGTCTCGGACGGCGGCTGCCTCATGCGTCTGGACCGGGGCGATCAGGTCGAGCCGGGCGATCCGGTCCGCGTGGGCATCGCACACCGGCCGGGCCAGGCGCTCATCTTCGCCGACAACATGGTGAGCGGCACGGTCGTCCGCCGGCTGGGGCACGACGAGACCCAGCACGTCGCCGTCCGCTTCGAACACGTCACGACGATCGCCGCTGCGGGTTGAGCCCGGCGGTTCGCCGCGGGCGAGGTGGCCTTGCGCCGGGATCTGGGCTACTTTGCCGGGCCCGCCGGCGTGGACCGGCACCGTCCGGACCGCCCCGACCCGAGGCCGACCCGTTGGCATCCGTGCACCTCACCCACCTCAAGCAGCTCGAAGCCGAGAGCATCCACATCATCCGTGAGGTCGTCGCCGAGTTCGACAACCCGGTGATGCTGTTCTCGATCGGCAAAGACTCCTGCGTGATGCTGCACCTGGCCCGCAAGGCGTTCTACCCCGACAAGCCGCCGTTCCCGCTGCTGCAGATCGACACGACCTGGAACTTCCAATCCATGTACGCGTTCCGCGACGAGTACATCGTCGGCGAGCTTGGCATGGAGTGCTTGGTCCACATCAACGAGGACGGGCTGAAGCAAGGCGTCGATCCGTTCCGGGACGGCAGCAAGGTCTTCACCGACGTGATGAACCTCGGGGCGCTGCGGCAGGCGCTCGACAAGTACGACTTCGACGCCGCGTTCGGCGGAGGCCGCCGCGACGAGGAGAAATCTCGCGCGAAGGAGCGCGTCTACTCGTTCCGCGACAGCAACCACGCCTGGGACCCCAAGAACCAGCGGCCCGAGCTGTGGAACGTCTACAACGCCAACGTCCACAAGGGCGAGCAGATCCGCGCGTTCCCCCTCTCGAACTGGACCGAGCTCGACGTCTGGCAGTACATCCACCTCGAGGGGATCCGCCTCGTGCCCGCCTATTTCGCCGAGGAGCGCGAGGTCGTCGAGTTCGAGGGCAACCTCATCGCCGTCGACGACGACCGCATGCCCCCGGAACTCAGAAAGACCGCCACTAGAGAGTGGGTGCGTTTCCGCACGCTGGGCGACTACCCGCTGTCGGGCGCGACCCGCAGCGAGGCCCGCGACCTGCCACTGATCATCCAGGAGATGCTGCTGGCCACCCGCAGCGAACGCGAGGGCCGCACCGTCGACAAGGACCCCGGCGCGGGAATGGAGGAGAAGAAGAAGCAAGGTTACTACTAGGCGGAGTTGTTAGTTGCTAGCGCCTAGAGCTTAGTAAGAAGGAACGGCGTGGACGGTAAGGGTTATCGAAGCCTGACGGTTTGGGAGCGATCGATGCAGCTCGCGGAAGAGGTCTACTGCTTGACCGACCAGATGCCCGACACCGAACGCTACGGCTTGATCTCACAGATGCAGCGTTCGGCGGTTTCGATCTCTTCCAATATCGCGGAAGGCCATAGCCGTTCGCATACCGGCGATTTCCTCAAGCACCTTTCGTACGCCCGCGGTTCGTTGTCGGAACTAGAAACACAGATCACGTTGGCGGTGCGCGTCGGCCGCCTCCCCCGAGACTCTGCCGTCCCGGCCTGGGACCTCTGCCAGGAAGTCGGCAAAATGCTTACCGCCCTCATCAAGAACCTCACCAAATAAAGGTGCTTCTTACCAGGCTCTAAGCTCTAGCAGCTAGCAACTCCACCATGAGTCATCAGAGCGAACTCATCGCCACCGACATCGACGCCTACCTCAAGCAGCACGAGGAGAAGGAGCTGCTGCGCTTCCTGACCTGCGGCAGCGTCGACGACGGCAAGTCGACCCTCATCGGCCGCCTGCTGTTCGACTCGAAGATGGTCTACGAGGACCAGCTCGCCTCGCTCGAGATCGACTCCAAGAAGTTCGGCACCACCGGCGGCGCGTTCGACCCGGCGCTGCTCACCGACGGGCTCCGGGCCGAGCGGGAGCAGGGCATCACCATCGACGTGGCGTACCGCTACTTCTCCACGACGCGGCGTAAGTTCATCATCGCCGACACCCCGGGCCACGAGCAGTACACCCGGAACATGGCCACCGGCGCCTCGACCGCCGACCTGGCCATCATCCTCATCGACGCCCGCCACGGCGTGCAGACCCAGACCCGCCGCCACTCGTTCATCGCCTCGCTACTCGGGATCCGGCACGTCGTCGTCGCCGTCAACAAGATGGACCTGGTCGGCTTCTCCGAGGACCGCTTCCACGAGATCCGGAAGGACTACGCCGCGTTCGCCGGTAAGCTCGACCTGCCCGACGTCCGCTTCGTGCCCGTCTCGGCGCTCGACGGCGACAACGTGGTGAACCCCAGTGACCGCACGCCCTGGTACGACGGCGGCACGCTGATGCGCCTCCTCGAGACGGTCTACATCGGCAGCGACCGCAACCTCGTCGACCTCCGCCTGCCGGTCCAGTACGTCAACCGCCCGAACCTCGACTTCCGCGGCTTCTGCGGCACGCTCGCGTCGGGCGTCGTTCGGCCCGGCGACGAGGTGATGGCCCTGCCGTCGCGCAAGACCTCGCGGGTCAAGTCGATCGTCACCTTCGACGGCGAGGTCGGCGAGGCGTTCGCCCCGATGTCGGTCACCGTCACGCTCGACGACGAGATCGACGTCAGCCGCGGCGACATGCTCGTGCACGTCAACAACCGGCCGCGGGTCGGCCAGGCGTTCGAGGCCATGCTCGTCTGGATGAGCGAGGAGCCGATGGCCCCGGGCGGCCAGTACCTGATCAAGCACACCACCCGGCAGACGCCCGGCGTGATCACCGACCTGCGGTACCGCCTGGACGTCAACACGCTGCACCGCCACGGAGACGCCGAGACGCTCGGGCTCAACGAGATCGGCCGGGTGGTGGTCGAGCTGGCCCGGCCCGTCGCGTTCGACCCGTACAAGAAGAACCGCGGCACCGGCGGGTTCATCGTCATCGACCGGCGGACGCACAACACCGTCGCCGCGGGCATGATCCTGGACCAGTCGGCCACCGCCGAGCAGGCCGCGCGGCGGCGGCTCGCCGAGTCTTTGGCGACCGACGCCCGCCAACACGCGACGCTGATCTCGGCCGAGCAGCGCGCGGCCCGCCTCAAGCAGCAACCCGCTACGGTCTGGATCACCGGGCTTACCGGCTCGGGCAAGTCGCCGATCGCCTACGCCCTCGAACGCCGGCTGTTCGACGAGGGCTACACCCCGCTGGCGCTCGACGGCCGCAACGCCCGGACCGGCCTCTCCGCCGGGCTGACCTTCAGCGAGGACGACCGCCGCGAGAACCTCCGCCGTGCCGCCGAGCTGGCCAAGACCGCCAACGGCGCGGGCCTCGTCGTGGTCTGCGCCTTCCTCTCGCCCTCCGCCAACGACCGCGCCGCGGCCCGCGACATCGTCGGCCCCGACCGCTTCTTCGAGGTCTTCACCGACGCCCCCCCTGAAGTCTGCCGGCAGCGCGCGAAGGCCGAGGGCTCGAACATGGCCGCCTTCAGCGACATGGCCGCGCCCTACGAGCCGCCCGCGTCGCCGGCCCTGCGTCTGGCGACCAACGACCTGTCGATCGAAGACTGCGTCGAACAGATCGTGACCCTGCTGCGTGAGCGGGGCGTCCTGGCGTGACCCGTTCCCCGCCCGCGTCGCGCGGCGGCGGGTTTACATGGCCAGGCTCTCTTCGGGGATGCGGCCGAAGGCGATCTTGTCGTCCATGACGTAGCCGGCGACCGGGGCCATCGTGCCGGGGTAGATCGCGTGCCGCCCGCTGCGGGTCCGGACCTTGCGGTTGATCGCGTCGAGGGCGTGCGACAGCCGCCGCGGCCGGTCGGCCTGGGGGAACAGGTGGCCCGGCGTCGCGGCCGCGGCGGTGAGGCCGCCGACGTCGACGCCGACTTTCTTGGGGGTGTCCGCCGTAGGTTCCGCGCCGGGTAGGCCGTCGTCCGCGGACCGCAGCGCGGCGGGGCGGCGGGCCCAGAGCCGGCCGAGGTGTTGCAGCAGCGTCGGCGTGTCCTGCACGCCCGGCAGGGCGATCTCGGCGCACCAGCTGCGCTTGGATTCGAGCGCGACGTGGACCCGCAGGCCGTGGGCGAAGTAGCCGTGCTCCCGCAGGCGGACGGCCGCTTTGCACAGCAGCCGGGTCAGGATCGCGTGGGCGCCCCCCGGCGTGCGGTACTGCGGCGGCAGGATGTGGGCGTGGCCCATGCTGCGGCGGCGCTCGGCCGGCATGACCGGGTCCACGCCGTGCAGCCCGGACCAGAAGTACTCGCCCTGCACCGAGCCCCAGATGCGGCGGCAGTCGGCCCGCGACAACGCCCAGAGCTTCGCCACCGTGTCGACGTCGGCCCGCCGCAGCCGCGCGTCCATCCCGCTCCCGACCCCCGGCAGGTCGTTGAGCTTCATGGACGACAACGCGTCCGGCAGGTCGGCGAGCGTGATCACGGTCAGGCCGTCGGGCTTGCGGCACTCGCAGGCGGCCTTGGCCAGCAGGCGCGACGGAGCAATACCGACCGAGCAGGGCAGGGCCCCCCGGAAGTCCTCGGCGACCTGTCGCTTGATCCGCCGGGCGATTTGCACGGCCGTATCGGGTTGCCGCTCGTCGCCGATCAGCCGCAGCGCCCACTCGTCGATCGACCAGGTCTTGGTGATCGGCAGGTGCCGCTCGATGCTCTTCATCACGAGCCGGTGGATCTCGACGTAGCGGGCCGGGCGCGCCTGCCGCAGCTCGATGTCGGGGCAGAGGCGGCGGGCCTCGGCGGCGCGGCAGCCCATGCCGACGCCGCGGGCCTTGGCGTCGTAGCTCGCCGCGATCACCGCGCCGCCGCCGGCCAGCACCGGGCACACGCCCACCGGCCGGCCCCGCAGCGACGGGTCGTCGTGCTGCTCGCACGACGCGAAGAAACTGTTCATGTCCAGGAACAACCAATTCAACACGACGCCGACCTCTGTCCCGCGCGGCGTCCGTTCCGCATACCTAACATTAACCAATCATATGGTACCGCGCAGCCGACAGTCGTCCAGCCCCAAGGCCCACGGACGGCGTCCGTGGGCTTCTACAGCAGCCCCAGCTCGAGCTGGGCTTCGTCGCACATCATGTCCTTGGACCACGCCGGCTCCCAGACGAGCTCGACGTCGGCGGTGTCGATCGCGTCGACCGTCTCGGCCGCGGCCTTCACCAGCCGCGGCAGCGTGCCGGCCTCGGGGCAGGCCGGGCTGGTCAGGGTCATGCGGATGTCGGCGTGGGCGTCTTCGATCGCAATCGAATAGATCAGCCCGAGGTCGTAGAGGTTGACCGGGATCTCGGGGTCGTAGACCTCTTTGATCGCGTCGATGATCCGGCCCTCGACGGTCTCGGGGTTCGGCGTCTCGGTCGGGGCGACGCGGGGCCGGCCGCCGCCGCTGGAATCGAAGACACGGATCGAGTCCATCACGGTTCTCCGTGGTTACTGCCGGGGGTCAACTTCCGGGGGCGTTCGCGGTCAGGGCGTCGATGCGTTCGATCATGGCCCAGAGGCCGTTGCGGCGGGTGGGGCTGAGGTGCTGCGACAGGCCGAGGCGTTCGACAGTGCCGCGGGCGTCGACGGCCCGGGCCTCGGTCGGGGTCGCGCCGTCGAAGAGGCTGAGCATGATCGCGATCAGCCCGTTGACGATGTGGGCGTCGCTGGCGGCGCGGACGGTGAGCCTTTGGTCGTCGCCGAGGTCGATCTTGAGCCAGACGGAAGCTTGGCAGCCGTGGACGCGGGTCGCCTCGTTGCGGTCGGCGTCGGGCATCTCGGGGAGCTTCTTGCCCAGGTCGATGAGGTAGCCGAAGCGTTCTTCCCAGTCGCCGAGGAGCTCGAAGGTTTCTTCGATCTCTTCGAGAGGGGGAACGGTTGAAGCAGAAGAACTTCCGGGGGTACTTCCGGGGGGAGCGGTCAAGCGAGGAGTTCCTTGGCGCGGTGTAGGCCGGCGACCAGGGCGTCGATCTCGGCGCGGGTGGTGTAGGCGGTGCAGGACGCGCGCACGGTGGCGGGGACACCGAAGCGGTCCATGAGCGGCTCGGTGCAGTGGTGGCCGGTGCGGACGGCGACGCCGCGGTGGTCCAGCAACGGCCCGACGTCGTAGGCGTGGGCCCAGTCGAGCACGAAGCTGAAGATCGGGGCTTTACCCGGCGACGTACCGATCATCTGCAGGCCGTCGACCTCGGCGAGGCGGGCGTGGCCGTAGGCGGCGAGGTCGTGTTCGTGGGCCGCGATGGCGTCGCGGTCCTGGGCGGTGTACCAGTCGACCGCGGCGCGGAGCCCGACGGCCCCGGCGATATTGGGGGTGCCGGCCTCGAAGCGCATCGGCGGCGCGGCATAGGTGCTGCCGGTGAACTTGACCGAGTCGATCATCTCGCCGCCGCCGCGGAAGGGGGGCATGGCTTCGAGCCGGTCGAGCTTGCCCCACAGCACGCCGATACCCGTGGGCCCGAAGAGCTTGTGGCCGGTGAACGCCAGGAAGTCGCAGCCCCACGCGGCCGCGTCGATCGGGTGGACGGTCACGGCCTGCGTCGCGTCGACGACGGTGGCCGCCCCGACACCTTGCGCCAGCCGGACCATCTCGGCGACGGGGTTGACCGTGCCGAGCGTGTTGGAGACGGCCACCATCGCGGCGACCTTGACCCGCTCGTCGAGCAGAGATTCGTAGGCGTCAAGGTCGATCTCCCCGGCGTCGGTCACCGGGGCGGCGACCACCTCCGCCCCGCACCGCTCGGCGATCATCTGCCACGGCACGATGTTGGAGTGGTGCTCCATCTCGGTCAGCAGCACGCGGTCGCCCGGCCGCAGCGTCGAGCCGCCGAAGCTGTGGGCCACGAGGTTCAGCGCATCCGTCGCGCCGGCGGTCAGCACGACCTCCCGCGGGTCGCCGGCCCCGATGAACGCGGCGCAGGCGTGGCGGGCGGCCTCGTAAGCCCGCGTCGCCTCTTCGCTGAGCAGGTGCAGGCCGCGATGGACGTTCGCGTTGGTCGAGCGGTAGTAGCCCTCGACGGCGTCGATCACCGCCTGCGGCTTCTGCTTGGTCGCGGCGTTGTCGAGGTAGACCAGCGGCTTGCCGTGGACCTGCCGGCCGAGGATCGGGAACTCGGCACGCAAGGCGTCCACGTCGAACGTGGCCCGGTTCGGGGCTTCGGCGGCAGGCGTGGCGAGGTCGGTCATGGCGAGGGCGGGGGAGGCTTCACACCTCGATACTAAGCCCCGAGGCCTTGGGCAGCTTGGCGATCATTTCGCGGGCCAGCAGCCGGCGGACGGGCACGAGCTCCATGCGGTCGAAGCCCTCGGCGGCGAAGGCGTAGATCAGCATCGCCCGGGCGACGTGCTCCGACAGGCCACGGGACATGAAGTAGAAGACGCTCTCGGGGTCGACGGCCCCGGTGGTGCAGCCGTGGGTGCATTTGACGTCGTCGGCGTAGATCTCGAGCTGCGGCCGGGCGTTCACCCGGGCGTCGTCCGACAGCAGCATGTTGCGGTTGGACTGCACGGCGTCGGTGAGCTGCGCGACCTGGTCGACGATGATCCGGCCCGTGAACACGCCGCGGGACTTGCCGTTGAGGATGCCCTTGTAGAACTGACGGGACTCGCAGTCGGGCGCGGCGTGGTGGACGCGCATGGCGTTGTCTAGGTGCTGGTTATCGTGGCCAACGTAAAGCCCGTTAATCAGGCAGTGGGCCTTGGTGCCGGCCAGCGTCGGCAGCACGTTGTTGCGGACCAGCTTCCCGCCCAGCAGCACGGTGTGCGACCGCACGTCGGCTTCTTGCCCGAGGTGGGCGTAGAGCGACGAGATATTGAACGCCGCCTCGGATTCCTTTTCCAACAAGTAGTGGTGCACCTCGGCCCGGTCGGCGGCGAAGACCTCGGTGATGGCGTTGTTGAGGTAGACCGCCTCGTCGGAGAGCGTGACGTAGTGCTCGATGACGGTGGCGCGGGCGTCCTCGCCGACCACCACGACGTTGCGCGGGTGCGCGGCCACGGGCTCGGCTGTGGGAGTAGCGATGCTGAGGATGTGCAGCGGTTTCGCGGTCGCTTCACCTTCGGGCACGTGGACGAACACGCCGTCCTCGACGCTGGCGTTGGAGATCGCGGTGAACGGGTCGTCGGTCTCCCAGGTGAGCCGGCCGATGTAGGGCTCGAGCATCGCCCGGTGCTCACACGCCGCCTTCTTGAGGGTGCAGCAAGTGATTTTCTCGCCCAGCGCGGCGGCCCCGGAAGGGTCGTCGGAGAGGTCGGCGCGGAACCGGCCGTTGACGAAGACGAGCGTGACATCGTCGAGTTCAGGGATCGCAAACTTCGCGGCGGTCTCCCGCGACACCTCAACGTCGTCGATGGCGGAGACGAAGTTGTGCGACTTGAGAGCCTCGAGGTCGGTGAAGCGCCACGACTCGTTCTTGCGGTCGGGCCAGCCGATCCTGGCGAACGTCTCGCGGCCGGCCTCGCGCAGATCGTTGAGCCAGGACTGGCACTCGGGCAGCGGACGGGTGGGGGTGACGTCGATCACTGGATCGATCATACGCGGCGTGTCGAGGGTGCTCATGGGGCTACCTTCGGGTTGGGGACAAATCGGAAAAGAATTAACTCGCGCCGACGGGTTCGTGGACGCCGTAGGGGGCGTAGCCGGTCTGCTCGAGCTCGGCGGCGAGTTCCTTGCCGCCGGACTTGATGATCTGGCCCTTGATGAGGATGTGGACGTGGTCGGGCACGATGTAGTCGAGCAGGCGTTGGTAGTGGGTGATGAGCAGGAAGCTGCGGTTGCCGTCGCGCATCGAGTTAACGCCGTCGCTGACGATGCGGAGGGCGTCGATGTCGAGGCCCGAGTCGGACTCGTCGAGGATGCCGAGGACCGAGTCGAGGACCGCCATCTGGAAGATCTCGAAGCGTTTCTTCTCGCCGCCGGAGAAGCCCTCGTTGACGTTGCGTTTGAGCATCTCGAAGGGGACGTTGATCTGCTGGGCCTTGGCGCGGAAGTGCTTGAGCAGGGAGCCGGCGTCGAGCTCGTCCTTGCCCTCGAAGGCGCGCTTGGCGTTGACCGCGGCTTTGAGGAACTGCATCGAGCTGACCCCCGGAATTTCCACCGGGTACTGGAAAGCCAGGAAGATGCCGGCGTTGGCGCGTTCGTCGGGGCCGAGCTCGTCGATGTCTTCGCCGTTGAAGAGGATCTCGCCCTCGGTGATCTCGTAGTCCTCCTTGCCGGCGAGGACCTGCGAGAGCGTGGACTTGCCCGAGCCGTTGGGGCCCATGATGGAGTGGACCTCGCCGGGCATGATGGTCAAGTTGACGCCGTGGAGGATCTCGACGTCGGGGTCGTCTTCGAGGCGGACGTGGAGGTTCTTGATTTCGAGCAGGGGGGTGGTCATGGGTCGGTCCTGAATGACGAAATTCGAATGACGAATGACGAAACAACCAAGAGATCAAGCACAAGCGACGGTTTCGTCATTCGTCATTCGTGCTTCGTCATTCGTCGGCTTAGCCGACGCTGCCTTCGAGGCTCACGGCCAGCAGCTTGTTGGCCTCGACCGCGAACTCCATGGGCAGCTCGCTGAAGACCTCTTTGCAGAAGCCGTTGACCAGCAGGCTCAGGGCATCTTCCTCGCTGATACCGCGGGCGGTGCAGTAGAACATCTGGTCCTCGGCGACCTTGGTGGTGCTGGCCTCGTGCTCGGCGGTGGCCGAGGCGTTGCGGATGTCGACGTAGGGGAAGGTGTGGGCCCCGCAGCGGTCGCCGATGAGGATCGAGTCGCACTGAGTGAAGTTGTGG
>JBCCOP010000072.1:0-12734 GCA_039025315.1 Planctomycetota bacterium | reverse complement strand
GTCGTACTGGTAGGCGAAGCCGCCGGACATGCCGTTGCCGAAGCCCTTGGAGAAGCCGCCGAGGTTGAGCACGGCCCCGTTGGTCATGTACTCGCAGCAGAAGTCGCCGACGCCCTCGACGACGGCGGTCGTGCCCGAGTTACGGACGGCGAAGCGGTCGCCGGCCTGGCCCTCGACGAAGAGCCGGCCGCCGGTGGCGCCGAAGAGCGCGAAGTTGCCGATGAGCACGTTGTCGCCGTCGGCTTTACCGCCGGCGGGCGAACTTCCGGGGGAGCGGACGACGATCTCGCCGCCGCAGGCGCCCTTGCCCACGCCGTCGTTGCAGGTGCCGGTGTGGTCCATGACCATGCCGTCGTTGCAGAACGCGGCGTAGGACTGGCCGGCCGAGCCCTCGGTGACGACGCGGACCGATCTGGGCCGCAGCAACCGTCGGCCCTGGGGTTCTTCGATCGCGGCGGCGGGCGGGGTGTCGAGCTCGTGGTTGAGCAGGCGTTCGAGGTCGATCGCGAGCTGGCCGCCGACCGACTTGTTGCAGTTCCACAGCGGCTTGCCCGGCCGGATCTCGATGGAGCGCTCGCCGCCCTCGATCAGCCGCGCCTTGACCTCGTCGAGCAGCCGATCGTCCACGGCGTAGTCGCGTTCGAGGTAGGTCGGTTCGGCGACGCGGTTCTCGTCGACGCGGCGGAGCATATTCCGTAGGTTGAGTTGGCCGACCGACGACGGGTGGTCGAGCAGGTGCAGCAGGTCCGCCCGGCCGCGGGCCTCGTCGAGGCTACGGAGCCCGAGGTTGGCCAGGATCTCGCGGACCTCGTGGGCGACGTTGACCAGGTACTGCGCCAGCGCCCGCGGGTCGCCGTCGAACGCCTCGGCGTTGGTGGTCAGGCCGGCGGGGCACTTGATGTTGCAGTTCTTGGCCATGACGCACTTGAGCATCATGAGGGCCGTGGTGCCGAACTCGAAGCTGTCGCCGCCGAGGAGGCAGGCCTTGACCACGTCGCTGCCGGTCTGCATCGCGCCGGAGCAGCGGAGCAGGACCTTCTGGCGGATGCCGTTGGCACACAAGGCCTGGTGGACCTCGGCGATGCCGATCTCGGCGGCGCGGCCGGTGTACTTCAGGGAGGTGACCGACGCCGCGCCGGTGCCGCCGGTGCTGCCGGCGATGTTGATCACGTCGGCCCCGGCCTTGGCGACGCCGACGGCGATCGTGCCGATGCCCTCGCTGCTGACGAGCTTGACAATGACGCGGACCCGCGCGGCCTTGGCGTCGTGGATGAGTTGGCCCAGGTCTTCGATCGAATAGGTGTCGTGGTGCGGCGGCGGCGAGATGAGCTCGACGCCGGGCGTTCCGCCGCGGGCCGCGGCGATCTCGACGGTGACTTTCTTGGCGGGCAGCTGGCCGCCCTCGCCGGGCTTCGCGCCCTGGCCGATCTTGATCTCGATCTCTTCGAGGTTCGGGTCGGCCAGGTAGCCGGCCCAGACGCCGAACCGGCCCGAGGCGAACTGCTTGATGCGGCTGGCGCGGATCGTGCCGTAGCGGGAGATGTGCTCGCCGCCCTCGCCGGAGTTGCTCATCGCGCCGGCCATGTTCGTGCCGTGGGCGACGGCCTCGTGGGCGGTGGCGACCAGGGCCCCGTGCGACATCGCGCCCGACGCGAGGCGGGGCGTGATCTCGGACGCGGGCTGCACCTCGTCGAGCTCGAGCTTGGGGATGCCCGGCCGGAGGCGCGACAAGTAGTCCCACGCCCAGCCGGTGGCGGTGACCCGCAGGGCACCGGCGTTGATGTAGTGGCTCTTCACGTCGTCGCCGAAGCGCTCGACCAGCGACTGCGCCAACGCGTCGAGCCGGGCGAGGTCGGCGGCTTTCGGGCCGGTGAGGCGGAGCAGGAAATCGACCGCCCCGTCGGCGTCGGCCGGGCCCTGAGCTTCGCAGGTCACGCCGCGGATCACGAAGTGGTTGTTGCCCGCGCGGTTGAACAGCATCATCTCCCGCTTGATCTGTTCCTTGGTGTCGAGGAACGTGACGTCGGCGGGGAAGGCGAGCACGTCGCGGAGCGCGGCGGGCCGGTGGCTGCGCTCTTCGGTCATGTTGCGGATGAAGTCGCGGTAGCCGGGGGTGATCTGGAAGTTGTTGATCTCTTCGGGGGTGAGCCGGTCGAAGCTGGTGTTGACGTAGCCCGTCTCGGTGATGCCGAAGGCGTCTTCCATCTGCCGGAGGGTAAGCAGGCGGAAGGAGCGGGCGTCTTCGCCGTTTTGCTTGAAGCTCAGCTTCTCTTCGGTGAGGTCGACGAAGCCGCGGACGGCGGCTACGCCGTAGCTGTGGCCCGCGCCCTCGGATCGCTCCTTGAACAGCCCGAGGATCGGGATGTCCTTGTCATCCTTGACGGTCAGGGCGCGCTCGTGCCAGTCGGCGACCGACTGCGCGACGCGGTCGAACTGCACGCCGCCGACCGGGGTCTTCATGTTCGGCAGGTATTTTTGGAACACCGGGTCGTCGGTGTCCAAGAAGTTGGGCTCGAAGAACTCCCCGCCGGAATAGGACTCGACGGTGCAGAGCCCGACCTTGCCCATGGTCTTCATGAGCGCCTTCTCGGCCGCCTTCTGGAACTTGGCGTAGGCGGCGGGGGCCTCGTCGCCGAAGAGCTGCTCGGCCCGCTTGCGGACGGCGATCGGATAGACCGCCGAAGCGCCGAAGCCCAGGGCGCAGGCGATGTGGTGCGACGACGAGATCTGCCCGCTCTCGACAATCAGCGACAGCTTGAGCCGCAGCCCCTCTTCGATCAACCGCTGGTTCACGGCCGAGACGGCGAGCGTCATCGGCAACGCCGCATGCTGCCGGGAGACGTGGCGGTCGGTAAGGATCGCGATCCCGCCGTGCTCCCGGGCGAAGGCAACGACCTGTTCCGCGAGGGCGTCGATCCCGTCGGCCAGCGCCATCTCGTTGCCCGACGCGTCGGCGAAGTCGGGGCGGTAGAGCATGTTGAACCGCCGCCAGGGCGTGCGCTTCTGGGCCATGATCTTGAGCACGTCGGTCATCCGCAGGATCGGCGTGTCGACGACGATCTGCGGGCTGCGGGAGCGGCCGAGGTACGGCTTCTCGCCCAGCGCGACGCGGAGGGTCATGCCGTCTTTTTCGCGGATCGAGTCGAGCGGCGGGTTGGTGACCTGCGCGAAGCGCTGCGAGAAGTACTTGGCGACGCCGCCCTCGTGGTCGGACAGCGCGTTGATCGCGTTGCCGTAGCCCATGGCCGAGACCTTCTCGACGCCGTTCTGCAGCATCGGGTCCATGAGGAACTTGAAGGCTTCCTGGTTGAGGTTGTAGGCGACGTAGCGGGCGGGGGTGTCGAGGTCGCCCTCGTAGGCCACGGCGGCCTTGGTCGGGTCTTCCTCGGGGTCGGGCAGGTCGTCGATGTGCGTCTGCGCCGCGGCGAGCAGGGCCGGGTAGTCGTGCTGCGCGGCGAGGTTTTCCAACGCCTCGTCGGTGCCAAACACTTCCCGCTTCGCGTGGTCGAAGTAGATCATGCCGCCGGCCTCGACGCGGCCGCGTCGCAGGACCGTCTCGGGGGGGAAGTAGACCTGCCCGGCCTCGGACATGACGGCGAGGTACTCCGCGGTCTCGACGCTACGCAGCGGGCGGAGGCCGAGGCGGTCGAGGCGGGCGCCGATGACGTTGCCGTCGCCGAAGATCAGCGCGGCCGGGCCGTCGTTCTTCTCTTCGTAGAGCGAGAAGTACTCGAGCATCGCGCGAACCCGCGGCGGGACGCGGGCGTCGTTCTCCCAGGCGGGGGGCATCATGGAGACGACGGCGGTGACCAGGTCCAGCCCCTCACCGTAGACCCGGGCGCTCAGCGTCTGGTCGAGGCGGCAGGAGTCGGACTGGCCGCGGGGGCGGATGATCGCCTGGCTGCGGGCGAGCGCGACGGCGGCCTCGCTGAGGCGGTTCTTCTTGTCGGTGTTCAGCTCGCCGTTGTGGGCCATGAGGCGGAACGGCTGGGCCATCGACGGGTGGGGGTCGGTGTTGGTCGAGAACCGGGTGTGGAAGTACATCGTGTGGACTTCGTGGTCCGGGTCGTCGAGGTCCTTGAAGTAGGGGATCATCTCCCAGGAGTTGAGCCGGCCCTTGAAGACCTGCATCCGGGCCGAGAGGGACAGCGGGTAGAGCCCGGCGAGCTTCTCGTCGGTGTAGGCGACCGCTTCGATGGCGAGCAGGGCCTCGTACACCCGGCGGTCGAGCTCGGCGTCGCGGGCCTCGTCCTTCGGCTGGAACACCCACTGCCGGATGGGGAGCTGCCACTTGACCGCCCGTTCGCCGATCTGGTTGTTGTCAACTTCGACCTCGCGGCGGCAAATGACCTCGAAGCCGGAGCCGGCCAGCGTCTGGTCGATCAGGTCGATGGCCCGGTCATGCTCGCCGGGGTCGGCCGGCATGAAGAAGTTGCCGACGCCGAAGCCACCGGGTTCGATCGCGACGCCCGTGACCTTGCGGAAAAACTTCAGCGACAGGTCGACCGAGATGCCCGCCCCGTCGCCGACGCCCTCGGACGACATCCCGCCGCGGTGCGGCACGCCGCAGAGCGCCTCGTGGCCCTTGGTCAGGACGTCGTGGGTCTGCGCGCCGTCCTTACGCGTCAGGAAGCCGACGCCGCAGGCGCTGTGCTCGTCGCTCGGGTCGTACAGGCCCTCGGCCGGCTTCACGGCGTACGGGTCGGCGGGGCGGGGCGTCGGGTGGTCGGCGTCGAGGTTCGGCACGGGTGAGTCAGCGTGTTTCGTGGGGGGCATCGTGGCCCGGGTTTGTGGCGTCGGCGTCCCCGCCCGGGAGAGGCGGCGGCCCGGAGTTCTTTGGTTGTTCAAGACTGATCAAGAAACGGGTAGCAGAGAAGCCGATTCGAATACGTCGGGGCGTGTATCAGACGCGTCCGGGGCGTCCGGAGGGTCGTCGTGCCGGGTCATCTCTTCGGTCAACGCCTGCGCGACCGGGCTCAGACCGCGGGCTTTGTCGTAGATCAGCCCAACCGGTCTGGAAAGTGTAGGAGCCGTGCGGAGGGTTTTGAGCAGGCCCGACGCCGCTTCGCGTTGGACCGTCCGCGCGGGCAGGATCGCCGAGCAGTTGCCCTCGATCACGGCCGCCTTGAGGGTGTCGATGTTGTCGAAGGTGTCGACCAGGACCGGCTCGCCGCCGGCCCGCTTGATGCTCTGCAGCGTCCACCGCCCCAGCGGCAGCTCCGGGGTGATCGCCGCGAGACGCTGGCCCGTCAGGCGGTCGAGCCCGACGGGTTCGATTTCCCGCGAAAGCGGGTGCCCGGCGGGGCAGACCAGGGCCATCGGCTCGTCCCGCAGCCGCCGGGACCCGACCGCCGGCCACTGCTCGGGGAACGAAACCAGCCCCAGGTCGCAGCGGCCCTCGGTCACCGCCCGGTGGATCTCGTCGGGCCGGTCGTAGTGCAGTTCCACGCACACGTCGGGGCAGCGGGTCGCAAACGCGGCCTGGACCTCGCCCATCCAGCCGATGCCGGCGGAGTACATGGCGAAGACCCGGACCACGCCCGCCAGGTCGTTGTTCATCAGGCGGACTTCCTGCTCGATCGCGTCCGAGCGGGCCACCAGCTCCCGACAGCCTTTCAAATAGACCTTGCCGGCGGGGGTGAGCGACACGGGCCGGACGCTGCGGTCCAGGAGCTCGACGCCGAGGTGTTTTTCAAGGCTGCGGACGCGTTGGCTCGCGGCCGATTGGGTGATGCCGTGCAGGGCCGCGGCCTCAGAGAGGCTTCGACAGCGGGCCACGTCGGAGAAGAGACGCATGTTCTGCACGGTCCGCCATCGTAGTATAAATTTTTATCAATTTCAATCCGTCGGCATCAGAAATTTTAATCTCACCGACGGCTGATCGTCTCTCCAATTTCACCATAAGTTCAATAAATACAATAATATTGGTTCATAGAGTCGGGGCTCGACGGAGATATTGGCGGGGTGAACACTTTGCGGCGGCTCGCGTGGCGGGGGTAGCGGTTGTGGTCTACCCTGTCGCCGATGTTGTGGACGGTGCTGGGACTGTTCGGGTTGGCGGCGGTGTCGCCGTGGGCGACGCGGCGTCTGGGGGACGCGGCGGGGTGGGTGTTGGCGTTGGGGCCGGCGGCCGTGTTTGTGTATTGGCTGGTCAACTGGCCTGCCGTGGCGGCGGGTGAACTGAACCAAACGCTGCCGTGGGCCGAGTCGCTGGGGGTCGAGTTGGCTTTCCGGGGCGACGGGCTGGCCGGGGCGATGTCGCTGCTGGTGAGCGGGATCGGGGCGCTCATTGTGGTCTACGCCGGGGGGTATCTGCGGGGTAACCCGCGGCTGGGGCTGTTCTTTGCGTACCTGTTCGTGTTCATGGGGGCGATGCTGGGGATGGTGGTCAGCGACCACCTGATCGCGCTGTTCGTGTTCTGGGAGATGACCAGCGTCAGCTCGTACCTGCTGATCGGGTTCAACCACGGCAAGCCGGACAACCGCGACGCGGCGCTCAAGGCGCTGCTGGTTACCGGCGGCGGCGGGCTGGCGCTGCTGGCGGGGCTGGTCCTGCTGGGGTCGATCGGCGTCTCGCTGGGCCTGCTGCTGAACGAGGCGCTGCGGGTGTCGGTGCTGGTCGAGCACGCGGGGGCGATCCAGGGCCACGCGTTGTTCCCGGCGATGCTGGTGCTGGTGCTGATCGGGTGTTTCACGAAGAGCGCGCAGTTCCCGTTCCACTTCTGGCTGCCGGCGGCGATGGCGGGGCCGACGCCGGTGTCGGCGTACCTGCACTCGGCGACGATGGTCAAGGCGGGGGTGTTCCTGCTGGCGCGGCTGCACCCGGCGCTGGCGGGCGGGACGCTGTGGGTGGCCGTGGTCACCACGGTCGGGGCGGTGACGATGCTGCTGGGCGCGGTGATGGCGGTCGGGCAGCGGGACCTGAAGGGCATCCTGGCGTACACGACGATCAGCGTGCTGGGGACGCTGGTGATGCTGCTGGGCCTCGGGACGGACACGGCGATCAAGGCGATGGTCGCGTTCCTGTTCGCCCACGGGCTGTACAAAGCTGCGCTGTTCATGGTTGCCGGCAACGTGGACCACGAGACGGGGACGCGGGACGTGATGGCGCTCGGCGGGCTGCGGTCGCTGATGCCGCTGACGGCGGCGGCGGGGCTGGTCGCGGCGCTGTCGATGGCGGGCGCCCCGCCGATGTTCGGCTACGTGAGCAAGAAGGTGATGCTCGAGGCGCAGGTCGGGGCGCCGACGCTGGCCTGGCTGCTGACCGCGGCGGCGGTGGTGGCGAACCTGTGCATGGTCGGGGCGGCGCTGCTGCTGGCGCTGCGGCCGTTCTGGGGGGCCTACCGCGAGCCGCCGCGGAAGCCGCACGAAGCGCCGCGGTCCATGACGTTCGGGCCGTTGCTGCTCGCGGCCCTCGGCCTGTTGGTCGGTTTGCTCCCGGGGGGGTTCAACGCGACGCTGGGCGGCGCGATGGCGTCGTCGATCCGCGGCGAACCACTGGCGATGAAGCTCAAGCTGATGTTCGGGCTCGACGCCAAGTCGCTGCTGATCGTCGCGCTGAGCTTCGGCGCGTTGGGGCTGGGGTATGTGTTGTACCGCCGGCTGCGGGGCGGGCCGGAGTTCCCGGCGGGGCTGCAGGGGCTGGGCCGATACGGGCCGGACCGCGGTTACGGGCGGGCGATGGCGGGGCTGATGGGTTTGGCGAAGTGGCAGACCCGGGTCGTGCAGTCGGGGTACCTGCGGCGTTACGTGTTGCTCGTGGTGGGGGTCGTGGCGTTGGCGGCGGGTCCGCTGGCGGTGGCGGCGGTGCGGGGCGGCGGCGCGGCGACGATCGCGGGGCCGCTGCGGGTCCACGAGGTCGTGCTGGCATTGCTGGTCATGGCCGGGGCGGTGTACGGGGTGATGGCGCGGTCGCGGCTGGCGGCGGTGATCGGCATCGGCGGGTCGGGCATCGGGCTGGCGGTGATCTTCGCGGTCTACGGCGCGGTGGACCTGGCGATCACGCAGCTGATGGTCGAGACGCTGGTCGTGGTGATCCTCGTGCTGGTGTTGCTACGGCTGCCGGGGGCGGTGCGGGCGTCGGGCCGGCTGGCACGGGGGCGGGATTTGCTGGTCGCGGCGGCGGGCGGGTCGGTGGTCACGCTGCTGGTGCTGGCCTCGGCGACGGTGGAACTGCCGGCGGCGGTGTCGTCGTACTACTTGAACACGGCGTCGCCCGCGGCGTTCGGGCGGAACGTGGTCAACGTGATCCTGGTGGACTTCCGGGCGCTGGACACGCTGGGCGAGATCGTGGTCGTCGCGGTGGCGGGGGTCGGCGTGGCGTCGCTGGTGTGGCGGGGAGCGGGCCGGCGGGCGCGGCCCGGGATTGAAGACCCTCAGCGCAGCGGGGAGGCCGTATGAACGCGTTGGTGCTGCAAACCACGGCCCGGCTGGTCGTGCTGTTGCTGGTGGTGTTCTCGGTGCTGGTGCTGCTACGCGGGCACAACGAGCCGGGCGGCGGGTTCATCGGCGGGCTGCTGTGCGGGCTGGCGTTCGCGACCCACGCGCTGTCGTTCGGCGTGCGGGCGACGCGGCGGCTGATGCGGATCGACCCGCTGCGGCTGCTGGGCGTGGGGCTGATCCTGGCCGCCGGCAGCGGGCTGCCCGCGATGTTCCGGGGCCAGGCGTTCATGACCGGGCAGTGGCTCGGCTCGGTGCCCGGCATCGGGAAGGTTGGGTCGGTGCTGGTGTTCGACGTCGGGGTGTACCTCGTGGTGCTGGGCGCGGCGATGCTGATCCTCACCGGGCTGATGGGGGAGGAGGATTAGCGTGACGCTGCTGCTGTCCATCACGGTCGGGGTGCTGTTCACCTGCGGGCTGTACCTGATGATGCGGCGGAGCCTGATGAAGCTGGTGCTGGGGGTGCTGCTGCTGAGCCACGGGGCGAACCTGGCGGTGTTCGTCAGCGCCGGGCTGACGCGGTCGCCGGCCCCGCTGGTCGAGACCGGCGCCACCGCCCCGCCGCCCGGCGCGGCCGACCCGCTGCCGCAGGCGCTGGTGCTCACCGCGATCGTGATCGGCTTCGCGGTCGTGTCGTTCGCCGCGGTGCTGGTGCGGCGGGCGAGCGCGGCCGTCGGGGGCGACGACACGGACCACTTGCGGACGACCGACACGTGATCGCGCTGCCGGTGCTGCCCATCCTGATCCCGCTGCTCGCCGCGGCGGCGGGCCTGCTCGGCTGGCGCAGCGTGTTGTGGCAACGCGTCGTCGGCGTGGCGGGCTGCGTCGGGCTGTTCGCGGCGGCGGTCGCGCTGATCGTCGCGGTGGACCGACACGGCATGCTCGTGCTGCAGGTCGGGGCTTGGCCCGCGCCGTTCGGGATCACGCTCGCCGCCGACCGCTTCGGGTCAATTATGGTGGGGCTCGCCGCGTTCATGGGCCTGATGGTCTGCGTCTTCAGCCTCGCCGAGGCGACGCGGCGGGATGTACACCGCGGCTTCTTCCCGCTGCTGCTGGTGCTGCTGGGCGGCGTCGGCGGGGCGTTTCTCACCGGGGACCTGTTCAACCTCTACGTCTGGTTCGAGGTGCTGCTGATCGCGAGCTTCGTGCTCATCAGCCTCGGCGGCGGGCGGGCCCAGCTCGAGGGCGCGGTCAAGTACGTAGCGCTCAACCTCGTCGGCTCGATGCTGTTCCTGACCGCCACCGGCGTGCTCTACGGCACGGCCCACACGCTCAACCTCGCCGACCTACACCTCGCCATGCACGAGGTCCGCCAGCAGAACCCGGCGATGGCCACCGCGCTGGCGGCGGTGTTCGCAATCGCGTTCGCGCTCAAGGCCGCGGTGTTCCCGCTGTTCTTCTGGCTGCCGGCGAGCTATCACGTCCCGAGCGCCGGCGTCTGCGCCGTCTTCGCCGCGCTGCTGACCAAGGTCGGGGTCTACGCGCTGGTGCGCGTGTTCACGCTCGTGTTCCCCGGCGAAGAGATCGTCATCACCGCGGTGTTGATCGCGGCCGGGATCACCATGCTCACCGGCGTCCTGGGCGCGGTGACGCAGTACGAGATGAAACGCATCCTCGCGTGGCACAGCGTCAGCCAGGTCGGCTACATCGTCGCCGGCGTCGGGCTGCTGTGCGTCCCCGACCCCGCCGTGCAGGCGCTCGGCCTCGCGGCGACGGTCGTCTTCCTGATCCACCACGGCACGATCAAGTCGACGCTGTTCCTCGTCGCCGGGCTGATCGACCGGCGTGAGGGCACGACGCAGCTCCGGCCCATCGGCGGGCTGGCGCTCGCGTCGCCGGGCCTGGCGGTGCTGTTCCTGCTGCCGGCGCTGAGCCTCGCGGGGCTGCCGCCGTCGTCGGGGTTCTGGGCGAAGCTGGCGGTGCTGTCGGCCCTGGCCGAGGGCGGGCGGTGGTGGGTGCTGGCCGCGGCGCTCGCGGCGGGGCTGCTGACGATCATGAGCATGATGAAGATCTGGAACGAGGCGTTCTGGAAAGAGCGTCCTTCTGATTCAAGTCACACGCCCCGACGCCTGCCCGCCGCACTGGTCACCCCGGTGGTCCTGCTCGTGCTCGGCACCACCGCCCTCGGCGTCTGGCCGCAGCCGCTGCTGGGCTATGCTCAGCGGGCCGCGACGCAGCTGCTCGACCCGGCGGCGTACGTCGAAGCCGTCGGCGTCTTGCCCCCGCCCCCGGAAACCATGGAAGCCATCGACGTCACGGCCGAGTCCAGCCGGGCGGCCCCACCATGAAGATGTTCCTCACCAACCTGCTGCTGGCCCTGGCGTGGATGGCCATGATGGGCTCGACGAGCTGGACCCAGTTCGTCATGGGCTTCGCCGTGGCGTACCTCGCGCTGGCGTGGCTCGGGGCCATCACCGGCAACTCGGCCAAGAACGGCTACGTCCGCAAGCTGCCGGCCGCGATCGGCTTCGGCCTGTTCATCTTCTACGAGCTGGTCCTCGCCAACCTCCGCGTCGCCTACGACGTCGTGACGCCCGGGCCCAACCGCAGCCCGGCCGTCATCGGCGTGCCGCTCGACGCCGAGACCGACGTCGAGATCACCCTGCTGGCCAACCTCATCACCCTGACCCCCGGCACGCTCAGCCTCGAACTCTCGGAAGACCGCCGGACGCTCTACGTCCACGCCATGTTCGCCGACGACCCCGCCGAGTTCCGCCGCGACATCAAAGACGGCTTCGAGCGTCGGGTGCTGGAGCTACTGCGATGACCCTGGCGGACCACCCCTGGGCGTTGGCGTCGGCGTACGTCCTGCTGGGCGTGCTGGGCGTCGGCATGCTGTGCGCGGCCGTGCGGCTGGTCAAGGGCCCGAGCCTGCCGGACCGCGTCGTGGCGTTGGACCTGCTGGTCGTCGCCGCCGCGGCGGTGGTCGGGATGCTGGCCTGGGTCTACGGACAGCCGGCGCTGGTGGACCTGGCGGTGCTGCTGGCGTTGACCGTCTTCATCGGCACCGTCGCCCTGGCGTGGTACCTCGAGAGGGCCCGGCCGTGACCGCGACGCTCTGGCTCATCGCGACTCTCGCCCTCGCCACCGCCGGCTGCCTGCTGGTGCTGCTCGCGTCAGTCGGCCTGCTGCGCATGCCCGACGCCTACATGCGGATGCAGGTCGCCAGCAAGGCCTCGACCCTCGGCGCCGCCCTCGCCCTCGGCGGGGCGGCCATGGGCCTGGGCGACGGCCCGGCCGTGGTCCGTGCGGTCGTCGCCATCATCTTCCTCTGCCTCACCATGCCCGTCGCCGCCCACCTCCTGGGCCGGGCGGCGTGGCGGACCGGCGTGCCGTTCAGCGACGAGACCCGCGCCATCGAACGGCCCGGCGACTAACCGAGCGGTTGCCCCGCCGCGGCACTTTTTTTATAGTTGACCTCCCCGCTTCGGGCTCACGCCCCGGCCGGGCCATTGGCGCAGTTGGCTAGCGCGCCTCGTTGACATCGAGGAGGTCGCAGGTTCAAGTCCTGCATGGCCCACTTCTCCACCCCCGCCGACGCGGGGGTTTTTTGTTGCCCCGGAACCGGCGGCGGCCGGCACCGACGTTACTCACCAACGGGTTGCCCAAGAGCGGGCACCCCACGCCCCCACCCGCACCGCTTCGCGGCCGCCGCGGCGGGGTGGTTGGGTTGCTGGTTGTCGTTTTGATCCACCACGGAGATCACGGAGACACGGAGGCACGGAGAAGAAGCAGAAATTTGGTTTAAACACCCTGCTTACGGTTTTCTCAGTGTCTCCGTGCCTCCGCGATCTCCGTGGTGGTTCAGAAACGATCTGCAACAACCTCACGGGCGTGCGCCCCCGGCCGAGCCGCGGCTGCCGTGGACCCCGGGGGTTTCCGACAAGGTGGTACCCCGGGCATCGCCGCCGACACGCGTCGCTCGACCCGGCCCCCGGATGCGTCCACGGCCCCGGCCTTGCCTGTCCCGGGTCGCCGCCGTCCTCCGAGGTCCGACACCAAGGGCCGCAGCGCACGTTTTGTGCGCGATTTCCCCCTGATTCCCCGTCGCCACCGCCCCGCATCTCCCGACGGCAACGTGGCTTGAAAATTTTCCCGCCGCCCCCCATTTTCGCCCGACTTTACATGTCTTAGCGCGCGCACCAAATCTGCTGCCCCCCTCCCTCACAACCTTTTTCATCTACGCCGCTGACTGGCCAGTAAAGAGTCTCGCCGCCTTGACTTGGGTGTTCCATCACCCTTTTCAAGGAGAACCAAGCCATGGACGGCGAGCTCTGGTACGGATGTTACCGCCT
>JBCCOP010000071.1:0-12769 GCA_039025315.1 Planctomycetota bacterium | reverse complement strand
TCGGGGTTGGCGTAGCTGACGGGGATGTCGGTGTGGTCGCGGTTGATGGCGGTCGAGTAGATCACGCCGCCGTCGTTGACGATCGTGCCCTCGGGGAAGAAGTCGTTGGCCTCGATGCCGTGGCAGCGGCCGATGAAGACCAGCGCATTGACGAAGGCGGGGTCGTCGCAGTCGACGCCGGAGTCGGCGAGTCCCTGGAGCATGAACTGGGTGTTGGACATGTCGGGCCGGCCGCTGTTGCCGTAGCCCGCGCCGCCGAAGAACGGGTGGTCGCGGGTGACGGTCTCGCCCTCGGGGGTGACGTCGCCGACGGACCATTGGAGGTCTTTGAGGAAGGCCTGGGCCCGGTCGATCACGGCGGCGACGTCGGGGTCGTCGTGGACCCGGGCGAGGGCCGAGAGGCAGATCGCGGTGTTGTAGTTGGCGAGGATGCCGTCGGCCCCGTCGCGGATCGAGCCGTCGGGCTGGGCGCGGTCCATGATGTATTGCAGGCCGCGGGCGACGACCGGGTCGTCGGGCCCGAGGTCGGGCTGGTCGAGCAGGGCGGCGACGACCAGCCCCGTGATCGCCGGGCCGGGCTGCGGGGCCCAGCTGCCGTCGGGGTTCTGCGTGGTGCGCAGGTAGTCGAGCCCGCGCTCGATCGCCACGCGGGCCTCGGCCTGGTGCTCGGAATCCAGCGCGGCCGCCGGGGCCGCGGCGAAACCGGCAGCCACCAACAGCAAGGTCAACAGCGGGGTCCAGCGGCGTTGCATGGTGCTCTCCAGTTCGGTGAATCGGTCCGGAGCCGCATCGTAGCCGCGCGCGCCCCACCCCCGGCTTACAGCCGCGTCTCCCACGGGTCCTCCGACCCGTCGTAACCCGCGAGATCGACCGGCCCGCTCTGCAGCGCCCGGTGCAGGCTCACCACGCACCACACGAAGACCGCCGTCAGCCCCGCCGTGAACAGCACATTGCACACCCCGCCCCGCAGGACGGTTGGCAGCGACAGCAGCAGCGAGACCCCCAGCACCGCCAGCCCGATCCACGCCAGCACGAGACACGTCCGCGTCGCCCCCCGCCCGCCGCGCCGGACCCGGAAGCCCAGCACCACCGCCACCACCGCCGGCACGAGCGTCAGCAGCCCGATCACCGCCGCCGCGGCCGGCAGCACCGGCTGCGCCTGACCGAGCTGGTCCCACACCTCCGGCGGAACCTGCCCGCCCGTGTCCTGTTGACGCACCTCGTCCAGCGGGACCAGGCCCACCACCGCCACCCCGAGCACGCAGCACCCCGCGACCGCCAGCCACAGACCCGCCGCCACCCACACCGACACCGCGGCCCGGCCGTAAGCCCCGGAGTCGCCGTCGTCCGGCATCGCCGTCTCGCCGTCGTCCCACATCGGCCGCGATTCTACCGCCCGCGTTCAACCCTGCCCCGGCACCGGTAGCAACTCCCCGGCCGTCAGCGGCTCGTCGAACCGCTCGATCGGCAACGCGTCTTCCACCCGGCAGTCGCCCACCGCCGTCCGCCGCAGCGACGCGAGGTGCCCCCCGGTGCCGAGCGCCACGCCCAGGTCCCGCCCGAGGCTGCGGATGTACGTCCCCTTGCCGCACACCACCCGCAGCCGCGCGACCGGCCAGCCGTAACCCCGCAGCTCGACCGCGTCGATCCGCACCCGCCGCGGCCGCATCGCCACGTCTTCCCCCTGGCGGGCCAGCTCGTAAGCCCGCCGCCCGTCGATATGGATCGCCGAGAAGCGGGGCGGCACCTGCTCGACCGCCGGCCCCACCATCGCCGCGCACGCCGCCGCCACCGCCGCGGCGTCGGGCGGCCTCGCCACCGCGACCTCGGCCCGCGGCCCCTCGCGGTCCTCGGTGCTCGTGAACGCCGAAAGGTCCACCTCGGTCTCGTACACCTTCGTCTGCCCCATCAGCCGGTCCAGCAACTTGGTCGCCCGTCCGATCCCGCAGACCACCACCCCGCTCGCCAGAGGGTCCAGCGTTCCCGCGTGGCCGCACTTAGTCTTCTTGACCCCCGCCCCCCGCGACGCCGACCGCCGCACCCGCCGCACCACGTCCATCGAGCTCAGGCCCACCGGCTTGTCCACCACCACCAGCCCCGACCATGCCGCTGCCGTGTCTACGCCTCCCATGTCACGCTCCGCTTCACCCCCGCGACCGTTCCGCCGGCCGCTTGTCAGCCGGCACCAAGTTCATACGATACCGATTCGCTCGACCGTCCCGCGTCGTGTTTGCGATCGACACGGGGTCGGCGACCTGCCGGAGAGGTGGCTGAGCGGCTGAAGGCGCACGACTGGAATTCGTGTTTACGCGCAAGCGTAACGAGGGTTCGAATCCCTCCCTCTCCGTTTTTACCGAGTCCGCTTCCCTCAGCCGTTAAGAAACCGGGCTCAATGATGGCGACCGGCGACAAACACAGTCGGAAAAACCTTGGAGAGCGAAAAGAGCCAGCACATTTTTACTTTGTAAGCCTATGAGTAGGTAAAGTGTTGTGACCATACTGCGGGTGTAGCTCAGTTGGTAGAGCGTCAGCTTCCCAAGCTGAATGTCGAGGGTTCGAATCCCTTCACCCGCTTTCGTCTAGCGGTGTCGAGTTGAGGCAGGCGGATCACCTAAACCTAGGATCGGCGGCCTACATAAAGAGACCAGTTGTCTCCATGAGGCACCGGGGGCTCGGGTTTGAGCCCGGCCTGCTGCATCATCTTTAGCCAACGGCCGTGGGAGAACAGGCCGCAGGTGTGGCGGTCTTCGATGACTCGTACGCCGCGTCGAGACGGGGCCGGCGTGTGCGGCTCGGGGCGGGGTCGGATGAGGTAAAGCAGGATCATCTCGAAGGTGTCGTCGGCCGGGTCCGGGTCGTGGACGTAGGTGAAGTAGGTCAGTTCTTCGGAGTCGGTGGTGGTGCCGTCGTCGGCGACGTCGCCGTCGATGAAGGTTTCGCGGGTGTAGGTCGGGGCGACGAAGGCGAGGCCGCCGGGGCGGAGGTGGGCGTGGGCGGTGGCGAGGGCGGCGGCGACGTCGGCGGGGGTGAGCAGGTAGTCGATCGCGTCGTGGATGAGCACGGCGTCGAAAGTCCGGTCGAGGCGGACGTCGCGCATGTCGGCGGCGTGGGTCTCGATGCCGGGGATCAGGCGGCGGCAGTGCGCGAGCATCGGGTCGGAGAGGTCGACGGCGACGGCGTGGTGCCGGCCGCCGCGTCCGCCGCGGGCGTCGAGGTGGGCCAGGGTATGGCCGCCGCCGGCACCGAGTTCCAGGACGCGTTGCGGCGTGGGGCCGAGGTGTCCGGCGATGAGCCGGTCGAGCATCGCGGCCTCGGCGGTGTAGTGCTCGGGCGGCGAGAGGTGGGGCCAGAGCCAGGCGAGGTCGTGGTAGAGGCGGGGCGGGGGCACGCGGGGTTTTAGGCCTAATGGCCGGCGAGGCGTTCGCCGAGGCCGAGGCCGCTGAGGTAGGCGCGTTCGATGTTGGTGTGGCTGCCGGCGGTACAGGCGTCGCCGCAGACGCCGAGGCCGAGGTCCGGGTCGTAGAGCCAGCGGTCGGGCAGCGGCTCGACGGTGTTGGCGTAGCGCCAGCGGTGGACGGCGGCGTAGGCGGGCGTGGGCATCGGCCGGCGGACCGCGCGAGAGAAGGCGGCGACCAGCGTGGCGGCGACGGCGGCCCGGTCGTCTTCGAGGTGTTGCTGCGACCAGTCGGAGCGGGCGTGGGCGACCCAGCAGTCGCCCGATTTGTCGATGGTCGGTCGGCCCGGCTTGCCGGAGTTGCGGCAGATCATCGACAGTTCGTTGTCTTGACGCTCGACGAAGGCCGCGTCGAACGGTTCGTCGAGGTCCAGCGGGTCGGCGAACGAGAGCATGAGTGTCCACGTCGGTTGGACGGTCGCATCTCCCAGGTCGTCGGCCAAGCCCGGGGCCGGTTTGGCCAGCAGTTCGCGGGCCTGAGGCGGTGGCACCGAGACCACGCAGCGGGCGAACGGGCCGTATGAACCACTCGCTTCGTCTTGCGCCATCCAGCCGGCGTCGGTTTTTTCCAGCGCCCCCACCCGCACGCCGTGGTGCGGCCCGTCCAGCCCATCGGCCGAACCACACATCGACGCGACGATCGACGACATGCCCGGCGTGCCGACGTAACGCTCCGCCTCCCGGACCGTCGCGTGTAGCGGCCCGTCGTCGCGCAGGTCCACGAACCTCCCGTCCCACTTCGCCGCTACCCCCGCGTCGATCCAGGCGTCGACCTGCTGCTGGAACGTCACGCTCCGGGCCGTGAGGTACTGCGCCCCGTGGTCGAACACCGGCCCGGAGCGCGAGACGCGTGTCGCCAGCCTCCCGCCCGGTCCCCGGCCCTTGTCGAGCACCGTCACGCTTTGTCCCGCCGACGTCAGGACCCGGGCGCAAGCCATCCCCGAGACGCCCGCCCCGATCACCAGCGTGCCTTTGGAGTCGTCCATGACTTGAGCATACTCACGCGGCGATACGCAGCAATCCGCAGCGGAAAGGTCGTATTTACCCGCTCGCGCGGTTCAGGTATTCCCGGCTCTCGGTGTTGATCCGCACGACCTCGCCCTCTTTGATGAACGGCGGGACGCGCACTTTGAGGCCCGTTTCGCAGACCGCTTCTTTCATCACGTTCGTCGCGGTGGCGTTTTTGATCCCCGGCTCGGTTTCGGTGATGGCCAGCTCGACCGCGGCGGGCAGCTCAACGGTGATGCAGTTGCCCTCGAGGAACAACCCCTTGATCGACTCGTTGGCTTTGATGAACAGCAGGGTGTCACCCAGGATGTCGTCGGGGATGGTGAACTGGTCGTACGTCTCGCCGTCCATGAACACGGCCCCGCTGCCGTCGCGGTAGAGGTACTCGACGTCGCGGCGGTCGAGGTTGGTGGCTTCGACCTCGTCGACGCTGCGGAAGCGTTTTTCAGTGACGTTGCCGTGCTTGATGCTCTTGAGCTTGGTCTGGACGAACGCGCCGCCCTTGCCGGGCTTGACGGTCTCGGTCCGGGTCACGAGGTAGGCGGTGCCGTCGAGGTTGAGGACCTGGCCGGGCTTGATGTCGTTGGCTTTCATGGGGTCTGGGGTCTGGGGTTCGGGTTTTGGAGGTTGGATCGGGTATTGTGCGGCGTGGTCAGGGGGTTGTCGAGCCGTCGCCGTGGTCCGGGGTTTTGATGATCTCCCGCACCGCCATGGTGGCGTAAGCGCCGCGTCCGAGCGTGAAGGCCAGCCGCAGGTAGGGGCCTTGCTCGTCCACGCCACCGGAGCACTCGGCGTCGGTCAAGCGTTCACGTAGCGGTCGGCGGGTGCCGTCGGTGCTCACGCCGGCGTGGCCCGCGAAGTCGTCTTCGCTCAGGCCGGCGTCGTGCAGCGCGGCGAGTTCGCGTTCGAGGACGACCCCGCCGGGCCGGGTCATGCCCGGGCCCCAGAACGGGCCCGACGGCGAAACCTCCAGCGTGTTCATCCGGCCGTCGGGCCCGTTCTCCAGGTTGGCCGTCGCGGCGTCTACCGCGAAGCAGGCGCGGTTGTCGTGCTTCCAGGCCAGGTCCCCCGGGAGGAGTTGGCTCAGCGCGGCGTCCCGCAGGCGGGCATCGACCACCGCGTTGAACACCGCCGACTGGGTGGCCGAGACGAGGAAGTCGCGTTGCGTGCGGTCGATCGCCTTCACGGCCGCTTCGGGTGTCTTGTGCTGCCGCAACGCGTCGAGCGCCTGCCGGTCGCCGCGCAGGCTTTTGGGCATAAGTTCTAACGCCCGGTCGTAATCGCCCGTCTCGTATGCCCGCCGTGCATCCCGGACTTCTTCGCCTTCGATCTCCAGCGGTCCGCCCAACATCTCGTCGAGCAAGTCCTGCCATTGCCCGCGGAGCAGCAGCCGGCCGAGGGTGTGCGAGTTCTGCCGGTAGCCGAACCGCTGCTCGCCGAGGTAGTTCGGGAAGCCCTCGGCGGCGAGCCGGTCGAGGATCGGCTTGGCGTGCAGCACGGCCGTGGGCGCGACGTCCCGCACGTAGATCACGAAGCGGTTGCCGCCGTGGTGGCCACGCTTGAGCTTGTTGGTGTGCCGGTCGGCCCAGATCACCTGGGCGTAGGGGTAATCGGCAAACCGTGCCAGCCCCTCGGCGTCCTCGGCCGGCGTCGAGCCCGGCAGATGGACCGAAACGTGCTGCCGCGTCACGGCGTGCTTGTCTTTCAATCCGGCGTAGCCGACGTCGGATCGCTTGACGCGGAACGCCTTGGCCAGCCGCCGCGCGACGTCGAGCGTCGTCGCCCGCTTCTTCTCGACGAATAGGTAGAGGTGCTCACCCTCGCCGCAGGGCTCGTAGAGCGGCTGCTCGTCGACGAGGAAGTCTTCGGGACGCCGCTTGAGCACCCCGCCTGTGCCGGGCAGGTCGGCGGTGAGGTAGCTCAGGTGGTCGATTAAAGACATGAAACCGCCAAGGACGCGGAGGACGCCAAGGAAGGGAAAATACAAACGATCGGATCGGGATGCCGTGAGGCACAAGCAGCCTCCGCCACGACTTGGGTCGGCTGTCCTTGGCGCTCTTGGCGTCCTTGGCGGCTAATCCTCCGGCGCGTCGGTGACCATTTCACGGAACGCGGAAATAAGCTGCCGAGTGACGGGCCCCGGCCGGCCGGCGGCCGGGCTTCCGGGGGTCCCGAGGTCGCGGCCGTCGAGGTTGACGACGGGGATGACCTCGGCGCCGGTGCCGGTGAGGAACAGCTCGTCGGCGGTGTAGAGGTCGTGGCGGGTCAGGTCTTCCTGGGCCGTCGTGAAGCCGGCGGCGTGGGCGAGGTCGAGCACGAGGTTGCGGGTCACGCCCTCGAGGCAACCCGCGGTCAGCGGGGGGGTGACGACCTTCGTACCCTTGCCGGACTTTTGCACCACGAACAGGTTGTCGGCGGTGGCCTCGGCGACGAAGCCGCGGTCGTTGTACATCACCGCCTCGAGCACGCCCGCGTCGAGGGCCTCGGTCTTGGCGAGGATGTTGTTGAGGTAGTTGAGGCTCTTGATCCGGGGCGAGAGGGCCTGGGGGTTCGTGCGGATAAACGAAGAGCTGATGAGCTTGAGCCCCTCGTCGTAAAAGGTCTGGGGGTAGAGCTTAAGGGCTGCGACCAGGATGAACGTGGCGGGGTGGGGGCAGGGCACGGGGTCGATGCCCAGGGTGCCGGGGCCGCGCGTGAGGACGAGGCGGATGTAGGCCGAGTCCATGCCGTTGGCGGCGACGGTCTGCTTGACGGCGTCGAAGAGTTCGTCCTCGGTGTAGGCCGGGGTGAGGCGGATGGACTTGGCCGAGTCGAAGAGCCGGCGGAGGTGGGTGCGGAGCTTGAGGACCCGGCCGTGGTAGACGCGGATGCCCTCGAACACGCCGTCGCCGTAGAGCAGGCCATGGTCGAAGACCGAGACCTTGGCTTCGGTTGCCGGGACCAGCCGTCCGTCGATCCAGACCTTACGCTCGGCGAAGGCGGCGAGCGGGTCGCGGGGATCGGCGGCGGTGTCGAGCTGGGTCACGGTAGTTTTCCGACGGCTAGCGCCGCATATAGTTTAGCGGCGGGTTAGGGACCGCACCGCGTGCCGCGCAGACTCAGACTAATCAAGCGCCAAGCACCCTCCGCGATTCGGAAAGCCCAGGCTGAGGTCTTAACGCTTGGTCAGGCGCCGGCTTTTTTCTCGTTGAGCTTCGCGGCGAGGCGGCTCTTGTAGCGGCTGGCGGTGTTCTTGTGCAAGGCCGGGGTCGAGGCGGCCTGGTCGAGCGTTTTGTAGATGCCCTTGAGTTGCGTCTCGGCGTCCTCGACGCTGCCGTGGAGGATCGCTTCGCGGTAGTCCTTGATCTGCCGGCGGTAGTCGGCCTTGATCCAGCGGTTGCGGGCGCGGGAGCGGTCGTTCTGGCGGATACGCTTGCGGGCGGAGGGGGAGTTGGCCATGTCGGGTCTGGTGAAAGGTTGGGCGTCGTGGGGTCAAAACCGTCGGATCGTATAGTGTGCCAAACCTCGGCCGGCGCATCAAGTCGGCGGCGTCCCGGCGGACCCGGCGCGGTTGACAGCACGGGGGTCCGGGTTACACTCTTCGACTCGGCCGAGCGGGCCGGCGTGTCGCCCTTTCCCCCGCTTCCGTCGAAGAATCCGCCTGCGAGCCGCTCCCCGCGGGGGCTCGCTTGACGGCGACCCGCCTGCGGCGTGGGAATTTGTTCCCACCGTCCAGACGACGGGCGACGTTTTGAAAGAGACCGCACCCGCCCCGGACCCCGAACGATGAACCGCCAAACGACCCTGGCCAAGAACCACGAAGTCCCGCGTGAGTGGGTGGTGATCGACGCCGCCGATCAGGTCCTGGGCCGGCTGTCCACGAAGATCGCCACCGTGCTGATGGGCAAGGACAAGCCGACCTACACGCCGCACCACGACGTGGGCGACTTCGTGATCGTGCTCAACGCCGAGAAGGTCCGGCTCACCGGCAACAAGCTGGACCAGAAGTTCCACGAGTCTTACTCGGGCCACCCTTCGGGCCGGAAGCTCCGCAGCTACCGGCAGGTGCTGGCGACCCACCCCGAGCGGCTGATCGAGGAGTCGGTCCGCCGGATGCTGCCTAAGAACCGCCTCGGCAGCGCCCTGTTAAAGAAGCTCAACGTCTACGCCGGCGAAGAACACCCCCACGCCGCGCAGCGGCCCCGGCCGTACGAAGTCGCGGCCACGTCCTGACCTCTTGGATTTCCTGAAGTTTCAACGAAGCGATCCCTGACTATGGAAAACGAAACCACTAGTACTCTCGACGCCCCCGGAAGCTCCGGCCCGGTAGGCGAGTCTGTCGCGATGCCGGCCGGTGAAGCCGAGTCCGCCCCCGAGGCCCCGGTTCGCCCGCTCCGCGAGCCGGCCAAGCCCGACAAGGGCGGCTTCGTCTGGGGCACCGGCCGGCGTAAGGCCGCCATCGCCCGGGTCCGCGTCAAGCCCGCCGAAGAGGGTCAGGGCAAGTTCGTGATCTCGGGCCCCAAGGCCAAGAACAAGACGGTCGAGGAGTTCTTCAGCGAGCCGCAGCACCGCCGGGCCTGCGTCGCCCCGCTCGAAGCGACCGGCACGCTGGGCAACCTCGACGTCATCGTCACCACCACCGGCGGCGGCATCACCGGCCAGGCCGAGGCCATCCTCCTCGGCGTCGCCCGGGCCCTGGTCGGCTACGACCCGTCGCTCGAGGCGACCCTCCGCGAGAAGGACTACATGACCCGCGACCCGCGGCAAGTTGAACGCAAGAAGTACGGCCAACGCGGTGCCCGCCGGCGGTTCCAGTTCTCGAAACGCTGAAGCATACGGACAATCCGAAACACAAAACCCGTCGCATCTGCGGCGGGTTTTTACTTGGGCGTCAGCGACGCCTGGCGTCGCAGCTATTTCTGGTCTTTATCCGGTGATCAGGAACACGCCGAACATGAACAGCCAGATCGCGTCGAGGAAGTGCCAGTAGTGGGCGACGTGGCGGACCGGGGCGTAGTGCTCGTGGTCGTAGCGGTGTTGCCCGGCGCGGTAGGTGACGACGGCCAGCGGCGCGATGCCGCCGATGACGTGCAGCGCGTGGATCAGCACGAGGAAGAAGATCACGCCGAACATGGTGTTGTCGACGTTGGCCGAGTCGTGGGCCGAGAGCAGCGACCACATGCTCGGGGTCTGCACGATCAGGAACAGCAGCGACAGCCCGAGCGTCGCGCCCAAGGCCAAGCGGAACTTGAACTGCTTCTCCCGCTGGACGTACTTGACCGCCAGGTGGATCGTGACGCTCGACGCGAGGATCACCAGCGTCGAGACCCAGAGCGAGACCGGCATGCTGATGCTGCCCAGCGGCGGGGCGGTGGCGGGGAAAGCCTCCACGCCGGGGTTGTCCGGGTCCATAACCACCCGGGTCTTTGAGACGCGGACCAGCACGTACCCCAGCATCGAGCTGAGAAACAGCGCGGCGAGGCTGGCGAGGAACAACGCCATCCCCAGGTCGCCGGTCCGGCGGGGCACGCGGTGGGTCTTGGCTGGCGGGAGGCTCGCGGGTTGACGGGCGGGGCGGTCGCCGAAAGTATCGGCGGGAAAGTCCGAAGGCAGGGGGGAGGCCGTGTCGCTCACGCAGGGAGTCTAGGCCCTCACCGGCGGACCGTTAACGTGGTGTCTCAAGTTTCGGCGCGGTGCCGAAACGCTCAAGGCGCCGGTGCCGGCGCCGCGCGGAGCGCGGCCGCTTCCTGGCGTTCGGCGTACTGGCCGGTATCGATCAGCGAGATGGTGATAAACAGCGTAACGAACAGCAGCGAGATCACGAGGATGAAACCGTTCAGCGGCGCGTCCCACCGCAGGTGCATGAAGTACAGCCCGACGAACACGGCCTTGGCCAGCGCAATGGCCATCGCGACCACGAGGTTCATGGTGTAGCCGAAGTCGAACACGGTGACGCCCACGGTGATGAACGTCAGAAACATCAGGATGAGGAAGACGCCGCCCAGCAGGGGCAGCGACACGACGTGGTGGCCGTGACCGCCGTGACCGCCGTGGTCGTCGTGCGTCTCGTGGTGGGTGGCTTCGTGGGACATCTGGGTGTCAGTGGATGAGATACAGCAGCGGGAACAGGAAGATCCAGATCAGGTCGACCAGGTGCCAGTAGAGCCCGACGAGATCGACGGGGGTGTAGTAGTCGGGGCTGAAGGCGGGGCCGGCGAAGCCCTTGAGCCGGAGTACGTTCAGCACGCCACTGGCCACGGCGGCGACGCCGCAGACCGCGATCGAGGCGATGAGCCAGCCCGGGAAAGCGACTAGGAAGCCGACGAACAGCAGGTACCCGCCGAGCCCGAGCGACGCGATTGGTCCGACGGCCGCTTTGGTGATCGGCCCGCCGGCGGCCCAGGTGATCCAGCCGATCAGGCCCATGCCGATCAGCACGTGGACGCCGTGGAGCCCGGTCATCATGAAGTAGATCTGGAAGAAGATGTGGGTCGCCTGCGTGTCGTCCGGCGCCAATTCGTTGAATTCGGGGTAGTGGCTGCCCTGGTGCTTGGCCTGGATCTCGCCGACGCCCGTGAACATCGACTGGGCCCGGGCGACGCTGGGGGTCGGGTTCACCACGAGGTCGGTGACCAGGCCGGATTCCGGGTCGGCCGGGCGGTTGATCTGCGACCCGGCGACCACCGGGGCCGCCGCGACGGGGGCCGGCTCGGGCTGGGGTTCGTCGTGGTGCTCGGTGTGTTGGTCCCCGTGGTGGTCACCGTCTTTGCCGGCGTGTGACTCGCCCCCGTGCTTATCGCCGCCGTGGTCGTACCCGTGGTGCGAGACGTAGTCGGCCGCCTTCTTCGCCTTGTCGGCGTCGGCGAGCTGGCCGCCGGACTGGTAGAACGCGTTGAGCCCGCCGACCCAGAGGCTCTTCTCGTACTTCGACTCGTATTCAATAGTCTTGATGACCATGAACCCGCCGCCGCCGAGCAGCGTCAGGCTCAGCAGCGCAACGAGAAGCCGGGTCTGGCCGAGCTGGGCCGCCCGCACGCCCCACGCCATCGTAAACGACGACGCGAGCAGCACGGCCGTGTTGATCGCCCCCCAGTTCGTGTCGAGCGCCTGGTGCGCAAACAGGAAGACCTCGGGGTGGTTGCCGCGGTACACGGCGTAGGCGCAGAACAGGCCCCCGAACATCAGGATCTCGGTGGCGAGGAACACCCACATCCCGAGCTTGCCCGACTCCATCTGCTGCTCGGGCGTCTCAAAATGGTGCGCCAGATGGGGCGGGTGGTCGTGGCCGTGGGCGTCGCTCATGGGTCGAATCCGGAAGGTTGAAACCGGAAGGCAGAAGTTTAAGGCAAAAAGAGGAGCTCGGGGCTTGAGTTTTACTTCAGACTTCCGCCTTCACCCTTCCGGATTTAGTGCGCCGCCTTCTCGACGTAGCCCTCTTTGCGGACGTAGCCGTCGATCGACTCGTCGTAGTCCCAGCCGTCGAAGTCGTAGGGCTCGACGCCCTCGGGCTCGTAGGTGAAGTTCTCGTGGGGCGGCGGGCTCGGGGTATGCCACTCCAGCGTGTTGGCGCCCCAAGGGTTGGCGGGGGCCTTACGCATCGGCGTGGACCAGTCCCGCAGCCCGAACGTAGCGACCCGCCCGAACAGTCGGCCGAAGGCGGCGCCTGCCGCGAGCGAGTGGACCCAGTTGTAGAGCACGATGAACAGGCCCACGGTCAGGACGTACGAGCCGAGCGTCGAGGTCAGGTGGTAGATGAAATACTGCGGGTCGTAGTCGGCGTAGCGGCGGGGCATGCCCTGGCTGCCGGCGATGAACTGGATGAAGAACGTGGCGTTGAAGCCGATGAACACCATCGCCGCACCGACGCGGCCCCAGAACTCGTCGTACATCTTGCCGAACATCTTGGGCCACCAGTGGTACATGCCCGCGAGGAAGGCGAACAGCGTCGAGCCGACCATGACGTAGTGGAAGTGGGCGACGACGAAGTAAGTGTCGTGGTAGTGGATGTCGGTCGATAGGGCGGCGAGGGGCAGGCCCGTGAGCCCGCCGATGGTGAACAGCCAGATGAACCCCAGCGCGTAAATCATCGGCGTGTCGAGGCGGATACGGCCGTTGTGCATCGTCGCAAGGTAGTTGAAGACCTTGATCGCCGAGGGGATGGCGACGGACATGGTCAGCAGGCTGAACACCGAGTTGATCAGCGGCGACTGGCCCGACGTGAACATGTGGTGGCCCCAGACGATGAAGCCGAAGAGGGCGATCGCCAGCGACGAGGCGGCGATGAACTTGTAGCCGAAGATGTGCTTGCGGCTGTGGACCGAGATGATC
>JBCCOP010000070.1:0-12914 GCA_039025315.1 Planctomycetota bacterium | reverse complement strand
CGGCGATCGGGACGCGGGGGCGGGTGTGGCTGGGGGTGGCGGCGGCGTTCGGGGTGGTGGGGGTGTCGCTGGTGGTGCGGCGGGGGGGGCTGCTGCCGGAGGCGGCGCTTCTTGGGCTGGCGGCGGCGGGGGGGTGGGCGGCGGTGGCGGCGGTGCTGGGCGGGGCGGCGAAAGGGGGGCGTGGCTTTGCGGTGGCGGGTTGGGTGGCGGCGGGGGTGCTGCTGATTCACAGCCAGGTGGAGATGGGGTTTTTTCAGCCGGGGTCGGCGGGGTTGTTGTGGTTTGTGGTGGGGCTGGCGGCGGGGCCGGGGGTTCCGGGGGGGGGATCGTTGACGGGCCCGCGTCGGCGACGGGTGGGGTTGGGGTTGAGCGGAGCGGCTTGGGTGGGGCTGCTGGCGGTGTTGATCTTCCACGCGGCTGGGGTGGTGCGGCACGAGGCGGCGGCGGCGGACGCGGAGTGGGCGCTGCGGCGGGGCGACCTGGCGGCGGCGTTGACGCGGTTGGAAGCGATGCAGGGCGCGGCGGGGCTGGACGTCGCGGCGCTGCGGTGGCGGGTGCGGCTGGGGGCGGTGGAGCCGATGGTGGTGGCGGCGCGGCGGGGTCGGCCGGACGTGGCCCGGCGGTTCGCGGAGCGGGGGTTGGGGTGGATCGCCGAGGCCGGGGGGGACGACCCGGCGTCTTGGCCGCGGACGGCGGTGCGGCTTGAGGCGCAGGTTCGTGACCAACTCGCCCGCATCACTGGTGAGTCGGCGGACCGCGCGGCGGCCGAGACGGCGTACCGGCGGCTGCGGGAGAAGTCGCCGTACAACGTGCTGGACGCTTTGGCTTACGCCGACCTCGCGGCCGAAGCGGGGCGGAAGGACGAGGCCGTCGAGCGGTACCGGCGGGTGCTGGCGCTGCGGGAGCTGGGGTATCTGGACCCGGCGGACCCGCTGAGCGTGGGGCAGCTGGAGCGGGTGCGGGGGTACTTGGTGCGGGAGTCTGTCGGGAAGTGATCCGGACCTTCGCTTGCTCAGGGCCGGCTTCGGGTGGGCAGGGCGGGGACGTCGAGGGTGTCGTGGATGAGCGTCGCGGTGTCCCGGGCGTCTTGAGCGGAACCGCAGACGACGAAGCAGGCGGAGCCGGAGCCGGTGACGTGGACGGGGCGGCCAAGGGTTTGGGTTAGCCGAGCAAGCAGGTCGCCGAGTTCGGGGCGGACGGCGACGGCGGCGGGGGTGAGGTCGTTGAACAGGTCGTCGGGGCCGAGCGGGTCGGCGGCGGCGAGGGCTTGCACGTCATCGGTCGAAACGTGGGTGCGGGTCGGCGGCAAGCGATCGATGGCGTGGTAGACCGCGCCGGTCGGGCAGCCAAACGTCGGCAGGATCAGGGCGAAGTGAAGGGGCGGCCGGACCGGCAGCGGTTGCTGTTGTTCGCCGAAGCCCGAAACGACCGCGGCGTCGCGTCCGAAGTGTTGGCCGAGGGCGAAGGACACGTCGCTGCCGAGCCGGCGGGCGAGCGGTTCGAGGCCGGGCTCGCCGAGGCCGAGGCCGAACAGCCGGTCGAGTCCGGCGAGGGTCGCGGCGGCGTCGGCCGAGCCTCCGCCGAGGCCGGCCCCGGGGGGGACACGTTTCTCGACCGCCAGCCGGACCGGCAGCGGCCGGCCGATGTGAGCCACAACTGCCGCGTGGGCCCGGACCGCCAGGTCGTCGTCCAAGGGCCAATCGACGTCGCGGGGCGCGGGGGCGTCGTCGGCGAACCGGACGTCGAACGACGGGGACGCGTCGTCGTCGAGGGCGGTCAGCGTGACGCGGTCCCCGAAGTCGAGCGCGACCATCCAGCTGGCGATCGGGTGCCTGCTGAGGGGGTCGTCGGGGTCGGGCGGCCCGACGGCGAGGGCGAGGTTGAGTTTGGCCGGGGCGTCGAGGGTCAGCGAGCGGGCGGTCACCGGCCGGCGGCGTGGAGGTCGTCGATCGAGCGTCCGAGCAGGATCGCGCCGTGGACGCGGGCCCAGAGCGCCTCGGCGGCGGCGGGGTCGCCGTGTTGGCGGGCCCAGCGTTCGATGACCTTCTGGACGACGGCCGGCAGGGTGGGGGCGTCGGCGGTGCGGCCGACGCTGGCGAGCCAGAACATCAGGCGGTAGAGCTCGGGCTGGTCGCGGGCGATCTCGACGTAGAGCCCGGCCGAGGCCTCGGCGGGCGCGCCCTGGTCGATGCGGTCGAGGACGGGCTCGAAGCGCCGCTGGATCACGGCCGCGAGCAACGCCCGCTTGTCGTCGAAGTAGCGGTAGATCGAGCCGACGGCACAGTCGAGCTGCTTGGCGATGCGTCGGATGGTCGTGCCGTCGTAACCCAGGTCCTCAAGGCACACGGCGGTGGCGTCGAGGATCTGCTCGCGGCTGAGCTGGGTCGGCGTCCGCGGGGTGGCGACGGCGTCGGGGGCCAGCGTCGGGGTGTCGCTGGCGGGTGGACTTGTTTGAGCGGGCGGCGGGGTGCCGGGGGCAGCGGGGGGCAGGGGCACGCCGTGGCTGATGGACCCCACGACGGCCGGCCGGGGCAGTTCTGGCGGCGTCGGCGTGGGGTTCATCGTAAAGGATTTAAAAGGGAACGGGTTTGCCGATCCGTCGGTCCGCTGGTCCATGGTTCGCCTCCCTGCGAATGTTTTGGTTAGTGTGCGTCGGCGTCCGGCGCAGGTCAAACGGGGCAGACTTGGTCGGTTTGAACCTTTGGTTATCCACAAAAATCGACGCCTGAATTAGGATAGGCGTCGAGATAAAGCCGGTACCGACCGTCGGCTTGGTGAAATCGGTTGACCCCCACGAAAGACCCGAGTGGACACGACTCAGGCGGAAGCCGCGCGGCGGATGGTCAAGCGTCAGCTTCGGCCGCGTGGCATTGTCGACCCGGCGGTGCTCGAGGCGATGCGGCGGGTGCCGCGGCACGTCTTTGTCGGGCCGGGGGTCTCGACCATGCGGGCCTACGGCGACCACGCGTTGCCGATCGACGCGGGCCAGACCATCAGCCAGCCCTACGTCGTGGCGTGTATGACCGAGTTGCTGAGGGTTTCGCCGGGGCTGCGGGTCCTGGAGGTCGGCACGGGCAGCGGCTACCAGACGGCGGTGCTCGCGGCCCTCGGGGCGGAGGTGGTGACGGTCGAACGCCACGCGGTGTTGTCCGAAGCGGCGGCCGAGCGGTGGGCCGAGGTCTGCCCCGACGCGGCGATCATCCGGCGGGTGGGCGACGGGAGCTTGGGCGTGGCCGACCTCGGGCCGTTCGACCGGATCGTGGTGACGGCGGCGGCCCCGGCGTTGCCCGCGGCGCTGGACGAGCAGCTGGCCGGGGGCGGGCGGCTGGTGATCCCGCTGGGCGATCGGCGGGATCAGGTGCTGGCCGTGTTCCGCCGCGACCCGGACGACGACCGGCTGGTCCGCCGCGACGAGACGCCGTGCCGCTTCGTGCCGCTGATCGGGGCGCAGGCCTGGCCCGGGTAGCGGCGGCGCTAGACTGCGGTCCCTTCCTTCAACGGAGACCGTTTTGTCGACCGCCGATGCTTCCCCCGCCGACCCGCCGCGGTTCACCAACGCGCTGATCCACGAGACCAGCCCGTACCTGCGGCAGCACGCGCACAACCCCGTGGACTGGCGGCCGTGGGGCGACGACGTGTTCGCCGAGGCGGCCCGCCGCGGGGTTCCGGTCTTTCTGTCGATCGGCTACGCCACCTGCTACTGGTGCCACGTCATGGAACGCCAGGTCTTCGAAGACCCCGCGATCGCCGCGCCGCTGAACCAACGCTTCGTCTGCATCAAGGTCGACCGCGAAGAACGACCCGAGGTCGACGAGCTGTACATGACCGCCGCCCAACTCATGACCGGCAGCGGCGGCTGGCCCCTCAACCTCTTCCTCACCCCCCCGGAAGTTTCGCAAAGCGACGGCGATGAGGTTGCTGGGACGGGGCGAGGCTTGCTGCCGTTCTGGGCCGGGACGTACATCCCGCCGACGCCGGCGTACGGCCGGCCGAGCTTCCCGCAGGTGGTGGAAGCCCTCGGAGGGGCGTGGGCTGAGCGGCCGGGCGAGGTGATCGAGCAGGGGCAGCGGGTGGCCGAGGCGGTCGCCCGTCAGTTGGCGGGGGCGGATGCGCCGCCCGGGGCGGTGACGCGGGGCGACGTGCTCGAGGTGGCCGATCGTCTGCGCGGGCAATACGACCCGGAGCACGGCGGGTTCTCGGGCACTTCCGGGGGCGGGCCGAAGTTCCCGACGCCGAGCGTGCCGGCGTTGCTGCTCGATGTTTACGCCGACGACCCGGACGCCCACGCCGGGCTCGGCGACGCCCTGCGGCACACGCTCGACCGCATGGCCCGCGGCGGCATGTTCGACCAGGTCGGCGGCGGCTTCCACCGCTATAGCGTCGACGAGAAGTGGCTCGTCCCGCACTTCGAGAAGATGCTCTACGACCAGGGCCAGCTGCTGTCGCTCTACGCCCGGTCCGCGGAGGTCTGGGCCGAGGAGCGGGGCTTCTCGGCGATGTGCCGGCGGGTGGCGCGGGAGACGGCCGAGTACCTGCTGCGGGAGATGGTTGATGGAACCGGCGCGTTCTGGTCGGCGCAGGACGCCGAGGTCAACACGCGGGAGGGGGAGAACTACGTGTGGACCCCACAGCAGGTCGCCGAGGCGCTGCGTGACGAGCCGGACGGCGAGGCGTTGACCGCGTTGGCGGTCGAGATGTACGGCCTGGACCGCGGCCCGAACTTCCGCGACCCGCACCACGACGACGCCCCGCCGACGAACGTGCTGCACCTGCCCGAGCCGCTGTCCGAGCTCGTCGAGGCCCACGCCCCCGGCGACATGGGCGGGCTGATGGCGATGCGGCGGCGCATCAACGACACGCTCTACGCCGCCCGGCAGAAGCGCGACCAGCCGATTACGGACGACAAAGTCTTGACCGGCTGGAACGGCCTGGCGATCGAGGGCTTGGCCGAGGCGGGGCGGGTCCTCGACGAGTCGCGCTTCGTCGATGCGGCGGGGGCGGCGGCGGACGCGGTGTTGTCACGCCTGTCCCGCCCCGACGGCGGGCTGTTCCGCACGATGCGCGACGGCGAGGCGAAGATCGACGCGACGCTAGAGGACTACGCCTTCTTCGTCGGCGGGCTGCTGGCGTTGCCGGAAGACGGCGGGCGCTGGCTGCGTGAAGCGGTCCGGCTAACGGACCACACGCTCATGCACTTCGGCCGTGAAAACGGGGGGTACCACGACACGCTGGCCGGCCGCCCGGACCTGTTCGTCCGGCCGCGGTCGACCTACGACGGGGCGGTGCCCGCGGCGAGCAGCCAGATGCTGCACAACCTCGTCGCGCTGCACGGACGCACCGGCGAGCCGCGGTGGATCGAGCGGGCGGTGCGGGACCTGCGGGCCGAGGGGCGGGGGATGGCGAACCGCGGCGTCGCGATGACGCACCGCCTGCGGGCGGCGTGGCGGCTGCTGCGGGGCGACGCGGCGTGGGCCGGGCGGTTGGCGGCCGGCGACGAACCGGCCGGCGTCGACGACGCGGTGACCTGGACGGCCGACCCGGTGGACGACGACACGCTGATCCTGACGCTGGCCATCGCGGAGGGGCTGCACCTCAACGCCAACCCGGCGTCGGCCGCGGGGCTGGTGCCGACGTCGGTGAGCGCGGCCGGCGGCGCGATCGACGTCTCGTACCCGCCGGGGGTGACGAAGCGTTACCCGTTGGCCGACGCGCCGCTGGCGGTGTACGAGGGCTGGGTCGAGCTGGAGGTCCGGGGCGTGGCGGGCCTCGATGAACTGACGCTGACGTATCAGGCCTGCACCGAGACGGCGTGCCGCGAGCCGGTGACGCGGCGGGTGACCTGGTGACCCACGGGCGGACAAGTCCGCCCGCTACTCAAGCATGATCGACACGCACTGCCACCTGACCTACGACGGCCTGCACGAGCGCATCGACGACGTGCTCGCCGCGGCCGCGGCGGCGGGCGTCGATCGGATGGTGAGTGTCGGCACGTCCCCGAACGACGCGGGCAAGGCCGTGGCGCTGGCTGAGCGTTACTCGAACGTCTACGCCACGGCCGGGCTGCACCCGCACTACGCCGGGAACGTGACCGACCACGCGGCGCTAGGCGAATCGCTGCGGCAATACCTCGAACACCCCCGCGTCGTCGCGCTCGGCGAGATGGGGCTGGACCGGCACTACCCCGACCCGCCGATGGCGGAGCAGCGGGCCGCGTTTGCGACGCAGCTCGAGCTGTTCAACGAATCGCCGGACGTGCCCGGGATTGTTCACAACCGCGAGGCGACGGACGACACGCTGGCGATGCTGAAAGACCACGGCGTCGATGCGTCGCGTCTGGTGTTTCATTGCTTCACCGGCACGCCGGCCGAGGCGGAGCGGATCCTGGCGACCGGGGCGTGGGTGAGCTTCACCGGCATCGTGACGTTCAACAGCGCGAAGCAGGTGGCCGAGGCGTCGGACCTGGTGCCGTTGGATCGGCTCATGATCGAGACCGACAGCCCGTATCTGACGCCCGCCCCGCACCGCAAGGTCCGGCCGAACGAGCCGCGGTACGTCGTGCAGGTCGCCGAGTTCCTGGCCCGGCGGCGCGGCATGAACTTGGATGATTTCGTCGCGGCGGTGGACGCGAACGCCGAGCGGTTCTTCGGGTGGTGAGTCAGGCAGCGAGCTTGAGGCCGTGGTCGCCGAGGTAGTCGGTGAGGCGGGTCTGGTCGATCTCGCTGTGGAAGCGGGTGAAGGCCATGCCCATGCGCAGCGGGCCGGGCTCGTCGGCGTCGTCGTGGTAGCGGACGACGGTGCCGTCGGCGCGGAAGGTCACGTGCTCCTGGCCGGGCAGGATGCCGCGGACCTCGACGGCGGTGCCGGGCTCCAGGGCGGTATCGAGCTCGAAGCGCATGCCGGTGAGGCTGACGTCGTAGATGTGGCCGGTCCAGAGGTAGCGGTCGGCCCCGGCGGGTCGGACGCGGACGAGGCTGTACATCGCCGGCACCTTGAGCCGGGGCTGGCGGCGGGTGTTGGTCGGGGCGTCGGGCTGGTGCGGGGGCTGAGCAGTCATTGCGGGCCTCGTCGGGTTGGGCGGTACGAGCGGCCGCCGGAGATGGGGTCGTATCGGCGGGCACCCGGACCGGCTTGACCCGATCAGCCCGGACGACCGGGATAACCGGCCGTTGCAGGGCTGGCCGCCGCGATGCCGATAACTCCGGCATGACCCCAGGCGACCGATCCACCCGCCGGCCGGGCGGCCCGCGTGACCCCCGCTTCCGCGAAACGTCCGCATCGGCCCCGCGCCGCCGCGGGCCCAACACGCTGGTGGTCGGGACGGCCATGACGGTCCGCCAACTGCTGCCGGCCCTGTCGCTGATCGACCCGCCGCCCGCGGTCGTCGGCTGCCTGCTGCCCCGGCCCGCGATCCTGCCGCTGGCGGTGCTCGGCGGGTTCGACCAGCTCGAAACCACCGCCAGTCGGCCCGAGGTCCAGCAGGTCCTCGTCAGCCTCCCGGCCGTGATGGAAACGACCACCCGACGCATGGCCGAGACGCTCGACCGCCTCGGCGTGGCGTGGCGGTATCTGCCGCCGCTGGCCGACCAGCTCGCCGGGGCGACCACGACCGTGCGTCGGCTGGGATCGCCGGGGCAAGTCGATCCGTCCCGCCTGATCGACCGTCGGCCCCGGCCGCTCGACGACGACGCCATCGGCCGGGCCCTGGCCGGCAAGACCGTGCTGATCACCGGCGCCGGCGGGTCCATCGGCTCGGAGCTCGCCCTCGCCGCCGCCGGCTACGGCCCCGCCCGCCTCGTACTGGTCGAACGCGGCGAGAACGCGCTGTTCGAGATCGATCGCCAGGTCGCGCAACGCTTCCCCCGGCTACGCCGCGAGGCCGTGCTCCACGACGTGACCCAGGCCGGCCCGACCCGCCGCCTCCTCGACCGGCTCCGGCCCGACGCGGTCTTCCACGCCGCGGCGCACAAGCACGTGCCCATGATGGAGAGCCACCCCGCCGAGGCGGTCGAGAACAACTTCCACGGCACCCGCGCCGTCGCCGACGCCGCCCACGACGCCGGGTGCGAACGCTTCGTCATGATCTCCACCGACAAGGCGGTCAACCCCTCGTCGGTCATGGGCGCGACCAAACGCCTCGCCGAGCTTTATATCCAGCACCTCAACCGGCAGAGCGACACCCGCTTCTGCATGGTGCGCTTCGGCAACGTGCTGGGTTCGGCCTGTTCGCTGATCCCGATCTGGACCGATCAGCTGGCCCGCGGCGGACCGATCACCGTGACGCACCGGGACATGACCCGCTACTTCATGACGATCCCCGAGGCCGCGGGCCTGGTGCTGCAGGCCGGGGCGTACACGGGGCGGGCCTTCGCCGCCGAGCCGGGTCAAGCCGGGGAAACTTCCGGGGGCGATTCCGGGGGTGAGGTGTTTTTGCTCGACATGGGCGAGCCGATCCGCATCCTCGACCTGGCCGACCGCTTCCTCCGGCAGCAGGGCTTCGTCCCCGACGAAGACGTCCCGATCGAGATCACGGGCCCGCGCCCCGGCGAGAAGCTCTTCGAGGAGCTGGCGTACAGCGGCGAAGACATGCTCCCGACGCCGCACGCCTCGATCCGTCGGTGGCGCACCACGCCGCCCGATGCGGCGCAGATGCAGCAGATCCTCGCGACGCTCGAACGCCTGCGTGGCGGCGGCGTGACGGCCGAGACGGTTGCCGCGACGCTGCGGTCGCTGCTGCCCGAGATGGTCCGCGCCGCGGCGTGAGCGATGGGCGGACGAGTCCGCCCGCTACCCGCGTAAACGTCACAGCGCTTTGAAGTCCCGGCCCTTCGGGTCCGCCACCGCCGCGACCGCGACGCGGACCTCGTCGGCCCCCGCCTTCTTGAGCAACCCCGCGCAGGCGTGCAGCGTCGCCCCGGTCGTCTTCACGTCGTCGACCAGCAGCACCCGGCAGCCCGTCGCGTCGATCGGCCGAAGCGCGAACGACCCGCGGATGTTCGCCGCCCGCCGCGACGGCGGGACCGCGGTCTGCGGCGCCGTGTGACGCGTCCGCCGCAGCAGCTCGACGCAGGGCCAGCCCCGCGCCGCCGCCAACGCCTCGGCCATGAGCGCCGACTGGTTGAACCCCCGCCCCCAACGCCGACGCCACGGCATCGGCACCGGGCACACCACGACCGAGTTCCCGTCCTCCGGCATCTCGACCCCCTCCGCCAGCAGCCGCCCGAGGTGCGGGCCCCACGACCAATGCCGGCCGAACTTCATCGCCTTGATCCAACCGTCCATCGGCTCGACGTACCCCGACAGCCGCACCGTCCCCGACCACGCGATCGGCTTGCCGCGGCAGAACACGCAGCCACTCGCGTCGGTCGAGCCCGGCCCCGCCGACGCCCCGCACCGCCCGCAGTAGGCGTCCGCCCCATCCGGCGACCAGCCGTCGGCATCGCCCAACGCCGACGCCACCGACGACGGCATCAGCCCGTTCACCCACGCCCGCAGACCCGAGACGGCCTCGCTCACCGCCCCGATATACTCCCCACCCCTCCGCGCCGCTACCCCGAACATGCCGAGCCTCGCCGACAACCCGATCGTCCCCGGCCTCCGGCCGTTGTCGGTCTCCGCGCCCTTCGGCAACTACATCCGACCCGCCGGCTGCACCGCCACCCTCGGCACCTTCACCGTCCACGACCGCCCCGGCCGGCCCTGGCGCATCCTCAAAACCGTCCGCTACTACCCCCGCCTCAAGGCCTGGGTCAACCGGATCGGCCTGCGCAACCCCGGGCTCGGCTACGTCGAGAAAAAAGTCGCCCGGGGCAAGCTCGACCTGGCCGACAAGGTCGTCTCGGTCCACGGCTTCGACGCCGGCGAGTGGACCAACCTGCTGGAACGCATCGGCAAGCTGCGGCCGATGGCGGTCGAGCTGAACATGAGCTGCCCCAACGTCGGGCAGATCGACTGGCCCGCGTCGCTGTTCGCCGATGCGGTGGCGACCGGCGTGCCGACGATCGTGAAGCTGCCGCCGGTCAACTACGAGCAGATGGCCGACTCGGCCTACGAATCGGGGGTGCGTGCGTTTCACTGCTGCAACACGCTGCCGGTGCCGGGCGGCGGGCTGAGCGGCGCGCCGCTGAAGCCGGTGGCGCTGCGTTGCGTCCGCGACCTGCGGGCCCGGCCGTGGGGCGGCGAGGTCCTGATCGTCGGCGGCGGCGGGGTCTACGCGGCCGGCGACCTGGACGACTACCGCGACGCCGGCGTCGACGCCTTTGCCGTCGGCACGCTCACCATGAACCCGGTGCTGTTGTTCAGCCACCGCCGCGTCGTGCCGATCCGCGAGCGGGCCGTGGCGCTGTGCGGGTCCATTGTGGACGACTGAGCCACCACGGAGATCGCGGAGACACGGAGGCACGGAGAAAACCTCGGCCCGTCCGCCACTTTGTCATACGGATTTCTTCCTCCGTGTCTCCGTGTCTCCGCGATCTCCGTGGTGGTTCGACCTGGATTCACACGACGATGACGCCTTCGGCTTTGTCGCCGTAGGTCTGCGCGATCCCTGCGCGGTGGCGCTGCCCGGCGAGGTAGGCGAGCAGCGCGTCAAAGTGGTGCCAGCTGGTCACGGCGGTGGGATCGGCGTCGAGGCCGAGGGCGGCGGCCATCGCCGGCAGGTGCTCGGCCGATTTCTTGTAATGCGTCGGGTCGAGGCCGAGGCGTTTGGCCTGGGCGGCGGGGTACGTCTCGTGCCACGCGGCGTGCGGGCAGGCGGCGGCGAGGCGCATCGCCCGGGCGGTGAGCCCGCCGAGGAACATCGGCGACATCGCCCCGAGCTCCCGGTCGCCCGCCCGGCGGTGGTAGTCGTCGCAGCCCGGCAGCCCGCGGTAGACCCCCGGCAGCGACAGCGGGGCGTCGAGATAAACGTCCGCCTCTCGGAACTCCGCGAGCGTGGATTCGATCAATGCGTCGGCGTCCTGCTTTTTCTTCGACGCGACGAAACGCAGCGGGCCGGGCCCGATCACGAGGACCGTGGTGCCGGCGAGTTTGCTGCCGTAGTCGATGCCGATGAGCGGGCGGTCGGGCACGGGGCGATCCTAATGCCTCCTTCGGTGCGTGACCCGGGGCCAGACACCACGGGCCGGCGTCGCCGGCAGACCCACGAAAATCCCCGAGAACCGTGCACCCGACGCTTGACGCTGCTCACGAACCCTGCCACATTGTTGAGACTGTGACGCGAAAGCGGTTTTTGCCGCGCTATAGTGGCCTGAGAAAAGAAGACATTGCAACAACCTGTTACCTGACCTGATGTGACCCCCCGAGATACCGGCCATGCTGGTCGGGTATCGATTGTTTCACCCCCCTTGGAGAGGAACCGATGAATTTGTCTGAAGTTACGAAACTGTTCGCCTTCACCGCGGGCGGCTTTATTTTGAGCGTTTCGGCCTACGCGATCACCGATTTCACCGAGACGTTCGAAACGGACGCCAGTGGTTGGCTCAACGGTGAAAATCCTGCCGGACCCGTCACATGGAATCCGACCGGTGGCGTAGGAAACTCGAGTTACATTTCCTACACCCCGCCTGCATTCAATTCCGGTGGTGGCGGCTTCGGTGGTGATCCACTGCGTCTTCTGTTTCGTGCCAACGACAGTAACAATGCCAGCGATGATGCTTTTGTTGGAGATTGGGTCAGCAGCAACGTAGAAAGTTTTAGTGTGGATATTCGACACAACCATACAGAATCCCTCAACTTCTACGCACGTTTCGCCGCCAATGAGTCTGGCGGTGGTGCAAGCATGGCAAATAACTCACTCTATGCGGTCGCCAGCGATACATGGACAACCGTCACCGTTGATATCGAAGACGCCAACCCGCCATTTTCTTCTTATGGTTCCTCTGGGAGCTTCAATAACGTGTTTTCCAGCATCATCAACATGCAACTTGGTCTTTACCTTCCAGGTAACACCCAATTCGATTCGTTGACCGTGGACCTCGACAACGTCTCGGTCACCGTCCCGGAGCCCGCGTCGCTGGGTGTCATGGGCTTGATGCTCGGCGGACTGCTGTCCCGCCGCCGGGCCTGATCCCCTCCGGGATCGGCTTTGTTCAACGCAGGAAAGCGGCTCATCGAGCCGCTTTTTTGTGTTTTGGTGACACATGCCGTTGCCCGGGACCGCGGCCGGCGCGGGTCAGACCCGGTCCTTGGGCTGGATCGGCCGGCCGACCTTGTACGCCCGGTTGCCGCGGTGTTGGCCGAGCTGGCCGATGAACTTCCGCCGGCCTTCGACGGTCAGGGCCAGCGGCGAGACGGCGGGCTTCTCGGTCAGGATCAGGTCGCCGACCTTCAGGTTCACCAGCTCGGACACGGTCATCGACGTGTCGGCGAGCACGGCCGCGACGTCGACGCGGGCCGCTTCGAGCGAGCCGGCCATGCGTTGCCGCAGCTTCGGGTCGCGGGTCTGCTTCTTGTAGGCCGACCACGACTGGCTGCTGAGCTTATCGACCACCGGCTCGATCACGGCGTAGGGGATGCACAACGCCATCGTCCCCGCCCGGCTGCCCATCTTCAGCTCGAAGCCCACGACGACCACCACCTCGTTGGGCGGCACGATCTGCACCAGCGCGGGGTTCGACTCGCTCTCCTCGAGCTTAAACGTCGCCTCGACGATGTTCTCCCAGGCCTCGCGCATGGCGGACATCGCCCGCTGCAGGATCTTGCCGACCAGCCGGTTTTCGATCGCGGTCAGCGGCCGCTGGGGGATGAACAGCTCGGCGTTGGAGCCGCCCAGCAGGCGGTCGATCACGGGGTAGATGATCAGCGGGCTGATCTCGAAGCAGAGGTTGCCCTCCAGCGGCTCGCAGGACAGCAGGTTGAAGCAGGTCGGGTTCGGCAGCGAGTGGGTGAACTCGCTGAAGGTCATCTGCTCGATGTTG
>JBCCOP010000069.1:0-12943 GCA_039025315.1 Planctomycetota bacterium | reverse complement strand
TCTTGGAAGCCTGCCTCATCGGCACGTGCATCGCGCGGGACGTGGTGAGGTTCTACGCCTGCTGCGAGGTCAGCCTCATGCCGCGGCTGGTCCTCCTCGGGATGGGCGGCCACCGCAACCGCTTGTAGGCGGCCCGCGTCTACTTCTACTACGCCTTCGCCGGCTCGGTGTTTCTGCTCGCCGGCGTGATCTACGTCATGTGGTTCAACACCACGCTCGACCCGCGGGCGGCGACCGACGCGTCGATCTACGGCCACCTCGTGCCGATGGCGGGGCAGTGGACGGGCAACATCGAGGCGCTGATCGAGGCGGGCCGGACGATGGGCTTCGCGCAGCAGGGCTGGGTGCTGGCGGCGTTCCTGGCGGGGTTTGCGATCAAGACGCCGCTGTGGCCGTTCCACACCTGGCTGCCGCTGGCGCACACCGAGGCGCCCACGGCCGGCAGCGTCGACCTCGCCGGGCTGGTGCTCAAGCTCGGGCCGTACGGCCTGATCCGCATCGCGATCCCGCTCGCCCCCGCCGCGGCGGTGGCGTTCGCGCCGTACCTCGGGGTCTTCGCCGTTGTCGGCGTGATCGTCACGGCGTTGATCTGCTGGGTCCAGACCGACGCGAAGAAGCTGATCGCCTACTCGTCGGTCTCGCACATGGGCTTCGTCATGCTGGGCCTGTTCGCCTTCGACGACGGCGACATCGGGGCGACCGGCGCGATGTACTATCTGATCGCGCACGGCCTGGCGTCCGGGGGCCTGTTCCTGTGCCTCGGCATGCTCTACGACCGGTTCCACACCCGCGACCTGCGGGCCATGTCGGGGCTGGCCAAGGAGCTGCCGATGTGGTCGTTCTTTTTCATCCTGTTTGCGCTCGCGGCCGTCGGCCTGCCGGGGCTCAACGGGTTCGTCGGCGAGTTCCTCACGATGATGGGCACCGCCGACTCGCCCGAGGGCGTGCTGGGCTGGACCTACGCGGTCGCCGCGGCGACGGGCGTGATCCTCGCGGCGATCTACATGCTCTTCTGCGTCGGGCGGATCTGCTTCGGGCCGCTGAAGGTCCCGACCTACGTCGCGCAGGAAGAGGTCTTCGAGGCGGCGATCAGCAAGCGGACCTTCCGCGGCATGAGCTGGCGCGAGGTGATGACCGTCGGTCCGCTGGCGGCGGCGTGCGTCGGGCTCGGCCTGTTCCCGAGCGTGATCCTTGGGCCGATGGAGCCCGCGGTCGCGGCGCACACGGCCGAGGCGAAAATCGTGATCGCCGAGCGGCTGGGTAACGAGCCGCCGGCGGATGCCGAACAACTCGCGCGGGAGGAGCCCGGGCGATGACCACGTTCATGGACAAGCTCGTCACGCTGTGGCCCGAGATGATCATGCTCGCCGGAGCGGTGGCGTGCATGGGCGTCGGGCTGGCGTCGTCGTCGGCGGTGCGGCGGTCGACGCCGTGGGTCGCGGCGGCGGCGATGGTCGCGGCGTGGGTGGTCACGGTCTTCACGCCGGTGGCGGACCACCCGCTGGGCTTCGGGGGGATGGTGCCTTACGTCAAGTGCCTGGTGCTGGCGATGGGGCTGATCCTGCTGGCGGTGAACGCCGGCGTGCCGGAGGCGTTGTCGCAGCAACTCGACGTCGAGCGGAAGGCGGACACGTCAAAGGGTTTCGACCCGGCCGAATCCGTGAGCGGCGAGTTCTACGGCTTCTTCCTGCTGTCGCTGACCGGGGCGATGATGGTCGCGTCGGCGACGGACCTGGTGTGGCTGTTCCTCGCCCTGGAGCTGACCAGCCTGCCGACGTACGTGATGATCGCCACCAGCCGGCACCGCCTCGCGGCGCAGGAGTCGGCGATCAAGTACTTCTTCCTCGGGGCGTTGTCGGCGGCGGTGTTTCTCTACGGCTTCGCGTTGATCTACGGGGCGACGGGCTTTACCGACTTCGGCCGGATCGCGGCGTCGGTCGAGGCAGACGTATCGCCCCTCATGCTGTTGGGTGTGGTGCTTGCGGTGTTGGGTTTGTGTTTCAAGGTCGCGGCGGTGCCGATGCACGTCTACGCGGCCGACGTGTACCAGGGCGCGGCGACGCCGGTGACCGCCTTCCTCGCGGTGGTGCCGAAGACCGCGGGCTTCGTCGCGTTGATCCTCGTCGTCGGGCTGGTGGGCTGGGACACCGGCGCGGGCGGGCTGCCGGCGGCGCTGGCTTACCTGTTGGCCGGCATCGCGGTGCTGACGATGACCATCGGCAACGTGCTGGCGATCATCCAGAGCGACCTGAAGCGGGTGCTGGCCTACAGCTCGATCGCGCACTCGGGTTACCTGATGTGCGGGCTGGTCGCGGGGCTGGCCCCCACGGCCGCGGTGACCGAGGGCAGCTCCGGGGGCGTTCCCGGGGGGGCGATGGGCAACGGGGTGGCGGCGGTGCTGTTCTACCTGCTGGGCTACGGCATGGCGACGGCGGGGGCGTTCGCGGTGCTCGCATGCCTGCGGCCGAAGCAAGACGCCGATGCCGACGACGGCGACGGCGACGCGGACACGCTGGGCTACGACGCGTTGTCGGGCCTGTGGTGGAAGCGGCCCGCGTTGGCGGGGGTGATGCTGGTGTCGATGCTGTCGCTGGTGGGCATGCCGCCGCTGGCGGGGTTCCTCGGCAAGGTGTACCTGATCGGCGGGGTGTTCACGGCCGGGTACGCGGTGCTGGCCGTCGTGATCGTGCTGAACTCGGCGATCTCGGCGGGGTACTACCTGCGGATCGCGATGGTCTGCTTCTTCGGGCCGCGCAACGACGCGGTCGCGGCGACGCGGGCGCCGTGGCGGGTAGCGGCAGGGGTGCTGACGACGCTGGCGGCGTTCGCGCTGGGCGGCTACGCGGCGGACGGGATCGTGTCGCGGTCGCACGACGCGGTGACGCCTGGGGCTGTTGAGAAAGAAGCGTCGATTGACGCGACGACGCAGTCCGCCGCCGCGGCTAGCCCGCGGCGGCCATCTCGTTGAGGCGTTGACGCCACTGCGGGTTGCCGGGGTCCAGGTCGATAGCGCGTTGGATGGCGGCGCGGGCCTCGTCGAGGCGGCCGGCCCGCCGCAGGACGTGGGCGAGCGTGTCGTGATAATTCGGATCCTCGGGCGCGGCCGCGACCGCGGCGCGGGCGAAGGCGAGCGCCTCGTCGAGGTCGCCGCCTCCGTCGGCGAGCACCATGGCGAGGTTGTTCGCCGCCGGGGCGAGGCCCGGCTCGAGGGCGAGAGCCCGGCGGTAGTGGCGTTCGGCAGTATCGAGCTCCCGATCGATCTCGGCCATCGTGCCGGCGAAGAACCAAAGCTCGGCGTCGCCCCGGTCGTCGGCCAGTAGTTGGCTGACGGCGCGTCGCCCGAGTTGTACATAAGGGTCGTGTCCGACGCGTCGTCCGAGGACCCAGAAGGCGCGGGCCCAGTCGGCCCGTTCGGCGTGGGCGTCGGGGGGCAGGGCGTCGCCGACGCGTTCGAGCCATTGGCCGGCGGTGGCGGTGTCGTCGATGACGCGGACCGCGGCGTCCATCGCGGCGCTGCGCCAGACCGGTCCGTCGCCCAGCCGGGGGCCGATCAGGCCCCAGGCGTCGTCGCTGCGGCCGACGGCGGCGAGGCCCAGGGCGAGTTCCAGGGTCGCGGAGGGGTCGGCCTGCGGCTGGCGGCGGAGGCGGTCGGCGTACGGCAGCAGCAGCTCGACGGCGGGCTGGGGCCGGCCGAGCTGGCGGTAGGCCCGGGCGGTGAACGTGTCGGCGGCGAGGCGGTCGGCCGCGCCGCGGCGGCGGAGGCGGTCGGTCCACCGCTCGGCGGCGAGCAGGGCGCTACGCCAGTCGCCGCGCGCGGCGTGGGCTTCGGCGGCGAGGCGGGCGGCCCGCGGCGAGTCGTCGAAGGCTTCCAGCGCGGCGTCGGCCCGCGCGGCCGCGGCGTCACCGCGGCCGGCGGCGATCTCGGCGGCGACGGTCAACGCGGCGAGCGACTCGAACCCCGGGTGGGCGTCGGCGAACGAGGCGAGCCGGTCGGCGAGGTCGCCGGGCGTGCCGTCGGCCCGGCGGTGTTCGGCCACGGCATGCAGGGCGTCGGAGGCGGCGACGCGGTGCGGCGGATCGCCGAGCATGGCGAGCCACAGCCCGGCGAGCCGCGGCTCGTCGGCGAGGGCGTCGGCCAGGTCGGCGTGGTCGGCGAGCGCCCGTAGGCCGGCGGCCGGTTCGTCGGTCGAGGTATCGGTCAGGCGGGCCAGCCCGGTCCGGGCGGCGGCGACGGCGTCGGGGGTCCGGCCGATCCGCAGGCGGTGGTCGGCGAGCTCGGCCCAGGCGTTGGCGTCGGTCGGGTCGGCCTCGGCGGCGGCGGCGAAGGCAACATCGGCCGCACGGGGTGCGCCGTGGACGGCGAGGTGGCGGGCCCGAAGCGACGCGGCCGCGGCGGGGGTGAGCCCGAGCCCGTCGATCAGGTCGAGGGCGGCCGCGGCGTCGTCGGTGCGGCCGAGGGCGGCGTAGGTGTCGGCGGCCAGGGCAACGGCGGCGGGTGTCGGCTCGGCGAGCAGGGCGTCGAGGCGGGCGGGCAGCTCGTCGGGCCGTGGCAGGGCGCGGGCGAGCTGGACAAGGGTGATGCGGTCGTCGGCGTCGGTTTGGCCGGCGTCGGCGAGGCGGGCGAGCGTGGTGTAGGCCGCCTCGGTCTGGCCCTCTTCGAGCAGGAGCCCGGCGGCGCGGCGGCGTAAGGCGGGCGGGGTGTCGTCGCCGAAGGCGACCGCGCGGGCGGCGTCGATGGCGGGCCGGGTCGAGCCGAGGGTGCGCTGCGCGAAGGCCCGCTCGAGGCGGGCGGCGGCGAAGTCGGGGCGCAGTTCGAGGACGCGGTCGAGCAGGGCGACCGCTTCGCGGGGCCGGCCGGCGGCGCGGCGGCAGCGGGCCAGCAGCAGCCGGGCGGCCGAGTCGTCGGGGTCTTGTTCGAGGACGCGGTCGAGCAGGGCGGCGGCGGCGGCGGGGTCGCCGCCGGTGAGGTGCCAGCGGGCGCGTTCGGTCAGCACGGTCGGGTCGTTGGGGCCGGCGAGGTCGGCGACGCGGTCGAGGGTGGCGTCGATCAACGCGCGGTCCGTCCAGGCGGCGTCGCTGCGGAGCACGGCCCGCTGGACGTCGAGGTTCTCGGGCAGGCCGGCGGCGACGTCGGCCCAGGCGGCGGGGGCGGCGGGGTCGCCGGCGCGTTCGAGCAGCAGGGCGCGGTTGATGCGCCAGTCGGCCGGGGCGGGGTCGGGGGCGGCGTCGTCGAAGAGGGCGAGGGCCGCGGCGGGGTCGCCGGCCTCGATCAGGCGGGCGGCCTCGACCATGGTGATGGGCAGGGTCCGGCCGAAGCGGTCGACGTATGCCGCGCGGACCTCGCCGTCGGGGTCGAGGCCGTGGCGTTGGGTGACGCGGATGAGGTTGACGATGGCGGGCTCGTCGAGGGGCTGGGTCAACGCCTCGGCGACGGCCGCGGCGGCGTCCTCGGTCCGGCCGCGGGCGGCGAGCAGCTCGATGCGCAGGGCCAGGGTCTTCGGCTCGCCGGGCCGGGCGCGTTGGACCTGATCGATGAGGCGGGCGACGCGTTCGGCGGCGTCGGGGTCGAGGGACTCGGGGCGGGCGCCGAGGGCCTCGGCGAGGAGGATGCGGGCGTTGAGCTCGTCGGGCCGGCGGTTGGCGGCGCCGGCGGCGAAGGTGGCGGCGCGGGCGGTGCGGCCGGCGTCGAGGTGCAGGCGGGCGAGGGCGAGACAGGGGGCGGCCCAGGACGGGCGGAGGCGGAGGGCGGCCTCGAAGCGTTCGACGGCGCGCTCGGGCTGGGCGGTGCGTTGGTAGGCCTCGGCGGTCATGAGCTCGAGGTAGGGGTCGGACACGCCGGCGTCGCGGGCCCGGCGGGTGGCGTCGAGCAGGTCGGCGGCGTCGTCGGCCCCGGCCGTGGCGGCGACGCGGAGCCAGGCCGCGACGGCGGCCGCGCCGCGGGTGTCGCCGGCGGCGATGCGGTCGATCACGGCGTCGGCGTCGGCCTCGCGGCCGAGGCTCAGCAACGCGAGGGCTTCGAGGCGGTGGTGCCAAGGCGCGGCGTCCGGGGTTTCGGGCAGCAGGGCCAGCGTGTCTTCGACCCGGCCGGCCTCGAAGCGGCGGCGGATCAGCTCGTCCGTGTCGGCGGCGGGGTCGCCGTCGGCGGCGAGGCGTTCGAGGTACGCGGCGGCGAGCGGGTAGGCGCCGGCGGCGTCGAAGCCCTCGACGACGAGGCGGGCGAAGTCGGCGTCGGGCGGGTCGATCGCGGCGGCCCGACGGGCAGATTCGATCGCGGCGTCGCGGTTATCAGTGAGCCGGTGGGCCGCGGCGTCGATCAGGTCGAGCCGGGGGTCGTCGGGCCGGGCCTCGCGCAGGGCGCGGGCGTAGGCGAGCAGGTCGGTGTCGGGGCGGCCGAGGCGGTCCATGACGGCGAGGCGGTCGCGGTGGGCGCGGGCGTCGTCGGGGGCGACCGCGAGGTAGGCGTCGATCGCGTCGAGGGCCGGCTCGTAGCGGCCGGTGCGGGGCAGCAGGGCGGCGAGGGCGCGCAGCGCGCCGCGGTGGCCGGGCTCGGCCCGCAGCAGGCGTTCGGCGACGCGGACGCCCTCGGCGGCGACGCCCTGGGGGTGGCGGACGAACAGCTCGAGCAGGCGCTCGGCCGCGGCGCGGTCGTCGGGCCGCAGGTTCAGCACGCCGCGGTAGGCGTTGACGGCGTCGAGCAGGGCTTCGGTGTCGGAGTCGGCCGCGGCGCGTTGGCGGCTGACGCCGTAGGCGTAGAGGACCTCGGCGTCGGTCGGCGTGTCGGCGAGGTACTCGGTCATCGCCGCGAGGGCGGCCTCGTCGTCGCCGGCGGCGTGGGCCGCCAGCGCGGCGGCGCGGCGGGGGTCCTCGGCGGCGGGGGCGGCCTGGCGGACCATCACGAGCCGGGCGGTGACGCCGCCGGCGATCAGCAGGAGGACGCCGAAGACCAGGGCGAGGCGGAGCCGGCGTTGGCGTCGGCGGCGGCGGGCGGCGAGGCTCATGGAGGGGGTCCTGCGGGGGGCCGTGGAGACGGGTTCGCCGGCGGCGGGCGCAACGGATTCATGTCATCGACCAGAACACGGCGCGAGCTTGGCCGGGGCCGGCGGGCGGTTTACCGGGCTTGGCGTAGGCTGTGGGGGTGTCCAAGAGCGATTCGTCTCGGGAACCGGGTGGGGCGGTCCGTCGGCTGGACGTGGCGGCGGCGGCGGCGGCGGGGGTGTCGCGGCGGCGGGCCCAGCGGCTGATCGCCGACGGCGTGGTGACGGTCAACGGGCGGGCGGCGGGGGCGGGGGACAAGGGGTTATCGGTCGGCCCGGGCGACGTGGTGGCGGTGCGGCCGGGGGTGGGTCTCGTCGTGCCGGAGCCTGAGGCGGCATTGGACGTCTTGGCCGAAGGGCCGGGCTGGGTCGCGGCGGCGAAGCCGGCGGGCGTGGCGGTGCATCCGCTGCGCGAGGGGGAGACGGGGACGCTGCTCAACGCCGTCGCGGCGCGGTACCCGCAGGTCCAGGGCGTCGGGGCCGAAGGCGGGGAGGGCGGGCTGGCGAGCGGGGTCGTGCATCGGCTGGACGTGGCGACCTCGGGCGTGGTGCTGTTGGCGTTGGACGAGCCGACGTGGGTAAGGCTGCGGGGGGCGTTCGCGGGGCACCGGGTCGAGAAGCGTTACCGGGCGGTGGTCGCGGGCCGGCCCGAGCCGAGCGGGCGGGCGGACGTGTGGCTGGCGGTGACGCGGCACCGCCCGGCCCGCGTGTCGGTAGTGGACGCGTCGCGGCGCGGGGCGCGGCGGTGCGGGTTGTCGTGGCGGACGTTGAATACGCTGGCCGACGCCACCGAGATCGAGGTCGATCTGGAGACGGGCTTCCTGCATCAGGTCCGCGTCACGCTGGCGCACCTCGGTCACCCGGTGCTCGGCGACCGGGTGTACGGCGGTGGCGCGGCGGGGCGGCTGATGCTGCACGCGGCGTCGCTTCGTTTCGAGGAGATCGAGGCGGTGTGCCCGCCGCCGCCGGGCTACGGCGGGGTGGGCGGGGCGTAGCGACGGGAGCGGGGGGCTACTCCGCCGGGCGGCTGACGGTGGTGTTCATATCGGGGTCGAGCTCGACGTCGGCTTCGAAATCGACCTTGGGCATGGCGAGGACGCGGGGCCGGTCGCGGCGGGCGTGGACGACGGCCTCGGCCTGGCGTTGGAGGTCGGTGCGGCGGGCGAGGTCGTCCATGAGGTACCAGTCGCGCCAGGTCTCGTGGCCGGCGGCGGCGGCGGCGGCCGGGTCGAGGGTGCGGCCCGCGACGCGGCGGCCGGTCAGCGGGTCGCGGCTGACGCCGATGCTCACGGCCTTGCCCGACTCGAAAGCGAGTTTGTATGCCGTCTCGGTGCGGGTGAGCCGGGTGTCTTCGGCGGCGTCGGGGCGGGGGCGTTCGCCGTGGGCCCGGCCGACGGCGGCGACGACCTCGCGTTGGATCAGGCGGCGGAGCTGGTCGGCGTCGGTGATCGACTTGCCGCGCAGCTCGGCCATCGTCTGGTCCAGCAGGGCGGCGACCTGCGGTTCGGTGAGGGTGTCGGCCCGGTCGCCGGCTTGGGCCAGGACCTCCTGCAGCATCGCGCGGTTGTCGTAGGGCTGCTGCTTGATGGTGGCGAGGATCGCGTCGAGCTTGCCGTCGTGTTGGGCGAGGGCTTCGACTTGTTGCAGGACCTGGCCGAGCAGCGGGTCGTCCGCGGCGGCGGCCCGGGCGTCGGCGCGGCCGGCCTGCGACGCGGCGAGGCGGGCCAGGTCGTCGCGGATCAGCTGCGTGTCGTCGCGCTGGGCCCAGGCGGCGGCGAGGTCGGCCAAGCGCCGGTCCACGGCGGCGAGCTGCTCGGCGGACGGCTGGGCGTCGAGTCGGGCGAGCACCGCATCGAGCCGCGCCGACGGGTCGGCCGGCAGCGCGTCCCGCAGGTCCGCGATCGCGGCGAGCACCTCGGCCTGCGGCGTCGCATCGTCGGCATCGGGCAGGGTGTCGAGGCGGGCCAACACTTCATCGACCATCGGCCGTAGCGCCTCGGCCGGGTCCGCCGCGGCGGGCCGGGTCTCGATGAGCTGCCGCAGCTCGGTGAGCTGCTCTACGAGCGCCGCGGGGTTGAACGTCTCGGCTTCGTCGAGCCGCCGGTCCATTGCGGTGCGGAACTGCTCGGCCAACGCCTCGGCCTCGCCGCCGGCTTCTTCGAGCATCGCTAGGGCGGTGTCGATCTTCTCGTGCAGGCCGTCCTGCGTCTGCCGCCGGCCCTGGTCTTCGACGGCTTGGGCCAGCGCGGTGAGCGGGCCGGCCACGTCGGGCTGGGCCTCCAGCGTGGCGAGCACGGCGTCGAGCTTGGGCATCATCGCGTCGTGCCGCGGGCCGAAGGCGGCGATCATGGTCTCGACGCGGCGCTCGTGGTCCCGCTTGGCCTGCATCGCCAGCCGCACGTCGCGGCGCAGGTCGCGCTGGGTCGGCGTCTCGTCGCCCAGCGCGGCGAGGCGTCGGTCCAGGCGGTCGGCCTGCCGCTGGTCGTGGAGCAGGCTGGCCGCGGTGAGCCCGAGGGCCAGCACCGCCGCGGCGGCCGCGACGCCGATCAGGTGGGTGGCCGTGAGCCGCCGGCCGACCCGACCGCGGCCCGCGATACTCGGCGGCCGCGGTGTGGTCCCATCGAGCGGGTCCGTCGACACCCGCGCGACCACCAGCACGGTTTTGCCGACCTGCACGTAGTCGCCGTCCTTGAGCGGCTGCCGCCCCTCGACCGGCCGGCGGTTGCGGTGCGTGCCGTGCTTCGAGTCCAGGTCTTCGAGGTACCACCGCCCGCCGTCGCACCACAGCCGGGCGTGGCGGCGGGACATCTTGGCGTCGTTGAACGACAGGTCGGCCGACTCACGGCCCAGCACGACCTCGCGGTCGTCCCGCAACTCGTGGACGCGGCCTTTATCCGGGCCACCGGCAACAATCAGGATCAGCACGATGGGGCCCTTACGAGTCGTGAGCCGGTGACAAACACCCCCCCGAAGGAGGTCCTATAAGGTAAACCCAGGCCCGCGGATACGCAACGCCTCGGCGGGCTTGTCGCGGTACAGTCGCGGACCGTGGCACTCCGCATCGTTTCCGCGCCTTCTGGCTATTCTCCGGAATCACGACATGGCACGTGTCTCCCTGGTCCTCACTGTCCTCGGGCCCGACCGCCCCGGCCTCGTCGAGGCGTTGTCGGACACCATCAAGCGACACGACGCGAACTGGCTCGGGAGCCGGATGGCCCGTCTGTCGGGGCAGTTCGCCGGCATCGTCCACGTCCACGCCGACGCCGCGGCCGCCGACGCGTTGACCGCCGATCTGTTGAACCTCCGCGGCCGCGGGCTGGTGGTCCACGTCGGGCCGGGCGAAGTCGAGACGGCCGCCGCCGACCGCGAAGTACCGGGCCGGGTGCTCGACCTCGAGCTGCTCGGCCAGGACCGGCCCGGCATCGTCCGCGACCTGGCCCACGCCCTCGCCGCCCGCGGCATCAACGTCGCTGAGCTGCGGACCGCCACCGAGAGCGCCGCGATGTCGGGCGAGACGCTGTTCCGCGCGACCGCTTGCCTCGAGGCCCCCGCCGCGGCCGACCTCGACGAGCTGCACGACACCCTCGACCGGCTCGCCGCGTCGCTGGACCTCGACCTGTCGCTGTCGGACCGACCGGCGGCCACGGCAACCTGAACCGCGGCCGCTACGCCGACTTTGCCGGCCGGTCGTCGCGCAGCCGTTCCTGCACCGACCGCATCCCGTCGGTCCCGAGGTGGCGGTGGAAGAAGTCGGCGATACGGTCCCGCAGGCTCGGGGTGTCGGTCAGCCGGCGGCTGTTGTGGCCCGCGCCGCGGACCAGGACCATTTTGGACTCGACGCCGGCATCGCGCAGCGCCGCGTGGAAGTGACGCGTCTGGTCCAGCGGCACCGCCTCGTTGCGGTCGCCGTGCAGGTGCAGGAACGGCGGCGCGTCGGGCCGGACGTGGTGCATCGGGCTCGCCCGCCGGGCCCGCTCCGGGTTGTCGCGGACGGCGTGGCCCAGCAGCCGGCCCTCGGGCGCCCGCGCCGCCCGGTCGCCCCGGCGGGTCGGGTCCCGCTGGATCTCCAGGAAATCGACCAAGCCCGCCACGTTCAAGACAGCCTGCACCGCGGTCGAACCGGCCCCCGGATCGCCGGCATCGGCCGGAGCCGGCAGGCCCGGGTGCGACATGCGGTCGGGTACGGGCGTCCGGTCCGGCGGCGCGTCGAGCGCGGGGTGGCCGTGGGTCAGCCCGAGCATGCACGCCAGGTACGCCCCCGCCGACAGCCCCGCCGCGGCGAACTGGTCGGGGATCAGCCCGAACTCCCCGGCGTTTCGACGCAGGAACCGCACCGCCGACTTCGCGTCCTCCAGCTGCGCCGGGAAACGGTGGTGCGGCAGCAGCCGGTAGTTCACGCTCGCCACCGCGAAGCCGTACCGCGTCAGCCACCGCAGCCGGCAGTGGTCCTTCGACCCGCTCCGCCACCCCCCGGCATGAAACGACAGCACCACCGGCACCGCCGCATCCAACGCCGGCCGGCTCAGGTCCAGCAGCAGCTGCGCCGACGGCGTCTCGGCGTACACCACGTTCCGGCGGTGCGGCGGCCGTAGCGGCAGAAACTCGTCGGGTTCGGGCGGCATCGTCAGCGCTACGGTGAAGTCCGGGTACGGTCGGTGGGCGGGACCACGGCTCAGAACCCGGAACCGCCCCGGAATGCCCCCCCGGCCCCCACGCCCCCGGCCGTTTGATCCGCCGGCCGCAATGGGCTACAACACGACTCGAGGGAACGCCGGTGCGAGGCCAAAAAAGCCTATCACACCGCCGGCCCGACGCCACGGAATCTGTAACCACCGGCGTCGCCTCCGGGATATTCACACCACGCGAGCCCCGCCACACGGCCCCCCGGCCGGCCCGGCTCCGCCGACATCCTGCAACGACCCACCGCCCCGCCCGTGGCGGCCGTTTTCGTTCTACACCCCCGGAATCAACCCCCGGAATCCATCACCGGACCCCCCGGCCCAACGTCCGACCCCGAGCCCCCCATGTCCAAGCCCCAAGAACTCCCCCGCGCCCGCGGCGTCCTCGAGCTGGCCAACAAGTCCGACGGCCGCCTCCGCCAGCTCACCGACACCTACGAGGCCGAACCGTCCGACCCCATCGTCGCGTCGCACCTGATCGAAAAATACAACCTCCGCCCCGGCCTCGAGCTCGAGGTCACCCTCGGCAAACCCGTTGGCGGCGCCAACCCGAAAAACAACGGGCAGGGTGGTGGGGGGGGCAAGAAAAAGTCCAAACGCCCCAAGGCCAACGCCATCGCCCCCGACGCCCGCCGCGCCAAGGACGTGCTCACCGTCGAGGGCACCCCCGTCGACAAGCTTGACGAGGTCCGCTCCTACGAAGACCTCACCACCGTCATGCCCGAGCCCCGGCTCACCCTCGAATACCCCGGCTGCCCCCCGGCCTGCCGGCTCATCGACCTGTTCTGCCCCATCGGCTACGGCACCCGCGGCATGATCGTCAGCCCCCCCAAGGCCGGCAAAACCACTCTCCTCCAGAACATCGCCACCGCCATCGCCCGCAACCACCCCGACGCCGAGGTCTACGCCCTCCTCGTCGACGAACGCCCCGAAGAAGTCACCGACTTCCGCCGCAACGTGCCCTGCACCGTCTGGGCTTCGTCCAACGACCACCCCCTCGAACGCCACGTCGGCCTGGCCATGCTCGCCCTCGAACGCTGCAAACGCCACGCCGAGATGGGCAAGGACGTCGTCGTCCTGCTCGACTCGCTCACCCGCATCGGCCGCGCCTTCAACACCGCCCCCAACATGGCCGGCACCGGCCGCACCCTCTCCGGCGGCCTCGACGCCGGCGCGCTCGCCATCCCCAAACAACTCTTCGGCGGCGCCCGCAAGTTCGAAGAGGGCGGC
>JBCCOP010000068.1:0-12947 GCA_039025315.1 Planctomycetota bacterium | reverse complement strand
GGCGCGGGGGGGGTGGTGGGCTTTTGGGGGGTGCCGCGCCCCTATAATTGTGGGTCCGTTCCCCACAATAACCCGGGGGGGCCGGGTGCCGCCCCCCCCCCGGGATCGTGTTACCCCGGGTATCCGGGCCTTCGCTTCGCTCAGGCCCGGCTTGGTTATTCGGTGACACGGTCCCGAATTTTCTCGGCGATCTCGACGCCGATCGGCTCATCGCCGACCGTGCCGACGCGGACCGACACCTCGCTGCCCGCGACGGCCTGGCCGTCCTCGTCGCGGGCCCGGCGGACCTCGACGACGATCTCGGTGCCGTCGGCCCGGAAGCCGCGGGCCACGCCGTCGAGCTGCGTCGTGCCCGACTCGACGTCGCGGAGTTCGTAACTCTCCAGCACGTCTTCCGCCGCGGCGGTCGCCGCCTCGACGTCGGCGTCGACCACGGTCCACTGCCGCACGAAGTTGCTCTTGATCCCCGGGGCGTCGGTCGCGCAGCCAGACAGCAGCAAAGGGCCGATCAACGACAAGCCGGCGACAAATAGCGAGACACGGATAGAGTGGGTCATGGAAGCAGTATCGCGGCTTCGGATGAAGCCGTGGTAAAGATTCCGCGGGGGGGCGGGGGGAGTCAGGCGGTCGCGCGGCGGACGAGGCCGAGGCCGATCAGGGCGAGGCCCAGCGACGCGAGGGGCGACTGGGGCAGGACGCCGTGGCCCGGGTGGGCGGCGGCGTAGACGATCGCCAGGAGCAGGGCGGCGGCGATCGACAGGGGGAGCAGGAATTTCATCGGGTGCCTCTCGTGGTGGCCCGGGGGCCGGATCGTTCGCCGGCCCCGGGCCGGGACAGGTAGAGCCGACGATATAACCCGTCGGGACGCAAACGCGGCCGAGCAACAAAGTGATCGTGTAACCCGCCGCGGACCCGGGCTTACTTGTTCACCGCCGCCCCGATCGCGGCGGCGGCCCGCAAGGCGGGGTAGCGCTCGGCGGCGAGCTCGTCCCAGGCGGCGGCGTACTCGGGCGTGAGGCCGAATTCGGGGAAGGCGTACATCGCCGGCAGGGCCTCGGCGGCGGCGAGGGTGAGGGTGACCTCGAGCGTCTGTTCGCCGCGTTGCACGGTGAGGGTGAGTTCCTGGCCGGCGCGGGTCTCGCGCATGAGCTGTTCGAAGCGTTGCCGCTCGGGCGGGCCGAGCAGCGGCTCGCCGCCGACGGCGGTGATGTGGTCCAGCGGGCGGAGCCGGCCGTTGGCGGGGAAGCCCGGCAGGACACGGTTGACCAGGGCGAAGCTGCGGGGCCCGTCGGCGGGCTCGGGGGTGATCGGCTCGACCGACTGCACGATGCCGATCGACCCGCGGCCGTCGGGCGCAGCGGGGAAGCGGGCCGCCCGCAGCTCGCGCAGCGCGTGGTGCCGGGCCACCGCCCAGAGCCGCAGCCGGGCCTCGAGGTGCTCGGCCCGCGTGGCCATCGCCGCCAGGTCCTCAGGCGTGAGCGTCTCGTCGCGGAGCAGCTCATCGGTCGCCGCCTGCCGGGTCTCGAAGTCCTCGGCGGCGAGGACGGCGACGGGCGGGTCCGCCGCGGCGATACCGGCGAGCGGAGCGAGCAGCAGCACGATCAGGGGCCAACGGTTCATGGCGATAGCAGGGTGGGGAGCGGGATTTTATTCTTCGACCGATGCGACGAGGCGGTCGGCGTGTTCCTGGAGCCAGCGGACCTTGCGCTGCACCATGGGCAGGAACCGCCCGCCGGCCACCTTGCCGAACACGCCGTGGCTGGCGATGGGGATCACGCTCTCGGCGATCAGGGCCTCGATCATCAGCCAGGGCGTGACCCGCAGCTCGGCGCGGCTGAGCACGGCGTCGGGGACCTCGTCGTAGCCGCGGACGAACCGGCGGAACCGCGACTCGTCGAGGTAGTCGGGCCAGTCTTCGGGGGCCGCGGCGTCGCCGCCGATCATCGAGAACTGCAGCGCACCGTTGGCGGCGTCGACGATGCGGGGCTGCATGCGGGCGGCGTCGTAGTCGATCACCGCGACGACGCGCGGCCCGCGGAACAGGGCGTTGCCCGGGTGCCAGTCGCTGTGGGCGATGCTCAGCGGCCAGCGGTTGAGCCCGGCGTCGTTGACCCGGTCCGTGGCGTCGCGGTAGGACTCGGCGAGGAACTGGACGGTCCGGCCGATCGCGCCGCGGTCGAGGCCCGGGTCGGTGCGTTGCAGCGTGGTGGGGATCGCGTTGGTCGACGCCATCACCGACCGCGAGCCGTGGTACGAGCCGCGCGACGGCTGGTACACCGGCTCGTGGTCGGCCAGCAGCTTGTGGAACAACGCGAGGGTCCGGCCCGCCTCGGTGGTGGCCCCGAGCGAGCCGTCGTAGCTGGTGCCCTGGATGAACTCGAAGAGCTCGTAGGTCCGCCCGGCGTGGACGAGCATCGAGTTGCCGTCGCGCCGCGTGCCGATCAGCCGGGGCAGGGGGAACTGCCGCTCGGCGAGGTGGGTCTGGATGCCGTGGCAGAAGGCGACCTTGTGCGGGTCGTCCCGGCCGCGGGCGCGGCGCTTGAGCAGGTAGAACTGCTCCGGCGTGCCGACGATGAGCTTCGGCGCCTTGCGCGAGCCGCGGGGGAACTCGCAGATTTCGGTTAGCTCGCCCAGGTCGTAGTGCGACAGGACGACGGCGAGCTCCTCGAGGCCGAACGTCTGCCGCTGCGTGGGCGAATCGCCGCCGCGGCGGTCGACGGCCGACGCCCCGATCGCCGAGACCCCCGCCGCGGTGCCGCCGGGCGACGACCGCCCCGCGTCGGCGTCGGGGGGGCGGGTGATGGTGGCGGGGCGCGCCGTCGTCATGCGGGGAAGCATAGTGGGCGGACGCCGCGCGGGGTCACTCGACGTTCTGGACCTGCTCTTTGATGCGGTCGATGCGGCTCTTGATCTCGACGACGGCCTTGCTGATCTGCGTGTCGTTGCTCTTGCTGCCCAGGGTGTTGGCCTCGCGGAGCATCTCCTGGGCGATGAAGTCGAGGGTCCGGCCCGCCGGCTCGCCTCCGTCGCCCGCCGCGATGATCTCGCCCAGCTGGTTGAGGTGCTCCGACAGGCGGGCGAGCTCTTCGCTGATGTCGGCGCGGTCGGCGTAGACGGCGACCTCGCGGATCAGGTCGTTCTCGTCGACCTTGAGCTTGGCCTTGGCGGTGAGTTCGCCGACGCGGGCGGCGAGCTTGCTGTGGTACTCGTCGAGCACGACCGGAGCCCGCTCGGCGACGAGGGCGGCCTGCTCCCGGATCGCGTCACGCTGCGTCAGCAGGTCGTCGGCCAACGCCCGGCCCTCGGTCTGCCGCATCTCCAGCAGCCGGTCGGTGGCCTCGCCGAGCAGGGCGGGAAGCTCGGCCTTGGCCAGGCTCAGCAGGGCGTCGTCGTCGGTGTTGGGTTCGAGCACGCCCGGCAGGTTGAGCAGCTGGGTCAGGTCGATCTGGACCGCCTCGTCGCCGACCTTGTCGCGGACCGTCTCGAGGTGGTCGAGGTAGGTCAGCAGGGCGGCGTCGTTGATCGACGAGGTGGCGGCGTGGTCCGAGACGCGGAGCTTGACGGTCAGCGCGAAGCTGCCGCGGCTGACGCGCTTCCGGAGGGTGGACTCGAGCAGGCCCTCGAGCCCGGCGAGTTGTTCGGGCAGGCGGGTGGCGGCCTTGAAGTAGCGGTTGTTGAGGCTGCGCAGCTCGACGAGGAAGTGGACGCCGCGGCGCTCGGCCGAGGCGCTGCCGTAGCCGGTCATCGATCGGATCAAGCGGGGGCTCCGCGGGCAGAAGGGAAGACGGGTTAGTCGGTCGGCGGCGTGTCGGCGGCGGGCGTTTCGGGTTCGAGCGTCTGGGTTTCGAGTTCGGCCTCGGCCGCCTTATCGTCGGCCGCCGTTTCTTCGGCCGGTATTTCGGCTTCGAGTTCGTTTTCGAGGTCGAGCATCATGGCGTCCTGCTGGGCCTGGGCGGCGGCGGCCTCGCGGGCTTCCTGGGCGGCCTTGGCGGCGTTCTCTCGGGGGTTGATGGTCCAGTTCAGTCCCATCGCCAGCAGCAGGAAGCAGACGAAGAACGCGACGGTGACGATGGTCAGCACGTCGCCGACCTTGGCCCCGACGAAGGACGACTCGCCGCCGCCGGCCCCGCCGAACGCGCCGCTGAGGCCGCCGCCCTTGGGCTTCTGGATCAGGATGATGAGCATCATCACGACACACACCGCCATGAACGCCAGCGACAGCAGGACGACGGTGAGGGTGATCTCGGCGAGCAGAGGTTGGGGCAGGAGCATGGGACTTTCCGTGTTTTATCCGGCCGCGGCGACGATGGCCGCGAAGTCGTCGGCCTTCAGCGACGCGCCGCCGATCAACCCGCCGTCGATGTCGGGCTGGGCGAGCAGGTCGGCGGCGTTGCCGGGCTTCATCGAGCCGCCGTATTGGATGCGGGTCGCGTCGGCGACGTCCTGGTCGTAGAGGAAGGCGACGGCGGCGCGGACGGCGGCGTGGGCGGCCTGGGCGTCGTCGGGCGTGGCGGTCTTGCCGGTGCCGATGGCCCAGACGGGCTCGTAGGCGACGGTGACGTGGGCCATCTGCGCGGCGGTGACGCCGGCGAGGCCGTAGCCGAGCTGGCCGGCGTTGATGGCGTCGGTCTGGCCCGCCTCGCGCTGCTCGAGCGTTTCGCCGATGGCGAGCACGACCTCGAAGCCGGCCTCAAGGGCGGCGAGGAGTTTCTCGTTGACCAGCGTGTCGGGCTCGCCGATGACGTGGCGGCGTTCGCTGTGGCCGACGAGCACGACCTTGACGCCGACGTCTTGCAGCATCGACAGCGAGACCTCGCCGGTGTACGCGCCGTTGGACTTGGGGTAGCAGTCCTGGGCCCCGACCTTGATCGCCGAGCCGGCGTCGCAGAGCACGCCGGCGACCGCGGGCAGGTACGGGAACGCGGGGAACACGGCGACATCGACCGCGTCGGCGGTGACCTTCTCGGCCAGTGCGGCGGCGAGGGCCTTGGCCTCCGGGTGGTGGAGGTTCATCTTCCAGTTGCCGCCGACGGTCGGGGTCCGCTGGGCCATGGGTGGGGTCGCTCGCGGTGTGCGTGGGGTCTTGGTTTCGTGGGCTATACGCCGTACGCCGGCGGGCCAAAGCGAGCCGGGAAGTATACCTGAATCGCGGGAAACCCGCGGTTGCGTGTCGGCGTGTGACGCCTCGGCCGGGGTTGAATTTCGGGGGGGGTTAGGTCCGGCGGTGGCCGGGGTTGAGGTGGATGGGCGAAGACGGGTCGGCGGCGATGCGGCCGGGGCCGTGCAGGTCCAGGCCGGACGCGCCGGCGAGGTCCGCTTCGGCTTCGGGCGGGTCGGGCTCGGCGAGGCGGTGGCGGCGGGCTTCCTGCAGAAGCTCGGCCGCGCCGCGGTCGCGGAGGCGCTCGGCGACGGCCTTGACGACGCGGCGCAGGTCGCCGGTCTTGCACTTCTCGTCGGCCTCGAGGACCTCACGGCCGTCGGGCGAGCACAGCCGGGCGCGGAGGCGGAACCAGTGGGAGTCGGCGTTGCGTTTGGCCCGGGTCTCGGCCGGGTCGACGGGCTGGGCGAGCACGGCGATCGGCGAGTAGCAGTCGGCCCCGAGCAGCCGGACCAGCTCGCGTTCGTGGGTCACGGCCGTGGAGGTCGCGGCGGCGTTGAGCGGCAGGCAGCGGGTGAGCGTGACGTGGTCGGTGCTGCGGCAGGTCAGCCCGAGGGCGCCTTGGCAGGCGGGGGGCAGCACGTCCTCGACGCGCAGCGGCCGGTCGGCGTGCTCGGCGAGGCCCAGGCGCTTGAGCCCCGCGGCGGCGAGCAGGGCGGCGTCGTAGGTCGGCCCGTCGTCGGACAGCACCTTGTGCACCCGGCTGTCGACGTTGCCCCGCAGCAGCCGGACGTCGGCGTCGGGGCGGAGGCGGCGGACCTGGGCCGCGCGGCGGGGGCTGCTGGTGCCGACCACCGCGCCCTGCGGCAGGTCCCGCAGCGAGGCGTAACGCTTCGCGCTCACGAGGCAGTCGTGGACCACCGACCGCTTGGGCGTCGCCGCCAGTGTCATGCCCGGGATCGACTCGGCCGGGTCGACCGGCAGGTCTTTGAGGCTGTGCACCGCGAGGTCGGCCGGCCCGTCGAGTACGGCCCGGTCGACCGCGCGGGTGAACAGCCCTTTGCCCCCGGCCTCGGCCAGCGAGCCGGAGGTGACGGCGTCGCCCTCGCTGCGGACCCAGTGGATCGACACCTCCACGGGGTGCAGCTTCCGCAGGGCGCGGGCGACCAGCTCGGCCTGGACCCGGGCCAGTCGGCTGGAACGCGAAGCGATCACGATCGGTCGTCGGCTACGTCGCAACGGGCAACCCCCTCCGTGTCGGAGTTCGGTCGAAAAACGGCCAAAAGATTCGAATCGGTCTTAGATAGTCCCACTTGCGATCGGCGTCAACCGACCCGAACACGACTTTAAACACCGAAAGAACCTCACCTCACGGCATATCCGTTGCCACGTTGTTACGAATATAACCGAAGACAAAACGTTCGCGTAGGTTCTTTCCCAGTAATTTTTTCGGGTCTTTCCCCGACGTAAAAAAGCATCGGTGTACTCGGTTGGTATAACGCTTCCGACGCATCATGTCCGAGAGCCCGCCCGCCAACCCGTCGCCGAAGATGCCGTGGCGCTGGCCGCTGCACACGCAGGTGCTGATTGGCCTGGCGATCGGCGCGCTGGTGGGCTACCTGCTCGGACACCGGGCCGTGGCCGCGCTGCCGCTCGACACGCCCGAGGCCCAGCGCGGCGTCGTCGCCGCCGGGCTCGCCACCTCGACCTACGCCTACCTGCTGCTCGACCTCGTCGGCGACCTGTTCCTGCAGGGGCTCAAGCTCATCATCGTGCCCCTGGTCACCAGCTCGATCGTGCTCGCCGTCGCGGGCCTCGGGCGGGGCGACGGCTTCGGCCGGCTCGGGCTCAAGACCCTGGGCTACTACCTCTCCACCTCGCTGATCGCCATCCTCATCGGCCTCGTGCTCATCAACACCTTCGCCCCCGGGACCGACAACACCGGCACGGGCATCCTCGTCGGCCAAGACCTCGCCGCGTTCCAAGAAGACCAGCAAGCGGTCGCCGGCAAGGTCGGCGACTCGGAGGCGTCCGACTTCCTGGACGTGTTCCGCACGATGGTGCCGCCCAACGTCGTCAAGGCCGCCGCCGACGGCTCGCTGCTCGGGCTCATCGTCGTGTCGCTCTTGGTCGGCTACTTCCTGTCGCGTTTGGACACCGACAGCCAACCCGTGCTGCTGAAGTTTGTCAAAGGCGTCTACGACCTGACGCTGAGCATCACCGACGTCGTGCTGCGGCTCGCGCCGATCGGCGTGCTGGGCCTGCTCGCCGCGACCGTCGCCGAGCAGTACGCCAAGCTCCGGCCCGATGGACGCTTCGAGGCCTTCATCGCCGGCATCGCCCAGTACGCCGGCGTCGCCCTCGCGGCCCTGCTGATCCACCTGCTGGTCGTCATGCCGCTGATCCTCTCGGTCGTGGCCCGGGTCAACCCGCTGCGGCACTACCGGGCGATGGCCCCCGCCCTCGTCACCGCGTTCTCCACCGCCAGCAGCTCCGCCACCCTCCCGCTGACCATGGACTGCGTCGAGACCCGCGCCGGCGTGTCCCGCAAGACCACCAGCTTCGTCCTGCCCCTCGGCGCGACCGTCAACATGGACGGCACCGCGCTCTACGAGTGCGTCGCCGCCATCTTCATCTGCCAGGCCTTCGGCATCGACCTCACCCTCGCCCAGCAGTTCCTCATCGTCGTCGTCGCCCTGCTCACCAGCGTCGGCGTCGCGGGCGTGCCCTCGGCGTCGCTCGTCGCCATCGTTGTGATCCTCACCGCCGTCGAAGCCCAGCTGCCCCCCGAAAGCCTGCCGGCCGGTACATCATTGGTGGCCGGCATGGGCCTGCTGTTCGTCTTCGACCGTCCCCTGGACATGTGCCGCACCGCGGTCAACATCTTCAGCGACAGCGTCGGGGCCGTCGTCATCGCCAAGAGCGAAGGTGAAACCGGAGTCCTCCAAGCATGAACACGAATCTGAATCTGATGGCGTGGTTGATCGTATCGATGATCCCGGTGGTCGCGTCGGCCGGCCCCGCCGCCGAGTCCACGGGCTTCGGGTTGACGCACCGCTGGACCACGCTGGTCGACACCGCCGGCACGCCGGGACGCGACAACCGCACGTCGTCGGTCGAGGCGGCCGAGTTCTCGCCCGACGGCGCGCTCATCGTCGCGGGGTCGAAGGGCGTCATGGGCGACGACAGCGTGCGGCGGGGCCAGCGGGTGGTGCTGATCGACGCGGCCGACGGGCAGATCCTCTGGAGCCGCGACCGCGCCGACGAGCTTGAGGCGGTCGCGTTCTCGCCCGACGGCCGCTACTTCGCCGCCGGCGGCGAAGACCGCCTGGTCGAGGTGTTCGCCGTCCGCGACGAAGACGACACACCGCTTGTGGAGCCGCGGCTCGTCGCGACTCTCGAACACGACGCCGCGATCGACGGCCTGACCTTCGATCCCGCCGGACGCGTCCTGGCCACCGGCGACGAGAGCCGTAACCTCAACTTCTTCGCGGTCGGCTCCTGGCAGCGGGTCCAGCAGCAGAACCACGGCGGCGACCTCGACTGGATGGCGGTCAACCAGATCGCGTTCTCCCCCGACGGCCGGTTCGTCTTCACCGCCGGGTCCGACGGCCTCGTCGGGCGCTGGCTGGTCTACGAAGACGTCGGCGACAACTCGTCCCACCCCGGCTACCGGCTCAAACGCATCGGGTCGTTCTCCCCCGACGGCGCGTCGGTCAAGGCCGTCGACGTCAGCCCCGACGGCCGCCTCGTCGCCGCCGGGACCCACGCCGGCGTCCACGTCTACCGCCGTGTCGACGGCCGGTCCCACTTCCACCCCACCCGACGCACCACCGAGGCCGTCCGCTTCACCCCCGACGGCCGGCACCTGATCGCCGGCGGCGTCACCGGCCAGGCCCCCGGCGAGCAGGGCTACCTCACCGTCCTCCCCGTCGCCGAACTCTTCGGCCCCGAACCCGTCCACGCCACCCGCATCGACTGCTTCCGCCAGGAATACCTGCACTTCTCCCCCGACGGCCGCGCCCTCGTCGTCAGCCACGAGGACGGCACCGCCACCGCGTGGGACGTCACGCCATGACGCGTTCACTGAGTCCCAAAACTGGAATCAGACCCCGTTTCGATACCCCTTTTACATTCGCCAAAAAATACTAGATTTTATATTATGAAACATGCTAGCCATGATCGTAAAGATTAAAATCATAATCAAACCATACGACATAAAATACAGCGCCATAACGAAAACCAACCATAGGTTTTTTACCTGCGAAGCGAAATGCAAGCGCCGGCTGATCTCCCGCATCTGCTGGCAAGCCATCTTTTAGTTGATTGATTTTCTCATATCCTAATCCATGTCGATGACTTACATTGATTTGCGCCCATGTCATTTGTGTCAGAAGCCGCACGCGATTTGCAAATAAAACTTGATCTTCTTTCGAACACTTACTTATACAGTGTGACGAATTGAGATATCTTAAGCTTACCGAAGGATACTCGGCGCTTGGACTAGGGGAGGTATCTTCAGTGGGCTTAACTTTGCCCCGGTTCTTCCCCGGACGTTTAATACGTTTGGAATCAGCCGTCTTCTTCTTCATCCTCAATCATTGTCTTGAAGTATGACTTAATCGCGCGCGGAGTAATCTCCTCGTTTTTGCTTGTATTTTTCCAGGGTGGCTCGGCATGAGTCATGTTCCGTAGCTTCCAAGCAGAAAACTGACCAAATACGTCCCAAGTTTCATCAAGTGACTCACGGCGTTCTTCGTCGATTTGATTGAAATCGACCTCAGACGGCGGGGGAATCACACCGGTTCCGTAATCTTTGTACTCATGCCACACTTGCGGAACGACAGGACCGTGTTCCCACGCTTTTATCTTCTCGTGAAACAGCTTGACTCCATGAAGCGCAAGGTGAACACCTTGTGCGTAATAAAGGAGCTTTTGCAATTTAAGATTAGAAACCGTATCGCCCGAATCGTCGTCGATTTGAGCGAGCAAGTATTCGGCTGCCAGCTTGGCCGAAATAATCGACATGGCTTTCCCTCACGTCAAGGAGTGCCCAGCCTGTTTCTGCCGGCCTCTACTTTTATGAAAGTAAGAAGACATCGGCCAATAAGCAAGCCAAGGCTTGAACTTGAGCTGGCCCGGCGCACAGCTCATACCCAAAATTATACCTAACAAAATATGTTAAATCAAGCAGGTAGGGCCGGATTCATCCGGCCTCGGTGGCTGGGGTGCGAGGCGGCCGGATGCTCCGGCGCTACTTCAACAGCTATTTCAATACCGGTCGATGCTCTGCCCGCCGTCGTCGTGCATGGCGAAGACGAGGTTGTTTTCGGATTGGACTTCGCCGTGGCGTTGGATGGCGCGGCGGCGGTCGATCTTGGGGGGGCCGAGGAGTTCGCAGCGGGCGGTGCGGCCGGGGAGGCCGGACATGACGGCGGCGACGCCGTCGGTGAGCATGGCGTCGGGGCAGACGCGGAGGCCGCCGAGGCGGAGCTCGACGGCGGTGTCGTCTTGTTGAATCTGTAACAAGACTTCCGCGCCGGCACTCCCGTGGGAGCGCATGGCGGCTTGCCGTAGGACTTCGCGGAGTTTGGTGAGTTGGTCTTTGGACTGGCCGTTGAGGTTGGCGGCGGCGGGGCCGTCTTCGATGACGATGCGGACGGTGCGGGTGAGCTGGCGGCGGGCCGCGTCGATCGGGTCGATGGGGATGACCTTATCGACGATGATGCTGGGCTCCTCGCGGCGGCGGTCGACCTTGCCCTGCAGGAAGACGACGGCGTCGAGCTCCAGCGCGTTGCTGCACTGGGCGTAGGTCTCGGCGAAGCAGACGGCGTCGATCTTGTTGGTCTTGGCGTCTTCGAGGGTGAGCATCGCCATCTTCATGCCGGCGGATCGGCCGTTCTTCACCAGCGTGGGTCGGACACGGCTGAGCATGCCGCCGACGGTGATCTCTTGCTGGGCGGGGAGGCCGGCGATGTCGGGGATGGTGGTGACGCTGAAGCGTTCGAGGTCGTCGGCGTAGGCGGCGAGGGGGTGGCTCGACACGTAGAGACCCATGACTTCCTTCTCGAAGTCGAGGCATTCTTTCTGCGACCAGGCGGGGACGTCGGCGAGAGCTTTTTCGCCGGTGTTGGCTTGTTTTTCCTGTTCTTTTCGTTCGGCGTCGACATCGCCGAAGAGGAAGCTGCCGCTGGAGCGGAGCTCGGCTTCCTGGGCGCCGCAGCGGAGGGCGTCTTCGATGCTGGCGGTCATGGCGGCGCGGCGGTCGAGGCCGTGGAGGCTGTCGAACGCGCCGCACTTGATCAGGGCCTCGACGGAGGAGCGGTTGATGACGCCGGAGGGGACGCGTTCGCAGAAGTCGTGGAGCGACGTAAACGGGCCGTTGGCTTTGCGCTCGTCGATCATCGCCTGGATGGCCTTGACGCCGAGGCCCTTGACGGCCGAAAGGCCGAAGCGGATGTGGCCGTGGTCGGGGTCGCGGGGCTCGTTCTTTTCGTAGACGACGGTGAAGGCGACCTCGGAGAGGTTGATGTCGGGCGGCCGGACCTCGACGCCGCGCTCCCCGGAAGGCAGCAGCACTTTTTTGCACTCGTCGATGTACTCGACGACCTTGTCGGTGTTGACCGACTCGTAGGTGAGCACGGCCGCCATGTACTGGACCGGGAAGAAAGTCTTGAGGTAGGCGGTCTGGTAGGCGACGATGGCGTAGCCGGTGGAGTGCGACTTGTTGAAGCCGTAGCCGGCGAACTTGAGGATGAGGTCGAAGAGGTCGTTGGCCTGCTTGCCGCTGACGCCGTTCTGCTCGGCCCCGCCGATGAAGTCGGCGCGGGCGGCGTTGATGGTTTTTTCTTTCTTCTTGGAGATGGCCTTGATGATGGAGTAGGCCTGGCGGAGGGGGACGCCGCCGAGCTCGTTGAGCACGAGCATGACCTGCTCCTGGTAGACCATGATGCCGTAGGTCTCGGAGGTGAGGCGGTCGACGATGGGGTGGACCCCCGGAACGTTTTCCCTTCCGTGTTTGCGGGCGTTGTACTGGGGGATCAGCTCCATCGGCCCGGGGCGGTAGAGGGCGTTGGCGGCGATGAGGTCTTCGAGGCGGTCGGGACGCATCGCCATGAGCAGGTGGCGCATGCCATCGGACTCGAACTGGAACACGCCGGCGGTCTCGCCGCGTGCGAAGAGCGACAGGACGCGGGGGTCGGTGTAGGTGAGGCGTTCGAGGTCGAGGGGGTCGTCGTGAGTCGGGGTGCGGGGTGCGGGGTGCGGAGCAGTAGCTGCATCCGTATTGTTTACCCGACTCACGCTCCCCGACTCACGCTCCCCGCCCACGCCCACCGCCGCGGCGATCGCCTCCTCGCTCAACGACTGCTTCACTAGCAGCTTCGCGCGTTCGATGATGGACAGCGTGCGGAGGCCGAGGAAGTCCATCTTGAGGAGGCCGACTTTTTCGCAGGTCGGGCCGTCCCACTGGGTGACGATGACGTCTTCGCCGCTCTTGCCGCCGCTTCCGGGGGCTTTGTAGAGGGGGACGATGTTGTCGAGGGGCTGGGTGGCGACGATGACGCCGGCGGCGTGGACGCCGGCGTGGCGGGCGAGTCCTTCAAGGCGGCGGGCGGTGTCGTAGACGCCCCGGATGGCGGGCTGGTCGTCGCAGAGCTTGCGGAGGTCGGCCTCGGCTTCCCACGCCGAGTCGAGGGTGGTCTTGAGGCCGTCGCCGATGAGTTTGCAGACCCGGTCGACGTCGCCGAGCGGCAGGTCCATGACGCGGCCGACGTCGCGGACGGCGGCGCGGGCCTTGAGGGTGCCGAAGGTGATGATCTGGGCGACGTGGCCGTACTTTTCGCGGACG
>JBCCOP010000067.1:0-13178 GCA_039025315.1 Planctomycetota bacterium | reverse complement strand
GTTGAACCGCCAAGGACGCGGAGGTCGCCAAGGAAGGCAGAAGCCAAACTTCAAAATGCCTTACGGTCTTCCTTGGCGCTCTTGGCGTCCTTGGCGGTTCAACGGATCGAAACCTCCGGGCGTGCGCCCCCGGCCGAGCCGTGGTGTCTGGACCCCGGGGGTTTCCGACAAGGTGGTACCCGTGGCATCGCCGCCGACACGCGAACACTCGACCCGGCCGTCCGAAGCGGGCGGGCCCGGCCTTGTCTTTACCGGGAGCCGCCGGCAAAACGGGGGCCGACACTAAGAGACGCAACGAACGTTTTGTGCGCGAAAACCCCCGGAATCGGCCGCGACGCCGCGGCGTAGGTTCCGGGGGCGGCAGGGTTTGAAATTTTTGTGCGTCTTGTGAATTTTTGTTGCAGAACGACGGCGTCTTGTGCGCAACTCCGCGACGTTTCACCCCCGCTCGGCGGCGTGCCAGCGGTCCTCGGCGGCGGCGAGGGACCGGCGGGGATCCACAAGCGGCATTGGCCCGCCCCCGGAATCACCCCCGGAACCTGCCCAGGGCGTGTGCGGGTCGGCGTGGGGGTAGGCGGCGAAGCGGTCGGCGAGCCAGTGCCTCACGTAGGCGGCGTCGGGGTCGTAGCGGCGGGCCTGGCCGACGACGTCGAAGCCGCGGAAGCCGCGGGGGTCGGCCCCGACGCCGGCGGCGTACGCCCAGTTGCCCCAGTTCGACGCCGGGTCGTAGTCCAGCAGACACGACTCGAACCATCGCGCCCCCTGCCGCCAGTCGACGTCGAGGTTCTTGGTCAGGAAGCTGGCGACGTTCTGCCGGCCGCGGTTGGACATGAACCCGCTGGCGGACAGCTCGAGCAGGTTCGCGTCGACGAAGGGCACGAACGTCTCGGCGTCGCGCCAGGCGGCGAAGTGCCCGGCGGGGTTGGCCCAGCCGAGGTCGCGGTCGGCGGGGCCGGCGGGTTGGAAGAGCCGCGGGCCGTGCTTGAGCAGGTACAGCCGGAAGTACTCGCGCCACAGCAGCTCGAAGCGCAGCCAGTACGTCGAGTCGTTGGCGACCCGCTGGTCTTCGTAGCGGAGGGTCTCGTCGGCGACGCGGCGGGCCGAGACGCCGCCGAGCGCCAGCCAGGGCGAGAACTTGGACGAGTAGTCGGCCCCGAGCAGGCCGTTGCGGGTTTCCTTGTAGCGCCGCAGGTGGTCGCCGTCGAAGAGGTAGTCCGCGATGCGTTGCCGGCCTTCGGCCTCGCCGCCGCGGAAGTCGAGGACGGCCCGCGGGTCGGCTTCGGGTTCGTCGCGGCCGAGGGAGGCGAGCGTCGGCAGGTCGCCGGGGTCGAGGCCGTGGCCGGTCCAGGCGGTGAGCCGGCTCGGCGTGTCGCGCGGCCGGGCGAGTTCGAGCTTCTTTTCCGCGCGGCGTCGCCACTTGCTGAAGACCTCGGGCAGTTGCTTGGCCTCGGCCCGGGGGTCGTCGAGGTGGTGGAGCGATTCCGGGGGCAGCGGGTCGAGCGTGCCGAGCGACGGGTCGTCGTCGAACGCGCGGCGGAGCTTCTTCTCGATCGCGCGTTCTTCGGTGCCGGGCTCTTCGACGAGGCGCAGCACGCCGGCCCCGCTCTCACGCAGCAGCGACGGCAAGACGGCCTCGGGCGCGCCGGTGCGGACGATCAGATCGACGCCGCGGTCGGCCAACGAGCGTCGCAGGTCGGCCACGGACTCGAGGATGAACTTCAGCCGACGGTCGCCGCAGCGGGGGAAGCCCAGCGGGTCGTCGGCGAGCAGTTCGCGGGGGTCGAGGACCCAGACGCCGACGATCGGCTCGTCGGGGCAAGCGAACAGCGGCTGGTCGTCGAGGCGGAGCTGCCGTCGGAACCAGAGCAGGGCGGGGGGCGGTGCGGGCATGCCCGGTGTATAGGCGGGCCGGCGTGTCACCGCCTCTAGGGCGCGGGGCTGCCGTCGGGGGAGTAGGCGGCGGGGTCGGTGGTGACGCCGCCGGCGGGCAGGGGGATCGGGCCTTGGAGCAGGGGGTCGTCGGTGTCGCTCATCCAGCGGTCGAGGCGGGCGCGGAGGTCGTCGCGGGTCGCGGCGTGGGCCGGGTCGTCGGCGAGGTTGCGGGCCTCGGTGGGGTCGAGGGTCAGGTCGTAGAGCTCTTCGCGGGGCAGGGCGGTCCGGTCCCAGCCGCGGGCGACGAGGTGGGTCTTGCTGGGCCCGTCGTCGCAGTTGGGCAGGACGGGTCGGCCGTGGTCCTCGAAGTGGCGGATGTACTTGTGGCGGTCGGAGCGGACGGCGCGCATCGGCTCGTAGGCGGCGTGGTGGTTGACCTCGGCGAAGAGCTGGTCGTGGAGGGCGTCGGCCTCGCCGGTGACCAGGGGCCGCAGCGACTTGCCGTGGAGCCGGTCGGGGGGCTCGACGCCGGCGAGCTCGCAGACGGTGGGGAACACGTCGAGGTGGCTGACCATGGCGTCGACGACCTTGCCCCCCCGGAAGAAGCCCCGGCGGGGTCCGCGGAGGATGAGCATGACGCCGGTGCCGTAGTCGGTGAGTCGGCACTTCATGTGGGGGAAGGCGACGCCGTGGTCGGTGGTGGCGATGACGAGGGTGTTGTCGGCGAGGCCGGTGCGGTCGAGGGCCTCGAGGACACGGCCGAAGCAGAGGTCGGTGCTCTGCATCGAGGCGGTGTACTCGGCGAAGTCGCGTCGGGTCTCGGGGGTGTCGGGGAGGGTGGGGGGCGGCTGGACGTAGCGTTCGTCGCGGGCCGGGCCGAGGGCGGGGAAGCTCTGGGTGGGGCGGTGCGGGACGTTGCCGCGGTGGGGAGCGAAGTAGCCGAGGGCGAGGAAGAAGGGGCGGTCGTGGTCTTCGTGGAGGAAGTCGATCGCGGCGTCGGTGGGGGCGTCGAAGTGGGGGTCGAGGGTGAGGGTGCGGTGGTAGCCGATGGTGGGTCCGGGCTCGACGCCTTGGCCCTTGGCGATGTGTTGCATGCCGGCGAGGGCGGAGGTGTAGCCGGCGTCGTGGAGGCTGTGGATCAGGTGGTGGGAGTAGTCGTTGAGCTTCCAGCCGCGGTGGGCGAGGCCGAGCATGCCGTTGACGTGGGCGTACTGGCCGGTGAGGAGGCAGGCGCGGCTGGGCGAGCAGGTGGGGTTGGGCGTGAAGGCCTGGCGGAACAAGACGCCCTCTTCGGCGAGGCGTTGCAGGCTGGGGGTGGGCACGGGGTGGCCGTGGGGCTGGACGTAGCGTCCGGCGTCGTGGCAGTGCAGGTAGAGGATGTTGGGCGGCGGGGTGGGCATGGCCGGGCAGGATAGCCCAACCCACCGGGCGGGAGGTATCGACGGCCTGCGGCGCGGGGGGTCAGGCCGCGGGGGCGGTGAGCTCGTTGATCCGTTGGACCAGGTCTGGCTGGCGGCCGGGGAGGACGAAGTCGCGGCGGGGCCGGCGGCCGAGGGCTGCGGGGGCCGGGAGCAGGGCCGCGGACCCGGCCACGACCAGCGCGGGCAGGCCCTCGACGCCGGCGGTGCGTTCGGCCTCCCGGAGCCGCTTGGCCGCGGCGTCGGCTTGGCGTTTATGGCTGATGAAGACCACAGCGAGGTTGGCCGGGTCCGTCTGAGTTTCGTCGGATGGCGGGGTTTCCGTGGGTGGGGGTTGATCCATCGGACCCAGGAGCCGGCCGAGACACAACGCCACGGGGTGGGCGGCGATCTGCCGGCCGACCAGCAGCGGCCGGGGGTCGCCCTCGAATTGATCCCGCAGCCGGTCGCAATAATCGCCCACGCCGCGGCGGCAGCGGTCCAGCAGCACGCCGGCCAGGTCACGGACCGCGGCGGGGGTGGTGCGGGCCGCTTCCAGGACGAACCCCTCGCCGAGCCCCACCGCCTTGAGCCGCTTGCGCAGGGGGTAGAGCGTCGGGTTGCCGCTGTGGCCCAGGGCCAGCGCGTGGGCCAACGCGCTGGCCAGCGCCACGACGTTGCAGGGCTGCGCGTTCTTCGGCACGGCGCGGTTGATTTCGGCCGGGGTGTGGTGGTGGAACACGATGGGGTCGATCAGGTGCCGGGGCAGGTTCCAGCGGCGGAAGACGCGGTCGGTGGCCTCGGCGTGGCCGACGAGCAGCAGGCGGGCCTCGACGTCTTCCACCGCCACGCCGAGCCGCTCGGCGGCGTCGAGCACCCGCCCGTACTCGTCCGGCAGCAGGTCGGCGTAGACCATCCGGCCGGTGTCGTGCAGCAGCCCGGCGGTGAACGAGGCGTCGATCGCCTCCTCGTCCTCGCCGAGCGCGCGGGTCGCGGCGGCGGCGATCAGTCCGGTCGCCAGCCCGTGTTCCCAGAAGTGCGCCGCGTCGAGGTGCGTGTCCGACACTTCGGAGAAGCCGTCGATCACGCCGAGGTTGATCACCGCCTGGCGGACCGCCTTGAGCCCGAGCCGGGTCACCGCGGTGGCGACGGTCTGCACCGCCTCGCCGCGGTCTTCGAGGCGGGCGTTGGCGAGGGTCAGCAGCTTGACGCACATGCCCGGGTCCCGACCGATCGCGGCGACCACGTCGCGGACCTCGCAGTCCTCCCGGCCGGTGAGCTCGACGACCTCGGCCACCGCCGGGGCCATCGCCCGCAGGTCGCCGCAGCGGTCCAGCAGCTCGTGGACCTGCGCGCGGGTCACGAGCGGCTTGTGCTTGCGCAGCTCCGCCGCGGCCTCGGCCGGCGTGGGCCCGGCGGCCGGCGCAGGGGGGGCGGACTCGGCCGGCGCCGCGGCGGGCCCGGCCCGCTCGGCGTGCAGCACCTCGTCGACCTCGGCCTGCGCCGCCCGCGGGTCGGCCTTCGGCCGGCGGTCGCGGAAGATCAAGTCCAGCGCCCCGCCCAGCTTCTCCAAGGTCAGGTCCGGCTTCAGCAGGTAGCTCGCCACGCCCCGCTTCGCCATCGCCACGATCATCTGCTTGTGCTGGATCGCCGTGACCACCAGCACCGGCACCGAAGCCAGCGGCTCGCACAGCCGCATCCGCGTCAGCAGCCGCAGGCCGCCCTCCTCCGGCAGAACCACGTCCAGCACCAACAGGTCGGGGGGCTGGCGCAGCATCGCCTTCCACGCCTCGGCGCTGCGGCCGACCGTCGTGACCTCGTTGCCCCGGTCACGCAAGTAAAACGCGAGCAGCTCCCGGCTCAGGCCGTCCGCGTCCGCCACCAGGATTCGTTTGGTCTTTGCCGGCTCGGACAAGGTCAGCTCCGCGGGAAACGGCTTGCTACGGCTATCGGATAAGCCGGAACCGTGTTTGGAGGTTTGCCGCACCGATAACCCACGCGGACCTGGGCCGCCCCCGTCCCGGCGGGGCGGGGCCACGGCTTACACTTGGACCATGCTCCAGGACGGCGAACCGTTGGAGACACCCACGTCCACGCCGCCCGCGGCCGGCCGGCGGCCGCGCGGCCTGGGGTTCGGTGTCCGGGGGCTGGTGCTGGGCTGGACGTTGTGGCTGCTCGGGGCGTGGGGGGTGCTGTGGGCGGTGGACGGCTGGCCGGTGCCGGCGCTGCGGGTGATGGTGTTCATGGCGCTGGTCGGGATGATGGGGGTCTGGCCCGCGCTGCGGCTGGGTCAGGCGTCGGGGGGGGCGGGTGAACCGGCGGAGGTGTCGGTGGCCGAATGGGCGCGGGCGTGCCGGGGGGTCGCGGCGGACTGGTTGGCGTTGAACCTGGTGTTCCAGGCGGTGGTGTGGCCGCTGCGGCTGGCGGCGGGTTGGTCGACGGTCCAGGTGGGGTGGCTGGTGCTGGCGGTGGGGGGGTGGTCGCTGCTGACGGGGCTGGTGGTGGCGTGGGGCCGGGGGGTGGACCGGGGGGGCTGGCGGGTGGGGGCGATGGCGGTGTGCGTGGCGGTGGTGGTGGCCGAGCCGCTGCTGTGGTGGGCGGGCTACGAGGTGCGGGGGGCGGAGGTGGTGGGGTCGCTGCCGGGGGGTCCGATGCGGCTGAGCCCGGTGCAGGCGGTGTGGGGGCTGACCCAGCCGGCGGGGGCCGAGTCGGGCGCCGCCGCGGCGCGGGCGGTGACGGACCACGCGTCCCAGGTCGTGGGCGTCTCCGCGGCGGCGGCGGCGGGGTGGGGGGTGCTGGTGGGGTTGTTGGTGCTGCGGAAGTTGCGGGAGACGGGGACCGGGCAGCGGGCGAACTGAGAACCGGCCGCGTCATGGCCTTTTCGTTCTCGTTCTCGTGGCTCGTACTCGTACTCCCGAGTAACCGCGGCTCGGCGATAAGCCTTAGCGGGTGGCGATTACGAGTACGAATCACGAGAACGAGAACGAACCGAGCGGCCGGTAGGGTTCTGGTAAACTCTCATGTTGGTCAACGGCGAAAGACGCCCGCAAAAGGACGCGACATGGAGTTCATCACCCAAGAAGAAAAAGACCGGCTCGAAGCGAAGCTGCAGGAGCTGATCGGCCGCCGGCCCGAGGTCACCGCCCGCATCGCCGAGGCCCGCGCCCACGGCGACCTCAAGGAGAACGCCGAGTACCACGCCGCCCGCGACGACCAGGGGATGGACGAGGCCGAGATCCGTCGGCTCACCGAACGCCTCAAGAACGCCCAGGTCGCCGACGACGTCGAGCTGCCCGACAACATGGTCTTCCTCGGCAGCGTCGTGAAGCTCAAAGACCTCGACTCGGGCGACGAAGACCTCTACAAGCTCGTCGGCGAGGCGTCGGGCAACTTCGACGCCGACGAGATCGAGGTCACCGTCAGCAGCCCGCTGGGCGAAGCCATGCTCAAGTCCAGCGTCGGCGACACCATCAAGGCGGACCTGCCCCGCGGGACCAAGCGGTTCGAGATCGTTGAGCTGCAGTAGCCGCGTGGCTACGCCACGCTGGGCCGGGGACGCGTAGCGTCCCGGCTATCGCTTCAGGTCGAGGGTGACGCTCAGCGGGGCGACGCCCATCAGCTCGACCGAGCGGGGGTCGGGCTGCGAGCCACCCACGAACACCCGGTACGGCCCGTTGAGCTGCGACCAGCCCGTGGCGGTGTAACGCCGAAGCTCCGACGCGGGTACCTCGAACGTCATGCTTTGCGATGCGCCGGGTTCCAACGACAACCGCTTCACACCGCGCAGCTGCGGGCCGGGGTTACGTCCGTCGGTCGTGGGCAGTTGCACGTAGAGCTGCGCGACTTCTTCGCCGAAGCGATCGCCGACGTTCCGCACGGTGGCCGACACCCGCAGCCCGCCGCCGTCGTTCCATTCGGCCGACAGCCCGTCGTACGCGAACCGGCTGTAGCCAAGCCCGAAGCCGAAGGGGTACAACGGCTCGGCCGCGCCCTCGGCGAAGCGGTACGTCCGCCGCGCCATCGCGTAGTCCTCGAACGCCGGCAGATCCTCAACGCCCCGCGGGTAGGTCATCGGCAGCCGGCCCGCCGGGTTCAGCGCCCCGGTCAACACCTCGGCCACCGCGGTCCCGGCGTGCGGCCCGGGGTAGAACGCGTCCACGATCGCTGCGCAGCGGTGTTCCAACCCGCCCAGCGTCACCGGCCCGCCGTGGACCAGCACCACCACCGTCGGCGTGCCGGTGTCCAGCACCCGCCGCAGCGTCCGCAGCTGTATTTCCGGTAGCGCGACGTCGCGCCGGTCGCCCGACGCGTCGGCGTTGCCCGCGTCGCCCTGCTCGCCCTCCATCCCCGCGTGCAACCCCAGCACCACCACCGCCGCCTCGGCCCATTCGGCCAGGGCGATCGTCTCCGCCGGGTGCGCGTTGACCACGCAGGACACGACGTCCTCGCCGTCGTGCGTGCAGCCGGCCGTGTACCGCACCTCGGCCCCGGCCGGCCCGAACGCCGACCGCAGCCCGTCGAGCACCGTCACCGTCCGCGACGGCGTGCCGTGGTAGTTCGCCAATAGCTCCTTGGTCGCCGCCGCGTTCGGGCCGATCACCGCCAGCCGTTTCGTCTCGCCCGGCTCCAGCGGCAGGGTCCCGTCGTTGCGCAGCAGCACCAGCGACGCCCGCGTCGCGTCCAGGGACACCGCCGCGTGCTCGGCGCAGTCGTTGCGGTCGTAGGGCGTCGCGGCGTAGGGCACCCGTTCGGGCGGGTCGAACGCGCCCAGCCGCAGCCGCGTCCGCATCAGCCGCCGGACGCACGCGTCGATCTCCGCCTCGGAGACCAGCCCCTGGCCCGCCGCGTCGAGCAGGTGCACGTACGTGCAGCCGCAGTTGAGGTCGCAACCCATCCGCACCGCCAGCGCCGCCGACTCGGGCGCCGTCGCCGTCACCCGGTGCTTCTCGTGGAAGTCGCGGATCGCCCAGCAGTCCGACAGGAAGTGGCCCTCGAAGCCCCACTCCTCCCGCAGCAGCCGCATCAGCCCGGGGTGGGCGCACGCCGGCTCGCCGTTGACCCGGTTGTATGCGCCCATGACCGACTCGACCCCCGCGTCCACCACCAGCCGGCGGAACGCGGGCAGGTAGGTCTCGTGCAAATCCTGCTCGTTGACCTCGGCGTCGAACTCGTGCCGCAGCCCCTCGGGCCCGGAGTGGACCGCGTAGTGCTTCGCGCAGGCGGCCGTGTGCAGGTAAGCCTCGTCGTCTCCCTGCAGCCCCTCGACGAACGCGACGCCCAGCTCGCCGGTCAGCCACGGGCATTCGCCGTACGTCTCGTGGCCCCGGCCCCAGCGCGGGTCGCGGTAGATGTTGACGTTCGGCGACCAGAAGGTCAGCCCCTGGTAGTACCCCCGCTCGCCCCGCCGGGCCGACTCGTGGTGCTTGGCCCGCCCCTCGACCGCGATGACTTCGGCCACCCGTCGCAGCCGCGCCGGGTCGAACATCGCCGCCAGCCCGATCGCCTGCGGGAACACCGTCGCCACCCCCGCCCGCGCCACGCCGTGCAACGCCTCGTTCCACCAGTTGTATGCCGGCACCCCCAGCCGCGCGATCGCCGGGGCCTCGTGCAGCGTCTGCGCCGCCTTCTCCTCCAGCGTCATCCGCCCCAGCAGGTCGTCCAGCCGGGCCTCCAGGTCCAGGTCCGGGTCGGTAAACGGCGGCGGGGGCTCGGTGGTGGGCATGACGGGGGGCTCCTCAACAAACCAGCGAACAAAACAAGATCGACCGCCCCCGGAAACCAATCGCCCCCGCCGCGGGCCGGAAACAATCCCCGAAACGCGGCGGTTGGGCAAACGGCCGATACAATCCAAACGTACGGAATCCGACCCGCCCCGCGAGGACGAGACATGACCCGCCGCCGAACCTCTGCCTTCTCCGCCGCCGCCCTGCTGCTGCTCGCCGGCCCGGCCGCCGGCCAGGTCGCGGCCAACAACGGCGGCGGCCGCGCCCTCGACGCCAACCCCGGCGTCGGCAGCGGCGGCAGCAACCGCATCGAGAACCAGGTCGACTACGCCGCCCGCAACGACCTGATCACCGGCAACGTCGCCGGCGGCTTCGGCTTCCAGGGCGACGTGGGCTACACCGCCCCCGGCGCGTTCCGCGACGCCCTGGGCAGCAACGACCTGTTCTCGTTCCGCGCCGCGAGCCTCGGCTCGGCCCCGGCGGTCGCCAACCTCCCCGGCGCGGGCGACGCCGTCCGTCGCGGCAACGTCGTGGTCTTCAACGATTTCAACACCGTCCTCCCCGGCCGGTCCGTCAACGCGCCCACCCGCTTCGCCCCCGAGGGCGGCGTCTTCCGGGCCCAACGCAACCTCAACGACCCCAACCCTTTCCAGGTCACCGCCGCCACCAACGCCGCCGCCGTGCTCGCCAACCGCTTCGACGCCACGGCCGCCGCCAACGCGCTCGGCGTCGTCGCCACCCCCGACGGCACCGCCTTCTCCGCCGTCACCGCCGACCCCCTCCGCGGCCTGCGTCGGACCGACCTGCCCGCCGTCGCGCCCGCCCGGCCCGAGCCCGACGCCTTCGCGCCGCGACCGTCCACCCTCGGCCCCGCCGACGCCCAGCCCACCCCGCCCTCGCTCACCGGCGAAGCCACCACCAACCGCGTCCGCCCCGGTTCGCTCGACCCCGCCGACGTCGGACCCCTCGGGCCCGCTGACAACCCCGAGCTCGCCGGCCGGCCCGGATTCGCCGACGCCACCGGCCGCCTACGCCCCACCCTGCGGCTCAGCGAACTCGCCACCAACGCCGCCAACGCCAGCCCCGTCACTCTCGAGCAACGCATCGCCGAGCTCCAGTCCTCGATCTTCGGCAACACCCCGGCCCCCGCCGCCGACCCCGCCCCGGCCGCCGATACCGGCTCGACCCCGGGCCGCAACCCCAACGCCCAGCCGGCCGACCCCGCGGCCGCCGCCGCCGCCGACGGCGTAGCGCCCCCCGAGGACAGCTACAACCGCCTGCTCCGGGAGATCCGCGAGCAGGCCCGGCAGCGGGCCGACCTGCAGCTCGGCCTGACGCCCGACGACGCCGACCCGGCCGCCCGGCCCGACTGGATGAAATCCCTCCGCGACCCCACGGGCGCAGAGCTCGACGCCGCCGAGGACAGCCTGCAGGCCACCCTCGACCGCATCCGGCAGAGCGCCCGCGACGACGCCGTCCGCCGCGCCGCCGAGGCGGCCGCGGCCGACGACGACCTGCCCGAAGACGCCACCGACGCGGACCGACGCGACGCCGCCGCGTCCCGGATCAACCGGCTGGTCGCCGACCTGTCCTACGACGTCCGCCTCGAGACCCTCGTCGCCGAACGCGAGGGCCGGCTCAACACCCTGCTCGCCCAGGCCGAGACCCAGATGGCCGACGGCGAGTTCCTCGGCGCCGAACGCACCTACCGCCAGGTCCGCCTCGAGGCCGCCGACAACCCCCTCGGCCGCGCCGGGCTCGTCCACGCCCAGCTCGGCGCGGGCATGGTCCGCTCCGCCGCGTTCAACCTCCGCGAGCTCTTCGAGACCCACCCCGAGCTCATCGCCACCCGCTACGGCCCCGCCCTGCTCCCGCCGCCCGACCGCCTCGAGTGGCTCCGCGGCGAGCTGCAACGCATGATCGACAACCAGTCCCGCAGCGTCGAGCCCGGCCTGATGCTCGCCTACCTCGGCCACCAGGTCGAGTCCCGCCAGCTGGTCCGCTACGGCCTCGCCATCGCCGAGGAAGCCGCCCCCCTCGACCCGCTCACCCCCGTGCTCCGCCGCATCTGGCTCGGCGAGGGCGGCGCCGGGACCACGGGCGACGCCGGCAAGTAAACCTCACGCCGCTCGTCGTTCTCGTTCTCGTGGCTCGTACTCGTACTCCCGAGTCGCCTCGGCTTGCATAAGGCCGCAGTCGGCGGGGATTACGAGTACGAGCCACGAGAACGAGAACGAAAAAGACAAGGAAAGGCCCGGGGGACGCGCCACCGCTCCCGGTACCATGCCCGGCCCGATGCGCGACGCCCCGCCCCCCCAACCCGACACGCCGGTCCCCGCCGCGCCGCCGCTGCGCCTCACGGACTTCGTCGACCTGGCCACGCTCCAGGAGATCCAGGACGCCTTCGCGTCGCTGACCCGGCTCACGACCACGATCCTCGACGCCGACGGGCAGCCGGTCACCGTCCCCACCGACGCCGCCAAGCGGTACCAGTCCGACCTGGTGTTCGAGCAGCTCATCGATCTGGACAAGGCCGTCGACCCCGACGCCTCACGGTTCGGCGAGGAGCCGAGCTTCACCGCCCCCATCGCCGTCGAGGGCCGGACCCTCGGCTCGATCGTCATCGCGTCGCCCCCCCCGGAAGCTCTCGAACCCCGGGGGGAAGCGCACCTGCACGAGCTCGACGGGCTGGCCGAGGCCCTGCAGCTCGACGACGTGCAGCGCCGGGAGCTGATCGACTCGGCCGAGCTGGCGTTCGGCACCAACCGCGGCGCGGCGATCCAGTTCCTCTACCTGATGGCCAACGCCATCGCCCGGCTGTGCTACGAGCAGTACCACGCGCAGCAGCGGCTCGAGGAGCTGTCGGTGCTCTACCGCGTCTCGACCCTGCTCGCCGAGCGGCACGAGCTGCAGGAGGTCCTCGACGCCGCGGCCGCCGCGGTCGCCGAGCTGATGCGCGTCCGGGCCGTTGTGATCCGCCTGCTCCACGACACGGACGAGGGGCCCGAGCTGCGCCGCCGGGCCAACACCGGGCTCAGCGAGGACTACATCCAGAAGGCGCGGCTGCTCGTGAACCGCTCGGAGATGATGGCCGCCGCGCTGCGCGGCGAGACGATCTACATCGCGGACCTGCCCACCGACCCCCGCGTGTTCTTCCCGGACCAGGCCCGCGAGGAGGGGCTGGCGTCCATGCTCTGCGTCGGCCTAATCTACCGCGGCCAACCGATCGGCACGCTCCAGCTCTTCACCGAGGCGACGCGCGCGTTCACCCAGTTCGAGACCGACCTGGTCCGCGCCATCGCCCAGCTGCTGGCGACCGCCATCGAGAAGACGCGGCTCGACGCCGCCCGCGGCGAGAACCAGAAGATGCTACGTCAGCTGCACCTGGCCGCCGACGTCCAGCGCCGCATGCTGCCCCGCCGGATGCCCGAGCTGCCGGGCTTCGACCTCGCGGCGCGGTACGTCCCGTCGTTCGAGCTCTCGGGCGACTTTTACGACTTCGTCCGCCTCGACCATTCGCTGGGCATCGGCATCGGCGACGTCGTGGGCAAGGGCGTCGCCGCGTCGCTGCTCATGGCCGGCGTCCGCGCGTCGCTGCGCGCCTTCGCCCAGGACGTCTACGACCTCGACGAGGTGATCAGCCGCGTCAACCGCACCCTCTGCCGCGACACGCTCGACGCCGAGTTCGCCACGCTGTGGTACGGCACGCTCGACCCCGTCACCCGCCGGCTGACCTACTGCAACGCCGGCCACGAGCCGCCGCTGATGGTCCGCGACGGCGAACTGCACCCGCTCGACGAGGGCGGCATGATCGTCGGCGTCGACCCCGACGCGGTCTACGAGAAAGGCATGTGGGACCTCGAGCCCGGCGACCTGCTGCTGCTCTACACCGACGGCCTGGCCGACGCTATGAACCCCGAGGGCAAACGCTTCGGCCGGGAACGCGTCGAAGAACTGCTGCTCGAGCAGACCGGCCGCGACGCGAACGACGCGCTCAACCGCATCCTCTGGGCCGTCCGCCAACACACCGGGCCGCGGCGGGCCACCGACGACACTACGCTGATCCTGCTCCGGGCGACCTGAGTAGCGGGGGGGGGGGGGGCGGCCCCCGCGGGCACACACCACCACGGCGGGGGCGGGGCTGGCGGCGACGGCGCACGCCTCGGCGTCGGTGGCGGCGGACAAG
>JBCCOP010000066.1:0-13340 GCA_039025315.1 Planctomycetota bacterium | reverse complement strand
CCAGTAGTTGCCGACGAGGTTGAGGTCGAGGTACCACGAGTTCACCGGCGTCGCGCGGTTCTGCACCTTGTGCATCGCCCGCTCCGACAGCGTCACCGGCGACAGCCCCGGCGGGCAGGACAGGCACTTCTGCGTCCCCGAGTACGCCGCGTCGACGCCCCACGCGTCGACCTCCACCGGCCGACCCGACAGCGACGTGACGCAGTCCATCGCCAGCAGCCCGCCGTGTTGGTGAACGGCTTCGGCCAACCGGTCGAACGGCTGGCACGCCCCGGTGCTCGTCTCGGCGTGGACGAAGGCGACAAGCTTCGGTTTCAACTCTTCGATTTTTTTGATGATCGCGTCCTGGTCGAAGACGCGGCCCCAGTCGGCGTGCAAGTTGGTCACCACGCCGCCGGCCCGCTTCGCCTTCTCGGTCAGCCGGCCGCCGAACACGCCGTTGATCCCGATCAGGCACGTATCGCCCGGCTCGACGAGGTTATCCATCAGCATCTGCGCCCCGGCGCTGCCCGTGCCCGAGCAGGCGAGGGTCATCGCGTTCTCGGTGCGGAAGACTTGTTGCAGCATCTCCCGCACCTCGTTCATCACGCCGATGAACGCGGGGTCCATGTGCCCGATGCACGGGCGGGCCATCGCCGCGAGGACCGACGGCGGCACGGGTGAGGGGCCCGGGCCGTGGAGGAAACGCGTGGGGGTGTCGAGCTCGTTCATCTACAAATTTTAACCGCTACGCCGCTGACCCCGCCAGCAGAACGCGGTCCAAACCCTCGTGATCTTTCAAGGTTTCGGCGTCCCGCAACCCCCCGGCTCCCCCGGCCGCCGCGGCCAACGACCGCGTCGCCCCGCCCTGGCTGAACGAGTGCTCGAACAACACCCGCCCCCCCGGGAGCAGGTGCCCGGCCGCCCCGGCGATGAGCGGCCGCAACACGTCCAGCCCGTCCGCCCCCGCCCGCAGCGCCCCGACCGGCTCGTGCTCCGCCACGTTCGGCAACACGTCGGCCCACTCGGCGTCCGAGATGTACGGCGGGTTGCTCAGCACCCAGTCGAACCGCTCACCCGCCACCGGCCCGTACAGGCCGCCCCCTCGGAAGTCGATCCGCTCGGCCACCCCGTGCGTCTCGGCGTTCGCCTCCGCCACGGCGAGCGCCGCCTCGCTCACGTCCGTCGCCACCACCGACACACCGGGAAGGTGCTTCGCCAGCGCGACCGCGATCGCCCCGCTGCCCGTGCCGACGTCGAGCACCCGCAGGCCGTCACGCCGCTCCCGCCCCCGTTCGTCCTGCAGCACCCGCTCGACGATCGTCTCCGTGCTCGGCCGCGGGATCAGCACCGCCGGCGACACCGCCAGCTCCAGCCCGAAAAACGGTGCCTGGCCCACGAGGTAGTCCACCGGCTCGTGCCCCGCCGCCCGCCGCACCAGCCCCCGGAAACGCTCCCGCTCCGCCGCCGACGCCGGGCGGTCCGGCTCCATGTACAGCCGCAGCCGCTCGACCCCGAGCACGAAACCCAGCAGCATCTCCGCCGCCACCCGTGGCGAGTCGACCCCGGCCCGCGTGAAACGCTCCGTCGTCCAGCCCAGCAACCGACGCGTCGTCCACGCCTCGTCCGATCCCATCGCGCCATCCTACCGGCCGGCGTCCGGTTGGATTTACAATGACCCCGTGCACGCGGCCCTCCTGGTCAACTCGGCGTGGCTGGACGACGAGTCCGCGACGTTCCCGCAGCTCACCGTCGGGCTCATCGACGAGCAGGTCCGGCTCACCCGCGTCGTGCCCCGGGACGCCGAGGGGCCGGGCCTCGGCGACACGCCGCTGTTCGGGACGCGGTTGACCTGGCCCGAGTCGCGGGTCGCCGCGATCAACCACCGCCGCTTGGTCCGCCTCGCCGAGGCGCTCGACGCCGAGGGCGTCACCTTGCTGCACACGCTGCACCGCGACCTCTGGTCGCCCGCCGCCGTGATCGGCGACCAGCTCGACCTGCCCGTGGTCTTCTCCGTTCAGGCCGAGCCCGACGCCGCCGCGGCCGGCCGCTTGGCCCGCCAGCTCACGCCGGGCCGCTGCGTCTTCGCCGCCACCACCGCGCCCCTGGCCGACGCGACCCGCGACGCCGTCGCCGGCCTGGTCCCGGTCGAGCACGTCCCGCCCGGCGTCCACGTCGGCGAGCCGCGGGACGAGACGCCCGACGGCGACGGCGACGACCGCGCCCCCTGCCTCGCGGTCTGCGGCGACGGCGTCATGGACGACGCCTATCAGCAGTTCCTGCTCGCCGTCCGCGAGGTCGTCGATCAACGCCCCGACGTGCAGCTGTTCTTCGACGGCCAACGCACCGACCAGCACCAGGTCTGGAAGGCCGCCCAGAAGCTCGCCCTGCTGCCGAACCTCTCGTTCGTGCCCCGCCGGCTCGGGCACCGCGAGATGCTGCTCATGGCCGACGCCATGGTCCACCCCCAACGCCTCGGCCGGTCCCGGGCCCTCACCCTTTCGGCCATGGCGCACGGCGTGCCCGTGCTCGCCGCCGCCGACCCCGCCCTCGACTACCTGCTGCCCGACCGCACCGCCTGGGTCCTCGACGACCCCGCCCCCGGAACCTACGCCGACGCCTGGGCCGGACTCCTGCTGCGGGTCTTCGGTGCCCCCGACGCCGCCCGCGCCCTGGGCCGGTCCGCCCGCGACTGGGTGCGGGACCACCGCCTGGCGTCGGACCAGATCGCCCGCCTCCTGTCGCTCTACCGCCAGGCCACCGGCGAACCCCTGCCCTTCCCGGGCTGAGTTCCCGCCGCTCCAAAGCCCGGGGGCGGCCGCCCCCGGGCTTTACGCCACCACCACATTGCCAAAGAGCGGGCACCCCACGCCCCCACCCCTCCCGCTTCGCGGCCGCTGCGGCGGGGTGGTGGTCTTCCGATTCAGTTGAACCGCCAAGGACGCAGAGGTCGCCAAGGAAGGCAGAAGCCAAACTTCAAAATTGCCTTACGGTCTTCCTTGGCGCTCTTGGCGTCCTTGGCGGTTCAACGGATCGGAACGACCCGGGCGTGCGCCCCCGGCCGAGCCGTGGTGTCTGGACCCCGGGGGTTTCCGACAAGGTGGTACCCCGGGCATCGCCGCCGACACGCGGTCACTCGACCCGGCCGTCCGCCGCGGGCGGGCCCGGCCTTGTCTGGGTTCCGGGACACCGCCGGCCAAACGGGGGCCGACACTAGGGGACGCAGCGCAACGCCTGTGCGCGAAAACCCCCGGAATCGGCCGCGACGCCGCGGCGCAGGTTCCGGGGACATCACGGTTTGAAATTTTTGTGCGTCTTGTGAATTTTCGTCGCAAAACACCGCGATCCCGTGCGCACGAAACGCGCCCGCTCAGCCGCCGAGGTCTTTCTCCACCTTCCACCCGAAGCCCCGGCGGTTGTCGATCCACCGCAGCCAGGTCGGGGTGAAGACGTAGAAGCTCTGTTTCTCGGCCGCGTCGCGGAACTGCGGCAGCGACCGCACGAAGTCGAACTTCGCGGTGTAGAGCTCCCAGACGCGGTGCCACTCGGCCTGGCCCTTGGCGATCGCCGGGGCGACCGTGCCCCGCAGCTGCAGGCCGTGCAGCGTCTCGGCGTGGTCGCGGTGGGCGTACACCGTCAACGCCGCGTTGGGCCGGTCGGCCAGGTGCCGGCTGTGCTCCGACGTCGGCGACGAGACCCAGACCAGCCGCCACCCGCGGTCGTGGGCGTACTGCACGTTCGCCGCGTAGGGGCAGCCCCGATCGTCCACCGTCGCCAGCGTCGCGGTGCGGCTGGTGGCCAGGAACAACTCGATCTCGCGGTCAAAACCCTGCATGAATCGGACCGTTGTCGGACCCATGAAGCGATCGGTTATCGCGTGGCGGAACCTTAAGCGGGGGCCGCCGCGAAGCACCGGGCGATGCGGTCGAGCGCTTCTTCGACTTTTTCGCGTTGGTTGAACGCGCTGAGCCGGAAGTAGCCCTCGCCGGCCGCGCCGAAGCCGCTGCCGGGGGTGCCGACGACGTGGGCGTCGTGCAGCAGCCGGTCGAAGAAGTCCCAGGACTTCAGGCCGTCGGGCGTCTGCACCCAGACGTACGGGGCGTGGACCCCGCCGTGGACCGTGAAGCCCGCGTCGGTCAGGCCCTCACGGATCCGGCGGGCGTTGTCCATGTAGAACGCGGTCAGCCGGTCGACCTCGGCCCGGCCGTCGGCCGCGTAGACCGCCTCGGCACCGCGCTGCACCACGTACGACACGCCGTTGAACTTCGTCGACTGCCGCCGGTTCCACAGCCCGTGAAGCTCGACATCCGCCCCGGAAGCGTCTTTGCCCGTGAGGCCGTGGGGCACGACGGTGAAGGCGCAGCGGGTGCCGGTGAACCCGGCGTTCTTCGAGAAGCTGCGCAGCTCGATCGCGCAGCGGCGGGCCCCCTCGATCTCGTAGATCGAGTGCGGCACGGGTTGGCCGTCGTCGGCCGGGGTCTCGTCGTCGATGAACGCGTGGTACGCCGCGTCGAACAGGATCAGCGCGTCGTGCTCGATCGCGTAATCGACCCAGGCCTTGAGGGCGGTGCGCGACGCGACCGCGCCGGTCGGGTTGTTGGGGTAGCAGAGGTAGACCACGTCCACCGGCGTGTCGGGGATCGCGGGGGCGAAGCCGTTGGCCGGGTTCATCTCGAGGTAGACCAGCCCGGCGTAGCGGCCGGTTTCGTCGGCCGAGCCGGTGTTGCCCGCCATGACGTTCGTGTCGACATAGACCGGGTAGACCGGGTCGCAGACGGCGACCTTGTTGGCGGGTTCACTTCCGGGGGGGCCCATGATGTCGAGGAGGTTGCCGCCGTCGCACTTGCTGCCGTCAGAGACGAAGACCTCGTCGGCCGAGACGTCGCAGCCGCGGGCGCGGTAGTCGTGCTCGGCGATCTTTTCGCGGAGGAAGGTGTAGCCCTGCTCCGGCCCGTAGCCGCGGAAGCCGTCGGGCGTACCCATCTCGTTCACCGCGTCGATCATGGCTTGCCGGCAGGCGGCGGGCAGCGGCTCGGTGACGTCGCCGATGCCGAGCTTGATGAGGCTGGCGTCGGGGTGGGCGTCGGCGAAGGCGTTGACCCGGCGGGCGATCTCCGGGAACAGGTAGCCGGCGGCGAGCTTGAGGTAGTGGTCGTTGATGCGGGGCATGAGGTTTTCTCTAGATTTTGTCTTGGGCAAACGCTTGGGCGGCCGCGAGCGCTTCGGGCAGCTTGACCGCGTCCTTGCCGCCGGCCTGGGCCAGGTCGGGCCGGCCGCCGCCGCCGCCGCCCACGATCGGGGCGACGTGCTTGATCCAGTCGCCGGCCTTCAGTCCCTTCGTGATCATGTCCGGAGGCACGGACGCGATCATCGCCACCTTGCTCCCGCCGCTCGGGGCCGAGGTCAGGAACAGCGCGGCTTCGGGGTGTTTCTTACGCAGGACGTCCATCGCGGTGCGCAGTGTCTTGCCGTCGGCCCCCGGCACGTCGGCGACGATGATGGGGCCGGACTCCGCCTCGGCCAGGGCCTGGGCCGCGGCGACGACGCCCCGCTCCGCCTCCTGGCCGGCCGCCTTCTGCTGCGTCTTGACGCGTTGGCCGAGTTCCGCCAGCTTCTCCCGCAACACGCCGCGGGCCCGCAGCGGCAGCGTCGCGGCCTCGAGGTCTTTGTTGAACGCTTCGACCCGGGTCGGCAGGGTATCGTCGGTGACTTTCGCTAGTTCTTCCGCAACTTCATCGAGGTTTTGGGCCTCGGCCCACGCGCGTTTCGCGGCCGGCCCGGTCAGGGCGGTGATACGGCGGACGCCCTTGCTCACCGCCTCCTGCGACACGACGCAGAACGCCCCGGCCTCGCCGGTCGTCGCGGCGTGCGTGCCGCCGCAGAACTCGATGCTGTAGTTCGGCCAGTCGGTGTTTTCCGGGTCGGAGACGAGACGATCGACCGGGACGCCGACGCTCACGACGCGGACGTTGGGCGGGTACTTCTCGCCGAAGACCGCCCGCAGCCCGTTGATCCGCAAGGCCTGCTCCTGCGGCACGACCTCGGCGAACACCGGCAGATTGGTCGCGATGTCCGCGTTGACCTGATTCTCAACCTTCGCGATCTGTTCCGGGGTTAGAGCCGAACCGTGCGAAAAATCGAAACGCAGTTTTTCGTCGTCGACGAGCGAGCCCTTCTGATCAGCGTCGGGGTTGACGTGGTCGCGCAGCGCCCGGTTCATGACGTGGGTGGCGGTGTGGTTCTTGCGGATCAGCGCCCGCCCCTCGGCGTCGACGGCCAGGGCGCAGTGGGTCTCGCCCTCGACGGCCGCGATGGTGCCGGCGGTGAGGGTGGCGAGGTGGAGGTGGACGCCGCCGACCTTGATCGTGTCGTTGACGCGGAGGCGGGCGACCTGGCCGCCGGTGGGGGAGGGCGACTGGCGGGCCATGATCGTGCCGGTGTCGCCGACCTGCCCGCCGGCCTCGGCGTAGAAGGGGGTCATCTGCAAGACGACCGCGACCTCGTCGCCGGCGTTGGCGGTGGTGGCGGACTCGTAAGCGTCGCCGATTTTCTTGAACACGTGCAGCGTGTTGGCCTGGAACGGGGCCTCGGTGACGTCGTGGCCGGTGAAGTTCGTCTCGACAAACCATCCGGCGTCGAGGCCCTTGGCGACGAGCTCGGTCAGCGAGGCTTTCGCGTCGCCGGTCGTGTTTTCGCCGCGGGAGATGTCGGCGTGTCGGGCCCGGGCCGACTCGTAGCCCGGCACGTCGACGGAGAGGCCGCGTTCCTCGGCCATGACGTGGGTGAGGCTGAACGGGAAGCCGTAGGTCGCTTCGAGGTCGAACGCGGTCGCGCCATCGAGCGTGTCGCCGGTTTTGAGGTCCGCGACCGCGCGGTCGAAGAGCGACAGGCCGCGCTCGAGCGTTTCGCGGAAAGCAATTTCTTCTTCACGCAGCTCGGTGGCGACGGCGTCGGCGGCGGGGACAAGCTCGGGGAAGGTGCGTCCCATCGCCTCGACCACGGCCGGCACGAGTTTGTAGAAGAACGGCTCTTCGACGCCGAGCGCCTGGTGCCCGTAGCGCACGGCCCGGCGGAGGATCGTGCGGAGCACGGCGTTACGCCCCTTGTTGCCGCAGTGGGCCCCGTCGGCGAGGGCGAAGGTGAGGGTGCGGATGTGGTCGGCGATCACGCGGTAGGCGGTGTCGACCGGGTTGTCGAACGTGCCGTCGCCCCCGGAATAGGCCGGGGCGCCGGTGACGTCTTGGATCGCGGCGAAGATCGGGGTGAAGACGTCGGTGTCGTAGTTGCTGTCCTTGCCCTGCAAGACGCGGACGATGCGCTCGAAGCCCATGCCGGTGTCGACGTGTTTGGCCGGCAGGGGTTCGAGGCCGCCGGTGGTCAGGCGGTTGTACTGGATGAAGACGAGGTTCCAGATCTCGACGACGATGTCCTGGCCGTCGGCGTTGACGAGCTTGCCCCCGGAATAATCGTCGCTGCGGTCGTAGTGCAGCTCGGAGCAGGGGCCGCAGGGGCCGGTGTCGCCCATCTCCCAGAAGTTGTCTTTCTTGTTGCCGGGGTGGACGTGGTCGGCCGGGAGTTTTTTCAGCCACAGGTCGCGGGCTTCGTGGTCGGGTTCGAGTCCCAGCTCGACGTCGCCCTCGAAGTAGGTGGCGTGCAGCCGCTTGGGGTCAAGGTTCCACCAGTCGGGCGAAGTCAGGAGCTCCCAGGCGTAGTCGATGGCCTCGGCCTTGAAGTAGTCGCCGAAGGACCAGTTGCCGAGCATCTCGAAGAAGGTGTGGTGGTAGGTGTCTTTGCCGACGTCGTCGAGGTCGTTGTGCTTACCGCCGGCGCGGATGCACTTCTGGGTGTCGACGGCCCGGGTGTAAGTTCGGCTGCCCGTGCCGAGGAATACATCCTTGAACTGGTTCATCCCGGCGTTGGTGAACAGCAGGGTGGGGTCGTCGTGGGGCACGACGGGCGACGACGCGACGGCGGTGTGGCCGGCCTTCTGGACGAAGAAGTCGATGAACTGCTGGCGGACCTGGTCGGCGGTTGGCTTGGGCATCGGGGCGGCGGAGTATAGCTGACCCCCCCGGAAGCGATGACCGCCTGAAATCGATAACGCGGCTAACCTTGGGTGGACCGGCCCCGCGTCGGGGACCCGATCCGCCGCCGTTACGACCCGAAGCCATCATGCTCGAACAGCCCACCGACCCGCAGCGCCGCAACCTCGTCGTCGTCGGCGGCGGGTTCGCGGGCCTGACGTTCATCAAGCACTGCAAAGTCCGCTCGTCGTCTGCCGGCCCGGCCCCCGAGGTCGTGCTGATCGACAGGCAGAACCACCACCTGTTCCAGCCACTGCTGTACCAGGTCGCGATGGCGGGCCTGGCCTCGACCGAGATCGCCGCGCCGCTGCGGGGCGTGCTGTCGGGCCGGCGGGACGTGACCGTGCTGATGGACGAGGTCACGTCGATCGACCCCCACCGCAAGATGGTCGTAATGGGCGACCGGGAGATCGCGTACGACTACCTGGTACTCGCCGCCGGCGGGCGGACGAGCTACTTCGGCAACGACCGCTGGGAGGCGCACGCCCCCGGGCTCAAGACGATCAACGACGCGCTGCGGATCCGGCGGGGCGTGCTGTCCGCCTTCGAGCGGGCCGAGGCGTCGATGCACACCGCCGAGCAGGAGCGGCTGATGAACATCGTGGTCGTCGGCGGCGGGCCGACGGGCGTCGAACTCGCCGGCGCGATGGGCGAGCTGGTGCAGCGGGTGTTCCACCGCGACTTCCGCCGGATCGACGTGCGGGCCGCTCGCGTGATCCTGGTCGAGAGCAACGACCGGCTACTGAAGACCTACGCCGAGGACCTCTCGGCCAGCGCGTTGCGGCAGCTCGAATCGCTGGGCGTCGAGGTGCGGCTGAACACCCGCGTCGCCGACGTCGATGCCCAGGGGGTCGACCTCAACGACGGCAGCCGGATCGAGACCCGCAACGTGCTCTGGGGCGCGGGCGTCCGCGCCAGCGAGCTGACGGATTCGGTCGCGGCCGACGAGCACCGCGACCGCGGCGGGCGCATCGCGGTGCTGCCCGACCTCTCCGTGCCGGGGCACCCGGAGATTTTCGCGATCGGCGACTTGGCCCGGCTGACCGACCCCGACGGGCAGGAGGTCCCCGGCGTCGCGCCGGCGGCGATGCAGATGGGCAAGCACGCCGCGAAGCTCATCGCCAAAGAGCTCCGCGACGGGCCGACGCCGCCGCAGCACCGCGAAGCGTTCGACTACTGGGACAAGGGGTCGATGGCGACCATCGGCCGGAAGCGGGCGATCGCCCAGGTCGGCCGGCTGCGGCTTACCGGGCTGCCCGCTTGGCTCGCCTGGCTGGGCGTGCACCTGATGTTCCTGGTGACGTTCCGCAACAAGGTGCTGGTGATGATCCAGTGGTTCTACGCCTACGTGGCGTTTCGCCGCGGGGCGCGGATCATCGTGCCGCGGGAGTGCGGGTTCGACGAGTCGGGCGCGAAGCTCAGTTGAGCTGGGCGCGGTAGGAGTTGAGGGCGGCGACGAGGGACTCGGCGGCGCGGCCGGCGGCGTCGTCGCCGGTGAGCGGTTCGAGCTGGGTGAGGCCGGCGGGGATCACGGCGTCCTCGCCGGAGGCGGCGCGGTCTTTGAGGGCCTGGGCCTGGCCGGCGAACTCGCCGGCGCGGGCGGCGAGGGTGGCGGCGAGGTCGGAGCCCGCCAGCGCGGGGCTCTGGCTGGCGGCGGTGAGCAGGGCGGCGAAGCCGTCGGCGTAGCCGGCGTGGCGGACCAGGACGCGGGCCAGCTCGACGCGGGCCGACGCCTGCTCGAACTGCAGGCCGGCGCGGGCGTTGCGGTCGGCCCCGGCCAGGGCGCGGTCGTAGGCGGCGACGGCGCGGTCGGCGCGTTCGGCGGCGGCGGCCTGGGGCGCGGCGACGCGTTCGGCGAAGCGGGCGGCGAGCTCGTCGACGCGCTGGCGGACCGCGCCCAGGGCGAGCTGCCGGTCGCTGCCGGCGGTGCGGACAGTTTGGGCCGCGGCGGTGCCCTGCGCTTCGACGTCGGCCCGCAGCTGGTTGACTTGCTGCGACACCTGGTCCCACAGCGCCCGCTCGGTCTCGAGGTCGCGGGCTTCGGCGGCGAGGCCCGCGGCGGCGATCTGCTGCTCCTCGGCGCGGCGGCGGGCGGCCTGGCCCTCGAGCTTGGCGAGGTAGGCCTGGGTGTACAGGTCGTCGCGCTGGGCGTCGGAGCCGGCGGACATCGCCCGGCGTTCGAGCTCGCCGGCGCGGGTGAACGCGGCGGCGGCCTCTTCGTTGGCGCGTTCGGCGCGGAGGGTGGCGGTCTCACGCTGGGTGCCCAGGTCGCTGAGCTCGGCGTTGAGGCCGGCCCGGCTCTGATCGATCAGCGCCTGGTTCTCGCGGATGTCGGCCAGGGCCGTGTCGCGGTCGACCGAGCGGAGGCTGATCAGGGCGTCGATGCGGGTGAGCACGTCGAGCTGGGCGGCGAGGCGGAGGGTGTCGGCGCTCAGGCGTTTGTAGGCGTCGTCGGCGTCGCCGGCGGTGTCGCGGGCGGCGGCGGCGTGGACCCCGCCGAGTAGCCGGTGGGCCCCGGCGACGGCGACGCCTCGGCCCTCGGCGACGACGGCATCGAGCTTGGCCTCGGCCTCGGCGAGGCGGTCGCGGCGGAAGGTGTCGTAGTCGGCGTCGGCCGGGCCGGTGACGAAGCCCTGGTTCGCCTCGTTGAGGACGGCGGCGGCCTCGGCGAGCAGGGCGTGGGACCGGGCCGACTCGGCGGTGCGGCCGTCGCAGCCGGCCAGCAGGGCGGCCGCGAGCGCGGCGGCGAGGGGCAGGCGGGCGGGTAGCGGGCGGTGGGTCAAGGGCGGGCCTCTTCGCGGAAGGAGGGGTTGATACGGGGCGCGGGCGTCAGTCGTCCGCGGCGGGGGGGTAGGTGATGCCGTAGTCCAGGTCGTCGGGGTACAGCGACGCGACCCAGTCGGCGTAGTTGCGGAAGCGGGGTTCGTCGGGGCTGGTAAACGCGGGCCGCCAGCCCGGTACGTCGGGGGCGGGGAAGCGGGCGGCCTCGCGGGGCAGGCCCCACTGCAGCAGCAGCGAGTCCTCGGGGTTGACGCGGTCGATCAGGGGCCGGCCGTCGTAGCGGAAGCGGTGCAGCAGGAAGAAGTTGGTGTAGGCCTCGGCCTCGGTCTCGGGGCGGGAGTTGAACAGATGCAGCCCGTCGATCTCGCCGTGGCCGAAGGTCGGGGCGAAGAAGGCGGCGACGTAGCGGGGGTTGAGGTTGGTGCGGAAGTCGCGGAGCGGCTCGGGCTCGGGGCTGACGCCGACCTGGTCGTAGAGGTCGCGGGCCTGGACGCGGAAGATCAGGTCGAGCTGTTCGTGGCCGGGCTGCCGGCGGAAGGCGGCGCGTTCGCGTCGGCCGCTGGGGACGAGGGGGTCGTCGCCGTAGCGGGCGAAGAACTGGTCGAGGGTGCGTCGGTTGATCGAGACGCGGGGCTGGGTGTCGAGCCGGACCTCGTAGACGCGGAGCAGGCGTCGCTGGGCGTCGGTGAGGTAGGGGCGGTCGGCGTCGGGGCCGACGCGGTCGGGGCGTCCGGGCCGGTCGGCGTCGCGTTGTTCGGCGGCGCGGCGGACCTCGGGGCGGGGTTGGTCGGCGATCGCGCTGCGGAGCCGGATCTTCGCCTCGACGACGGCGGCGGCGTCGAGCACGGCCGGGTGCTCGGGGAAGTCGCGGGCCAGGGCGGTGAGCTCGAGTTCGGCGAGGTCGAGGGCCTCGGCGTCCAGCATCCGCTGCGCCAGGTCGAGCCGGCCGGCCAGGTCGTCGCGGTCGAGCCCGGGGCGCTCCCGGCGGTAGACCTCTTCGGGCGTGTCGCGGAGCGTGAGGCTGGCCACGTCGGCACGGTCGAAGCTCGCCTCGATGCCGCCGACGCTCAGGACCACGACGGACGGGGTCTGGCGGACCAGCTCACCCTCGTAGGTGTCGCCGGACGTAGTCTCGAGCAGGGCGGGGCGGGCGTCGGCCGGGGCGTGCGGGGCGGCGAGCAGCGCAACGACCGCCGCGGCGGGGGCGAGGCGGGTCCAACGCGGGCGGGTCGGGCTCATCGCGGGCTCCGGGCTCCGGGGGGGGCGGCGGCGGCGAGACGGGCGTGTCGCCACCGAGCATTGTAAAGGGCCGGTCCGGGGACCGGAAGCGCGGCGGCAGGTCCGGGAATGTCGCCGGTGGCGGGCGCTAAGCCGCGCGCGGCTTAATCGTCGCCGCCGAGCAGGTCCTCGGCCAACGCGATGAGGCGTTCGAGGCGGACGGGCTTGAGGAGGTAGCCGTCGACCTCGAGGTCCTCGGCGTACTGCTGGTGGCGTTTGCCCTCGTTGGCGGTGACCATCACGACGCGGGGGGCGGTGGTGAACTTCTTGACTTTCTCGAGCACGAGAAAGCCCGAGCGTTTGGGCAGCATCATGTCGAGGACGACGAGGTCGGGGGGGTCGCCCTCGCAGATGCGGACGGCGGAGTTGCCGTCGCCGCAGGTCTGGGTCAGCGCGCCCTCGGCCTGGAGGGCGTGGTCGATCGCGGCGCGGATCTCGGGGTCGTCGTCGACGATGAGGATCTTTTTGTCTTTGAGGCGCAGCGTTTCTTCCTGATCCACCATGATCGGATCGCTTTCGGTTTGGGGTTCGGGGTTCCGGGGTTTTGGGTTCCGGGGGGGATGAGGCATTATGGAGGCGGGGTCGGCCGGGTCAACTTTGGGCGTGGTGATCCGGACCTTCGCTGCGCTCAGGTCCGGCTTTCTGGGACTTTCGGGGACTTCCGGGGGTTAGGCGGCGTACTCGGGTGGGGGGTGCTGGAGCTGGTGCATGAGGGTGTCGTCCATCCAGGGCAGGGCCTCGAGGTTCTGACGCAGGGCGCGGGGCATGGGCTTACCGAGGCGTTCGTGGCGCGGCCGGGACTTCCAGCGGCGGTGGCTCCAGAGGAACTGCTCGGGGCGGCGGCGGACCATGTGCTCGAAGGCGCGGCAGTAGCGGGCGGTGATGTAGTAGAGCGGGTCGGGCTGGGCGTCCCAGTCTTCGGGGCGGATGAGGTCGGTGACGCCCATCTCGAAACGGAAGCGGTCGTCGAGGCGGTGGGCGTATCCGCAGAGGATCGGTGTGCGGTGGGTCATGGCGAGCAGGCCGATGGACTTGTACGTGCTGGCGAGCCGGCCGAAGAAGGGGACGAAGATGCCCTTCTCGCCGGCGTTCTGGTCGGCGGTGAAGGCGAGGTTCCCGCCGCGGTTGAGCACGGCGATCATGCGGTCGGTGGCGTCGAACTTGGTGAGGATGCGCATGCCGCGGTTCTCGCGGATGCCCAGGAGCCAGTCGTTGATG
>JBCCOP010000065.1:0-13395 GCA_039025315.1 Planctomycetota bacterium | reverse complement strand
TACGAGGCCGAGGGCAAGATCCGCAAGTTCGAGTTCTGGGAGTTCCTCTACCCCGTGCTCGACGAGCAGGGCCACGCCAAGGGCATCGTCGCCCAGGACATGCGTACCATGGAGATCCGCGCGTTCCGCGGCGACGCCGTGGTGATGGCCTCCGGCGGCAACGGGCTGATGTTCGGCAAGTCCACCATGTCGGTGATCTGCACCGGCGCGGCCGTCGCCCGCTGCTACACCGCCGGGGCGTACTTGGGTAACCCCGAGATGATCCAGGTGCACCCCACGGCCATCCCGGGGGAAGACAAGTGCCGGCTCATGTCCGAGTCGGCCCGCGGCGAGGGCGGACGCGTCTGGGTCCCCCGCACCAAGGGCGATGACCGGCACCCGACCGAGATCCCCGAGGATGAGCGTTGGTACTTCCTCGAAGAGAAATACCCCGGCTACGGCAACCTCGTGCCCCGTGACATCGCCACCCGCGAGATCTTCTGGGTCTGTCAGGACGGCATGGGCGTCGGCGGCGGGAACATGGTCTACCTCGACATCACCCACCTGCCCATCGCAACCAAGAACAAGCTCGCCGCCATCCTCGAGATCTACGAGAAGTTCACCGGCGACGACCCGCGTGAAGTGCCCATGAAGATCTTCCCCGCGGTGCACTACACCATGGGCGGGCTCTACTCGGTCTACGAGCCGTACGACCCGGAAAAAGACACCTACACCCCGGCGTCGGAGCCCAAGAAGAAGCCCCACGAGGGCCTGCTCTACGGCCACCCCCACAACATGATGACCAACATCCCGGGGCTCTACGCCTTCGGCGAGAGCAACTACGCCTACCACGGCGCGACCCGTCTCGGTGCCAACGCCCTGCTGTCCTGCATCTTCGACGGCCTCTACAACGGCCTGTCCGTCCACAATTACGCCCGGGAGCCCGAAGGCACCCCCGCCGCCGAGCTGCCCGACTCGCTCTACGAAAACGCCGTGCAGCGCGAGAAGGACCTGGTGACCCGCATCACCGAATCCGACGGCAAATACAACCCCTACGAGATCCACCAGGAACTCGGCCTGGAGATGACCGCCACCTGCACCGTCGTCAAGGAAGAAAACCGGCTGCTGCAGGGCCGCGAGAAACTCGCCGAGCTCAAGGAAAAATACGCCGACCTCAAGATCAGCGACACCGGCTCGTACACCAACCAGAACGTCAGCTTCGCCCGCGCCCTGGGCGACATGCTCGTCTACAGCGACGCGATGCTTGAGGCCTCGATCGCCCGCAAGGAGTCCCGCGGCAGCCACTACCGCAGCGACTATACCGAGCGGGACGACGAGCGGTTCCACAACACCACGAAGGTCCGCTACGACGCGAAGACGAAGCGCCCCGTTATCGAATGGGAACCGATCCCGTCGCCGCTGGTCCCCCTGCGTGCCCGGACCTACGGCAAGACCGCCCCGCCCCCGGAACCCGAAAAGAAGCCCGAGCCGAAGCCCGAGCCCGTCCTGGTCGGCGCGGGAGCCGAGGCCAACGTGGCCGCGGAAAACGAGCCCGGCGGCGACGGCTACAGCCAACAGCCCGACCCCCGCGAGGCCATGCCCGCCGGCATGACCAAGTACTCCGGCCCGGAGGGCGGCAACCCCGGAGCCAAGTGAGTGGTGAGTGAGGGTTGGTGAGTGGGAAAGCCACTCAAGCCGGCCCCGCTCGTTTTCCCACTCACCCGACCCCACCCACCACTCACCCCAACCATGATCGCACCCAACCCCACCAAAACCTTCCGCGTCCGCATCAAACGGCAAGACGGCGCCGACCAGCCCGCCTATTGGCAGGAGTTCGAGGTACCTGTCCGCTCGTCGCAGAACATCATCAGCGTGCTGCAGTACATCGCGGCCAACCCCGTGACCGTCGAGGGCGAGACCGTCGAGCCGGTCGTCTGGGACTCGGGCTGCCTCGAAGAGGTCTGCGGCGCGTGCACCATGGTCATCAACGGCCGGGCCCGGCAGTCCTGCTCCGCGCTCGTGCCCGACCTGCTCAAGCAGGCCGGCGGTGATCCCGGCGGACGCCTCGGCCAATCTTCCGGGGGTTCCGGGGGCGGGGCGATCACCCTCGAGCCCATGACCAAGTTCCCCGTGGTCCGCGATCTGTTCGTCGACCGCCAGCGGATGTTCGACAACCTGATCAAGGTCAAGGCCTGGGTCCCGATCGACGGCACGCACAGCCTCGGTCCGGGCCCGACCGAGTCGCCCGAAAAACAGGAAGAACGCTACGCCATCTCCCGCTGCATGACCTGCGGCTGCTGCCTGGAGGCCTGCCCCCAGTTCACCAAGGACAACGACTTCCTCGGGGCCCAAGCCATCGCGCAGGCGTACTACTTCAACGAGCACCAGACCGGAGCCAAGCTCAAGAAGGAACGCCTGGACATCCTCATGGGCCCCGGCGGGGTGGCGGACTGCGGCAACGCCCAGAACTGCGTGAAGGTCTGCCCGAAAGAGATCCCGCTGACCGAAGCCATCGGCAAGGCGGGCCGACAGCTCACGATCCACGCGGTCAAGAAGTTCTTCACCGGCAAGTAAACCCTCGACTCAGCGCCGGCTGTATTCGATCTCGGCCCGCAGATGGCCCTCGTCGTCGCGGACCCAGGTCAGCGTCGGCACGGGTCGCAGTTGGCCGGCCCGGAGCGTCGGCGGCAGGCGGGACCCCTTTTCCGCGGGCATCAGCTCGAACGGGTGCGGGTCGCCGCCCTTGTCTTCGTAGGCGTAGAGGGTGTCGTCGCTCGCCGATGTGGTCTTCGGTCCTGCGTCGGTCAGGGTGGCGACCTCAAAGTCCGCGGCCCGCAACGCGGCCCGCAGCGCGTCGGCGTCGGCCGGGGGGTCGGCCGCCGAGGTGCGGTGCAGGTGCAGCAGGCCGGCTCCCAGGAACTGCAGGCGTTTGAGGGCGAGGCTGTAGTGGTCGGTCTCGGCGGTCTCGATGAAGCGGGCCCAGCGTCGGGCGAAGGCGGCGGTGTTGTCGCCGAACGTCTCGCGGAACGCCTGGACGTGGTCCCGGCCGTTGCTCAGCAGGACGAGGTAGCGGCCGAAGGCGCTTCGGTACTTGCCGTTGTCGCCGTGGATCAGGAAGTGCACCAGCGCCCACGACTGGTCGTACTGCAGGCCGCTCTTGGGCGAGCCGGTCCGCATGTTGTGGTGCCACCGGGTCATGTCGGTATCGAGCAGCTCGACGAACCCGAGGGCGGTGCCGTCGGCGAAGGCGGCGCGGATCGTGTCGATGCGGTCCTTGTCGATGATGCCGGTGCGGACGTCGCCGTCGATGATAATCGCCGTGCCGAAGTATTCGGCCAGCCCCTCGTTGACCCACAGCGGCAGCTCGTCGCCGAGCTTGTGGTGGGCGAACTGGTGGAAGCCCTCGTGCTGCAGGGTCTCGAAGACGTAGCCGCGGGGGACGCCCTCGACCCACGTCGACATCCCGGTCATGGTGTTGTTCCAGAAGAACATGCCGCCCGACGCCGACGCGTCGATGCCGAACTCGCCCATCGCCCGGACGTAGTCGGCCCGGGTACGCAGCAGGTATATGTCCTGCTTGTCGCGCTGACCTCCGCGGAGCTGGCGGAACCGACGCGAGTACGCCCGGTAGATAGGTCCATGTGCCGGCCGTACTCGACCGCCTCTTCCCGGCTGAGGTTGGTGTAGATGTGGTACGCCCGGCTCTCGAAGCGGTTGAGGCTGTTGAGAAACGCGCCCTGGGCGTCGGCGGTCGTCGGCACCCCGAGCCCGAACGCGGCGAGGGCCAGGCACACGGCCAACGCGCCGCGGGGGCGGCCGGGCGATCGGGGCGGGCGGTGGTGCATGGCTTGTCCTCGTAGCGGGGGGCGGAATCTACGGGTTGGCAGGCCGGTCGGTCGATCATATCTTGACCGTCGCCTGCGAGACTCCGACCCGGGAGATCGCCATGACCTTGCCCGCCGAGACCGCCGCCGCCCCGCATCGTCGCCTGCTCCGCGTCCGCCCGCTGGTCCGCTACGTGGACCACGACCAGGCGGTGATCGAGGCACACTTCACGACGCTGCCGCCGGTCGACGCTCCGGACGCCCTGCCGCCGGGCCGGGCGGTCGAGGTGCAGGTCGAGATCGACAACGCCGACGGATTCCACGACGAGGGGTCCACCCGGGTCCAGCTCGACGGGCACCGCGGCCGGGTCCGCTTCGAGATGGTGCGCCCCCGCCGGTGGTGGCCGGCGGGGATGGGCGAGCAGGTGCTCTACGACCTGAGCCTGCGGCTGACCGACGCCGACGGCGTCACCGACGAGCGGACCGCCAGCTTCGGGCTCACCTCGATCCGCCGCGACCGCGTGCTGGGCGAGGGCTACGACCCGAGCCTGCTGGTCAACGGGCGGATCTGCGACATCGACTCGGTCGTCGTGATCGACCGCGTCAACGAGCGGCGGCTGCTGCCGGCCAACGGCGAGTCGCTGCTGCTGGTCCGCGACCACTTCGGCCCGGAGCTGCTGTACGACGCCGCCGACCGGGCGGGCATCCTGCTGGTGCAGTGCGTGCCGATCGGCGCGCGGGCCGTCGACGAGGCCGCGGTCGACGACCAGATCCGCCGCCTGTCGGGCCACCCCAGCCTGGCCGGCTACTTCGTCGGGCACCTCGGGGCCCTGAGCGACGCGGTCGCCGACGCGCTGCGCCGCCTCGACCCGACCCGCAGCGTGTTCCGCCGGTTCCCGCTCGATTCCGCCGCGTGACGCCCGTGCCGCGGCTCGGATGCGACCGGCCCAGCCCGCACAACCGGCAACCCTCCCCCAGCTTCACCAAGCTGTAAATTAAGTTCCTGAACCCCGCTCAACCCCCTTGCGGCGGCGGCCGATAAGCCGCTAGACTCTCGTTATGGGAACGAGAGACGAGATGTTCAGGGCGAAAGTCCTGATCTTCATGGTGCCGCTGCTGCTGCCCATCGGCCAGCCGCCGGCCCAGGCGGTCGATCGATCGGTCGCCGCACGGGCGACCGACGTCGCGTCTCCTCCGTCGGCTCCCGTATCCCCACTCGGTCCGGCTACACTGGCCGAATGACCCCGCATCCAACCCACCGCCCCGCCGCGTGCGTGACGCTGCTGTTGTTGCCGGTGCTGTTTGTCTGCGCGGGTTGCCACGCCGAGCCCGCCGCGGTGGAACCCCCGGAAGTGACCCCGGAAGTCGCCCCGGAAGCTCACCCCATTCCGGGGGCGGGGGCCGAGCCGACCACCGCCGAGGGCTGGCTCGAGCGCATCGAGGCCGCGGCCGACGACATCGACACCCTCACCGCCCGCGTCCGCCTGACCCAGATCGTCGGCCTGCTCGAAGACGAATCACAACGCTTCGGCGAGCTGCGGGTCTCCACCGCCGACGACGCCACCCGCTTCCGCGTCCGTTTCACCCGGCTGCGGCAGGACGGCGTGGTCGAGCCGATCGACCAGGCCTACGTCTACGACGGCCGGTGGCTGCTGGACCTCGACGGGACGGACCGCGTGGCGACCCGGCGTCAGCTCGTTCGCGGTGACGACGCGGCCGACCTCAAGCTCGGCGACGGGCCGTTTCTCCTGCCGCTGAACCTCCGGAAAGAGCGCGTGCTCCGCCGATTCACGGCCGAGCTCGGCCCCATCGATGACGACGCCCCCGAACCGCAGGCCGGCGACGGCGTGGTCCGCCTCGTGCTCACGCCCCGGCCCGGCTTCGACGCCGACGCCGAGCGCCTCGACCTGTGGTTCGACACCGGCTCGTACCTGACGCTCCGCGCGACCGCCACGCAGGACGACGGCGACGTCACCACCGTCGACCTGTTCCGCCTCGACGCCACGGCTGCCGTCGACCCGGCCGTGTTCGACACGGCCTTGCCCACCGACCCGACCTGGGAAACCCAGGTCGTCGAACTCGACTAACCCCCCCGAATTCCTCCCGACTAAGCCCGGAACGCCACCCATGCCTCGCCCCAACCTGCTGCTGATCACCTCCGACCAGCAACACTTCGCCACGCTCGGGACCCACAACCCCAAGATCCGGACGCCCAACCTCGACCGCCTCGCGGCAAAGGGGGTCAACTTCACGCGGGCCTACTGCCCCAACCCGACCTGCACGCCGACGCGGGCGTCGATCCTCACCGGCATGTACCCCTCGGCCCACGGCGCGTTCACCCTTGGCACCAAGCTCGATGAGTCCGTCCCCGTCCTCGGCGACGCCCTCCGGGGCCTTGGCTACCGCAGCAGCCTGATCGGCAAGGCGCACTTCCAGCCGCTGAAGTCCACGCCCGAGTGCGAATCGGTCGAGAGCTACCCGACGCTCCGCGACCTGGACTTCTGGCGCACGTTCAACGACCGCCACACGCCGTGGTACGGCTTCGACCACGTCGAGCTGACCCGCAACCACACCGACGAGGGCCACGCCGGCCAGCACTACGGCCTCTGGCTTGAGGAGCAGGGGCTCGCCAACTGGCGCGACTACTTCCAGCTCGGCAACGACGGGGTCAACGTCACCAGCACCGACGGCGACCTCGCGCCGCCGCAGATCGAGGGCCAGGGCCACACCGGGCTGCGGGGCGACATGCACTGGAAGCTGCCCGAACACCTGCACTACACCGCCTGGACCGGGCAGCGGACCGTCGCCGCCATCGAGCACAGCGCCGAAGCCGGCGAGCCGTTCTTCATCTGGTCCAGCTACCACGACCCGCACCCGCCCTACGCTGTGCCCGAGCCCTGGGCGTCGATGTACGACCCGGACGACATGGACATCGGCGCGTATGTCGAGGGCGAACTCGACGACATGCCGCCGCCGCACCGGATGACCCGCGGGGAGTCCGAGGGCTTCCACGGCTACAACGCCGACGGCCGGGGCAACCACGGCTATCACCGCCACGACACCCTGTCCGAGCGGCAGCTCCGCGAAGCCCAGGCGATCTACTACGGCATGATCAGCTTCATGGACCACTGGATCGGCCGAACCCTCGACGCCCTCGAACAGCTCGGCCAGCTCGAGAACACCCTCATCGTGTTCACCTCCGACCACGGCCACTTCCTCGGCCAGCACGGCCTGGTCGCCAAGGGCCCGTTCCACTACGAAGACGTGATCCGCGTGCCGATGATCGCCGCTTTCGGCGACCGCTTGCCCGCGGGCCGCACCAACGACGACGTGCAGTCGTTGGTCGACCTCGCCCCGACGTTCCTCGCCGCGGCGGGCCACGACGCGACGCCGCGGGCGATGCAGGGCGTGGACCAACTGCCGGCATGGTCCGGCGCGGCCGAGACGCCGCGGGACCACGCGATCGTCGAGAACCACCACCAGGCCGGGCCCGAGGTCCACCTGCGGACGCTGGTGACGCCGCGTTACAAGCTGACGGTCTACCGCGGCCGGGACTGGGGCGAGCTGTTCGACCTCGACGAAGACCCGGGCGAGCTGCGTAACCGCTTCGACGACGCGGGCTACCGCGGCGTCCGGGCCGAGCTGATGGAGCGTCTCGTGCAGGCCGACCTCGCGCGGGAGCCCGCGGCAGCGGCGCGGGTCAGCGGGGCCTGAACACCGGGCGGCCGGAGCGGGGGCGTCTGCTTCGCGCAGTGGCGGGTTGATCTCCGAAGCCGATGGGTGTGTACGATGGCCGCCGGTTTCCGACCGAGGGCCAGCTCATGAACCTACAGGCCGACGACGCGACCCAGACCCGACGCAACGGCGAGCCCTGGCGGGCCGAGGACGGGTCGGTCCTCAACGCCCACGGCGGGTGCGTGATTCGGCACGACGGGTTCTACTACTGGTACGGCGAAGACCGGGCGGGCACGACCCAGGAAGAGGGGCTGCCGTACGCACGGACCGACGCGGGGGGCGTGACCTGCTACCGATCGGCCGACCTCGACGCCTGGACGCCGCTGGGCCACGTGCTGCGGACGCGGCGAGACGCCCCGCACCACGACCTCTCGGTGGACCGGGTCTGCGAGCGGCCCAAGGTCGTCTTCAACGCCCGCACCGGCCGGTTCGTGATGTGGCTGCACATCGACGACGCCGACTACGGCAAGGCGGCGGTCGGTGTCGCCGTCGCCGACCGTCCCGAAGGGCCGTTCCGCTACCTCTACTCGCTGCGGCCCCAGGGCCGCGACAGCCGGGACCAGACCGTTTACGTCGACGCCGACGGCACCGCCTACCACCTCTGCGCGACGGACGGCAACCGCACGCTGCTGATCTCCCGCCTCGACGAAGACTATCTGACGCTCACCGGCGACCACGCCGAGGCGTTGACGGACGGGTGGTTCGAGGCGCCGGCGGTGTTCCGCCACGACGGGCGGTACTGGATGCTCGGCTCGGGCTGCACCGGCTGGGAGCCGAACGCGGCCAAGCTGACGGTCGCCGACGACGTCCTGGGCCCGTGGCGGCCGCTGGGCAACCCCTGCCGCGGGCCCGGGGCGGACCTCACGTTCGGGTGTCAGGTGAATTTCGTGCTCGAGCGGCCGGGCCTCGCCCCGATCGCAATGTTCGATCGCTGGGTGCCCGCCGACCTGGCGAACTCGGGCCATGCGTGGCTACCGGTCGCGTCCGACCCCGGCGGGGTGGTCGTCCCCTGGTCCGAGACCCCGTCCCTCGACTGAGACCTCCGGGGCCGGGGGAGGGGCGACACGCCCGTGCGTCCGCGGGCCGTTACGGCGTCGGCGACGTCTCGACCACCGTGTCGTCGAGGTTGGCGTACTCGGCCATCGAACCGTCGTAGATCGCCAGCTTGTCGTAGCCCAGCTCGCGCAACGCCTGGTACGGCAGGGCGACGCGGGTGGCGGTCTGGCAGTAGAGTACGACGGTCTTGTCGGGGGTGATGCCGGCGTCGGCGAGCTTGGCCCGCATCGCGTCGCGGGGCAGCACGGTCTTGCCCCCGGGGGCGAACAGCTCGGCGTAGTCGACACGGACCGCGCCGGGGATCCGGCCGGGGCGGGCGTTGCCGCGGGTCTCGCGGCCCTCCCATTCGTCGAGGCTGCGGGTGTCCCACAGCACCACCGCCCCCGACGGGTTGTCGACCTCGGCCCGCACGTCGGCGAGGTCCCAGACCTCTTCGTCGCGGGGCGTCGCGGTGTAGGCCACGGCCGGGCGGGGCGTCGGGGCGGTGACGAGCGCGAAGCCCGCGTCGGTCAGCCGGTCGAGCCCGACGCCGTCGAGGAAGTAGATGTCGCCGCGGTGGCCGAGCAGGTGCATCGCCATGACGGGGACCGAGCCGTCGGCCTTGCCGGCGTGGTTGCCGTAGACCACGACGGGGTCGGTCTCGGCGAGGCCGGCGTCGCCGAGCACCCGGTTGTAATGCGCCGCGTCGAGCGGCCCGGCGTCGTCGTCGCCCTGCCGGTAGAAGTGCCGGCCGGGCTGACCCGGGGTCCCGGGCTTGGCCTTCGGCGTGCGCCAGGCGTCGGGCGGCAGGTTGATCGCGCCCGGGAGGTGACCGGCGGCGAACTTCTCGGGCGACCGGGCGTCGAGGAACACCAGGGCGTCGCTGCGCTCGTCGGCCAGGGCCTTGGCCTCGGCGGCGCTGATAAACGTGGCGAAGCCGTCGTCGATCGCCATCGGGGCCTCGTCGGCGGACGGGGTGGAGTAAGACGTGTCTTCGCAGCCGGCCAGCAACAGCGGCAGGACGATCAGGGCGGGCAGCAGTCGGGGGGCGGAAGCGGTCATCGGTCGGGTCTCGGGTGGGTTCGGGCCAGCCCCTCATCAAAGCCGATCCCGCGCGGGGCGTCAAACCCGAGCCGTGGCCCGCGGCTCAGTCGGCCCGGCCGCCGGTGCGGATCAGGTAGGGCCCGAGCCGCTCGGCCGCGACGGCCTCGGCCGAACGCTCGCCGGCCCGGTACGCCCAGACCGCGGCCCCGTCCGCGACCGCCCGCCACCGCGGCACGCCGTCCACCCTCGGACGCAGCCGCACCGCCTCGTCTCCGCTCGCCGAGAATACCGCCGCCCACGCCGACCGCACGCCGGCCCAGTACGGCCCGACCTCGTCCCAGTGCCGCAGCGCCGGGCCGAAGTCCACGCCCTCGGCCCGCACGAACCGCTCGGTCACGACCCCGGCCACCGACGCCGGCGTCGCGTCGCCCCGCTTGGTCTCCTCGGTCTCCCGGACCCACCCCCGCCGGCCGAGCGTCACGCGGTCCCGCGCCTGCCGCCACGTCAACCCGTCGCTCCGCCCTTGGTCGTGTCGCCCCAGCGTTGCCGCCGCCGGGGCCGCCGCCTCCCACCGCGCGCCCGCCCCGTCGTGGGACCACCGGCCCCAGGCGTGCCGCCCCGGCGTGCCGTCGACCCCGTAGACCGAACGCACCCACCCGTCCGCCGCCGCCGGCGTGCCCGGCACGGGGCGCATCGCGTACTTGTCCGGCCCCACCCGCGTCGGCCGCAACACCGCCCGCCCCGCCGGCACGAACGACCATTCCTGAGACCCGCCCAGCACCACGATCGCCGGCTCGCCCATCACCAGCAGGTGACGCAGCACCACCCCGTCCCCCGTGTCTCCCGCCACGACCACGATCTGGCTCGACGCGGCCTCGGTGGGCGACGCCCCGCTCTCCGCCGTGCCGCGCGTCACCGCGTAAGCCCCCGCCAGCCGCAGCACCGCCCCGCGGTCGGCGGCGAACGCTTCGTCCGCGAACCCCAGCGTCGCCGCGGTCCCCGACACCAAGCCCCAAACCAAAAAAACACACCAACAACACCGCATCGGCGCAGTCTAGCTCACCCCACTCACGACTCACCCACCCCCACTCACCCGCCTACGCCGCGACCATGAACACCCGGCCCTCGGCCAGCAGCGCCGCCGCCTCGTCCGCCGAGAGCGCCTGGCTGAACAGCCAGCCCTGCGCGTAGTCGCAGTCCAGCGCCTGCAGCAGCGCCACCTGCTCCCGCCGCTCGATCCCCTCGGCGATCACCCGCATGTCCAGGTTCTTCGCCAGGTCCGTGATCGTCGCGATGATCGCCCCGTACCGCCGGACCGCGTCGCCGGCGTTGGCGATGAACGTCCGGTCGATCTTCAAAATATCCAGCGGCAGCTCCTGCAGCACGTTCAGCGACGACTGCCCGGTGCCGAAGTCGTCCAACGCCAGCCGCACCCCCAGTGTCTTGAGCTCGTGGAGCTTCTCCGCCATGCCCGCGACCTCGTTGACCACCATCGTCTCGGTGATCTCCAGGCTCAGCCGCTCCGGGTCCAGGTCGTGCGTGTCGATCAACTCGCGGATGACCCCGGTCAGGTCGCCGTCGTACAGCTGGGCCCGCGAGAGGTTGACGTTCAGGAACACGTCGGGCAGCCCCATCTCCCGCCAACGCGCCAGCTGCAGCGTCGCCTCCCGCAGCACCCACTCGCCGATGGGCACCACGATGTTCAGCTCCTCGGCCAGCGGGATGAAGTCCGCCGGCGACACCACGCCCCGCTCGCCGTGCTCCCAGCGGATCAGCGCCTCGTACCCCCCCACCGCCCCGCTCTCCAGGCACACGATCGGCTCGTACACCAGCGTGAAGTCCTCCGCCGCGACCGCCTCCCGCAGGTCACGCTCCAGCTTCGACTGCTCGACCAGCGTCTCGTGCATCGCCCGGTCGAACACGACGTACCGCGCCTTGCCGCTGTGCTTGGCCTCGTACATCGCGGTGTCCGCGTCGCGGATCAGCTCGTCGACCGTGTCGTACCGCGGCGTGCCGACCACGATCCCGATGCTCGCGGTCGAGACCACCTGGTGGCAGCCCAGCTGGTGCGGCTGGCTGAACGTCTCGAGCAGCCGGGCCGCCACCGCGGTCGCGTCGTCCTCGCCGCGGATCCCGTCCAGCAGCACGACGAACTCGTCGCCCCCCAGACGGGCCGGCAGCTGGAAGCTGCCGTTGGACGCCGACAGGTCCTCGGCCCGGATGTTCTCCCGCAGCCGCTGAGAGATGCTGTGCAGCAGCATGTCCCCGACCTCGTGGCCCAGCGTGTCGTTGACGATCTTGAAGCGGTCGAAGTCCAGGAACAACACCGCGAAGCGGTGCTGCCGCGGCTTGGCCTGCGTCCGCATCAGCGCCGTCTCGACGTGCTCCAGCAGCAGCTTGCGGTTCGGCAGGCCCGTCAGCTCGTCGTGGTACGCCACGTGACGCAGCCGCGCCTGGGCGTGGTGCTGCTCGCTGGTGTCCGCGAACGTGACCGCCAGCCCGTCGCCCAGCTGCACCACCGCCACCTGCACCCACTTGCCGTTGTCCAGCCGGTACTCCTTCTGCACCGGCAGACCCGTCCGCACCGCCGAGGTCATGTCCTCGAACAGCGCGTGCTTCATCAGGCACGGCAGCGCCCGGCTCACCCGCTTGCCCAGCAGCATCGACTCGCTGCGGCCGATCAGGTTCTCCGCCGCGCGGTTGATCAGCTGGATCTCGAAGTCGACCACCGCCCGCTTGTCGTCCTTGTCCCGGATCGCCCGCAGCACCCCGACGCCGCCCAGCGAGCTCTCCAGGATGCAGTTGAGCAGGTGCTGCGACTGCCGCACCGTCGACCGCACTCCGCCCGGGCCGCTGACCACCACCGGGCGGTTGCCCCCGACCCCGCCGCCCCGCCGGCGGTCGGCCCGCGGCCCCCGGGCCTGCGCCTTGGCCGACAGCATGTCGCTCAGCCCCGCCAAGATCAGCAGCCCCCCTCCGATCAGCATCACCCACCGAAGCGCCGGCGCCAGCTGCTGCAGCGTGTCGCCGAACTCCCCCAGCCGGCCCGTCCACGCCGGGTCGGGCGAATCCAGCAACCGACCCAAACCGATCAGCCCCACCCCTAGGAACGACGTCGCCACCGCCTGCCACCACCCCCGCCGCCGCGGGCCCCGCACCGCCGAGACGTCCACGCCCCGCGACACGTCCCGCACCAACGCCCCCAACCCCTCACGCTCCGCCTCCCCCAACCCCTCGAACGTCAGCCCCAGTACGTGCTCCCGCGGCCCCAGCACCCGGCACCACGTCACCCGGCCCGCCAGCGACATCGGCCCCTGACGCGGCGTCCGCAGCTCGACCGTCACGTCCCCCTCCAGACGCCGACGCGACAGCACCCGCATCCCCCCCAACGACAAGTCGATCACCTGACCCAGGTTGCAACGCAGCCCCTCGGGGCGGTACCGCCCGTGCCGCCGCTTCTCGCTGATCTCCGGTCGCGCCATGCTCGCAAGGTCCGAGAAACCCGGCGCAGCGTCGCGCCGCACCGTCCCCTTTGCATCGACCCGCTCCCACAAAGACTTAACCCCCGCTTCATCCGCCCGCCGCCCGCTCCGTGCGCACGGAATCGCCGCGTTTTGCGACGAAAATTCACAAAACACACAAAAATTTCAAACCGTGAGGCCCCCGGAAGCTACGCCGTTTCATCGCGGCGGATTCCGGGGTTTTCGCGCACAGGCGTTGCGCTGCGTCCCCTAGTGTCGGCCCCCGTTTGCCGGCGGACCCCCGGTAAAGACAAGGC
>JBCCOP010000064.1:0-13399 GCA_039025315.1 Planctomycetota bacterium | reverse complement strand
GCGAGATCGTCGTGCTCTGACCCATCCGCCGCTCGACGAGGTACAGCGTCGCGAGCACCACGGTCAGCCCGCAGCAGGCCCGCAGCAGCCCGGTGGTGAGCTGCAGCTCGGCGAGGCGGTCGCTGACCACGGCCATGCGGTCCGACCGGCCCCGCTCCTCGAGCAGGTCCGCCAGCCGCTTACGGGAAAACGTCTTGAGCACCGAGTGCGCCGCGGCGAAGAAACACACCGCCACGCAGGCGAAGACGACGATGACCGACGCGGCGATCAAGGGGCGGCCCCCCCGTAGATCGGCCCGAGCCCGATCGCCGTCAGCAACGCGTCCTCGCGGCGATGCATGCGGTCGGCGGCGGCGGGGTCGTAGTCGTCTTCGCCCAGGAGGTGCAGCAGGCCGTGGACGGCGTAGAGCAGCAGCTCTTCGCGGGCCGTGTGGCCGCGGGCGTCGGCCTGACGCTGCGCCTCGTCGCGGCAGACCACGAGGTCACCCTCGACGCGGTTGTTCGGCGTGGCGTCGGGGTCCCGCAGGTCGAAGGTCAGCACGTCGGTGGTCGCGGGCTCGCCGCGGTGCTCGGCGTGGAGGGCGGCCATCGCCGCGTCGTCGATGAGGGTGACGGCCAGCTCCCCGCCGGTGACGCCGGCCCGCACGCAGGCCTCGGCGAGCCGCGGCTCGAGCCAGCCCGCGGCCGGGGGGGCGGTGTCGTGGGTTTGCAGTTCGAAAACCACGGCGGGGCCGGTGGCGTCAGACGGCGTGGGGGGCGGGTGCCCCTCGGGACTCGGCCCGGGGTCATCGGGCGCGGCGGTCGATTCGGATGGGGGGGCTTGGGCGGCGGGCTCGGGCACGGGGGGTCTCGTCACGAAAACTTCATGGGATAGCTTACGAAAACCGAGAGGTCGGGAGCAAACAAAAAACCTGATCCGGGCCTTCGCTTCGCTCAGGCCCGGCTTGGGGGTTCACTCCTCCCGCGGCAGCGGGCAGTCGCGGGTCTTGGTCAGCGTGACGCGGTTGCCGCGGTCGTTGTAGGTCACCTCGGTCATGTAGGCCCGCATGAGCATGACGCCCCGGCCGTGGGGCCGGTCGAGGTTTTCCTCGGCCGTGGGGTCCGGCAGGTCGGCGGGGGCAAAGCCCGGCCCCTGGTCTTCGACGGCGATGGTGATCCGCTCGGCGTCGGCGGCGTAGGTGACGGTGACGTGCTTGGTCGGGTCGCTGCCGTTGCCGTGGCGGACGGCGTTGGTCAGGGCCTCGTCGAGGGCGAGGCGGATGGCGAAGAGCGACTTGTCGTCGAACCCCGCGGCCCGGGCGGCCTCGACGATCGCGTGCTGGGCCGGCGGGACCTCGCTCAGCCGGCTGGGGAACTCGAGCGTCTGGGTCTGCGGTCCTGCCATACGCCAACCCCCCCCGGAATTTTCAACTCCAAAGGAGTACTCGTAAAAGCCCGGTCACTTGAAGCTCTTGAGCGCCTTGGGGTTGGTCTCGTGGATCTGGAACAGCTTGTTGAGCTTGGTGATCACGAAGACCTCGTAGATCTGCTTGTCGATGTTCGACAGCCGGAGCTGACCGCCCTTCTGCTTGACCTTGGTGTTGACGGTGATGAGCGTGCCCAAGGCGGCGGAGGAGAGGTGCTCGACGTTGTCAAAGTCCAGCAGCAGCTTCGGGTTCGCCGCGGCGTCGATGAGCTGGGCGATCTCTTCGCCGATCTGCTGGATCGCCGACTCTTCGAGGATGTTGCGGTCAACGAAGCCGACCTGAGTCACTTCGTCGATCTCGTGGACGATCAGTCGGCTGTCACGGGTGCTCATCGGCCGGGCTCCGGCGGGGGGATGCGGTCAAAGCAAGACTCGCCGGCGTTCCCTGGTACGGACCGCGTGGCAAGGGGCGAAACCTAAACGCCGCCCCGGGGGGTGTCAAGACCAGCATCGGCCGGCCCGCCCCGCTGCTGAAGCGCCCACAACGCCGCGTATTTCAGCTGGACACTCACCGCGGCCTTCTGCGCGATCATCAGGCCGAAGGTGCCGTCCAGGAAGCCGCGTTTCAGCAGGTAGAACTTCCAGAACGCCAACCGCGGCCGCAGCCACAGGTCCCGCCACGTCGCCCGCCGGCCCCGGGCGTGCATCTGCTCGGCCACCAGCATCAGCCGGTCGTCCAGCCGCCGGCCGCAGAAGTAATCCGACCAGTCCGCCGGGCCCGCCCGCTTGTGCTCCAGGTGCCCCGACAGCCGCGCGACCCGCCCCGGGGCCGAGGGCTCCAGCCCGTCGTGCAACGCCTCGTCCCGCCACACCGCCCGGCCGCGGTGCACCAGCCGCGACTGCCAATCCGGGTCCCACGCCCGCACCCGCCGCCCCAGCACCCAGTTCCGCCGCTTGACGTACACCACGTCCACCCCCCCCTCGGCCGACCCCGATAACCAGCCCCGGACCCGCCCCGCCAGCGCCGGCGAGACCTCCTCGTCGCCGTCGAGGATCAGCACCCAGTCGTGCCGCGCCAGCGTCGTACCGAACCGCTTCTGGGCCGTGTACCCCCGCCACGGCTCGAGCCGGTACACGTCCGCCGCCGCCCGCGCGATGGTGGCCGTGTCGTCCGACGAACCCGAGTCCACGACCACCACCTCGTCGGCCCACTCCCGCACCGACGCGATCGCCGCCGGCAGGGTCGCCGCCGCGTCCGCGCAACAGATCACCACCGACACCGCGACTTTCCCGTCGTCGCCCATACCCTCAGTGTAATTCCCCAAGAAGCCCACGGACGCCGTCCGTGGGTCCCCTCACCCCTCCCCCACCCCCTGCAGCGCCCGCCGCGTCCACCACCCCAGCAGCCCCACAGCCGCCAGCGTCGCCGCCGCCCCTACCCCCAGCAGCCACGCCGAGCCCGGCCGCTGCGGGTCGAACCGCTCCAGCCCCGCGCCTAACGCCGCCACCGCCGCGACCCGCGGCGCCATCCCCACCGCCGTGCCCCACAGGAACGGCCCCCACCGCAGCCCGAACACCGCCGACAGCACGTTGATCGCCCCGTACGGCACCACCGGCGACAGCCGCAGCAGCCCCACCAGCAGCCCCGCCCGCCAAGGCGAGCTCCGCGTCACCGCCTCGCACACCGCCGCGCCCTTCGGGTAACGCTCCACGAACCGCGACACCCCGGGACCGGCCAACGCCGACGACAGCCCCTTGCCCAACGTCGCCGCCAGCGTCGCCGACCCCCACGCCAGCACAAAGCCCCACGGCCAGCCCAGCGACCACCCCGCCACCAGCGACAAAACGTTCGTCGGCAACACCCACAGCCCGCACGCCAAGCCCCCCCCGACCCCCAGCAACGCCGCGAGCCCCCACCCGCCGCCCCGCAACGCCTCGGCGTTCGCCGCCGCCAACCCCAGCACCACCGCCGCCCCCACCCCGGGCCCCGCCACCGCCAACGCCAGCACCGCCGACGATCGACCGAGGTCCCGAAACACATGCCGTCGACTCACCCCGACAGCCCCACCGCCCGCTCCGCGTCCTCCAGCGACGTGAGCCCCATGAGCACCCGCTCCCGCGCGTGGTCCGCCAGCGTCCGCACCCCGCTGCCCCGCAGCGCCTGCTTGAGGCTCACCAGGCTCGGCTTGCCCAGCACCACGTCGCGGATCGCGTCGTTGACCTCCAGCAGCTCGAACACCCCGACCCGCCCGGCGTAGCCCGTGCCGAAGCAGGCGTCGCAGCCCACCGGCCGGTAGATGATCCGCGCCTCGTCCTCGGGCCGGCCCAGCTTGCGCAGGTCGTCCGGCGTCGCCTCGACCGGCTCGCGGCAGCGGTCGCACAGCCGACGCACCAGCCGCTGCGCCAGCACCACGTTCAGCGTCGAGGCGATCAGGTACGGCTCGACCCCCAGGTCCAGCAGCCGCAGCACCGTGCTCACCGTGTCGTTGGCGTGGATCGTCGACAGCACCAGGTGCCCCGTCGTCGCGGCCTGCATCGACGTGACCGACGTGTCCTTGTCCCGCACCTCGCCGAGCACGATCACGTCGGGGTCCTGACGCAGGCAGGTCCGCAGCAGGTTGCCGAAGGTGTGGCCCTCCTGCGTGTCGACCGGGATCTGCGTCACGCCCCGCAGCTCGTACTCGATCGGGTCCTCGATCGTGATCACGTTGCGCTGGCCCGCGTCGATCTGCCGCAGCACGGCGTAGAGCGTCGTGGTCTTGCCGCTGCCGGTCGGGCCGCAGACCAGCAGCGTGCCGGTCGACCGCTGCGAGACCTCGCGCAGGGCGGTCTCGATCTCGGGGGGCATGTCCAGGTCGGTCAGCTGCTGCGGCGCCTGGGCCGAGTCCAGCACGCGGACGACCATCTTCTGGCCGTACATCGCCGGGGCGAAGCTCACGCGGTAGTCGATCGTCCGGCCCGGGACCGCCATCGAGAAGTGGCCCTCCTGGATCACCGACTTGCGGCTGATGTCGATGTCGCAGAGCACCTTGATCAGCGACATGAGCTTGGTCGACTGGTCCGCCGTGAGTCGAGCGACCTCGAGCATCGTGCCGTCGACCCGGACGCGGATCAGCGTGTCGTGCTGCTTGGGCTCGAGGTGGATGTCGCTGGCGTTGGACCGCAGCGCCCCCAGCGTCAACAGCTGCAGGTGCCCCAGCGACTCGGTGGCGTGCGTCAGCTCCGCCCCGGCGGCGTGGACCACCTGCCCCCGCGCGTTGAGCAGCGACAACGCCTCGATCCCGAACCCCGGGTCCCGCCCCATCCGCGCCATATCGACGATGCCCCCGGAAGTTTTCGCTCCGCTTTCGGGGGTGACTTGGAGATCGGGTGAAGCCGCGCCGTTGTCGTCCTCGACCAGCACCGCGACGTCGTACACCGGCTCGTCGTCGCCGTCGTCGGCGAGTTGCAGGGTGTCGTCGTCCCGCGGCGGCGGGGCCGGCGTCGGCGCGGGCTTGGCGGCCAACGCCGACGGGTACGCCGCTTCGGGCACGCCCGCCGCCGACTCGGCCGAGGCGAAGAACCGCACGAACATCTCGCCGACCTGGAACACCGCCCCGTCGGCCAGCCGGACCGCCTCGATCGGCTGGCCGCGGACCCGCGTGCCGTTGCGCGAGCCCAGGTCGCGGAGCACGACGTGCTTGGTGTCCCGCAGCACCTCGCAGTGCCGCCGGCTCACGAGGCGGTCGCCCGTGATGGTGTGGTCGCAGGCGTCGTCGCGGCCGAAGACGAACCGCTTGCCGTCGAACGGCACCCGCGTCGTCCCCGCCTTCGCGATCAGTTCGAGCACCGGCATTGGACCGGTCAATCTAGCCACACCCCGCCGGCGACGCCAACCCGGCGGCCCGCCGATATGTGTTGTACCGCGATAGGGTCGCCACCCGGTCCGCGGAAAGGGCCGAGCCGACCGAGCCGAAGTCCAAACAACCCCACCTTCATTCCCGCCCGACGCCACCCGGGGCACACCGACGTCGCGCCAATATGGCAACGGTCATACTTGTTGGATTCAGTCAGGCAGGCCTCGGCGTAAGCTTTCGTGATGCGGCGGGCGGGCCTCCGGATCAACGTGGTCGGCACCAGCGGAGCGGGCAAGACGACGCTCGCGGCGCGGCTGGGCGAACGCCTGGCCGTGCCGCACGCCGAGCTCGCGGCGTTCATCGCCCGGGACGCATGGGTGTTGTGCGGCAACTACACGCGGATTCGGCCGATCCTGATGGAGCGGGCCAACTTAATCGTCTGGCTCGATTACCCGCGTTGGTTGGTGACGTGGCGGGTACTGTGCCGATCGGTCGAACGGGCGTGGACCAAGCGTGAGCTGTGGGCGGGCAACCGCGAGAGTTTCCGGCTGACGTTTTTCAGCCGCGACTCGATCATCTGGTGGTCGATCAAGAGATTCAGCAAGAACCGACGGAAGTACCGGGCGATGTTCGAGGAATTGGCGGGTTGTTCGGGGGTGTAAACGGTTCGGCTGCGGTCGCCGCGGGAAACCGAGCGTTGGCTGGCCGACATCAAACCCGCAGAGCGATAGACGGATGAGGGTTTCCTCTTGTGAGATGACACGATGCAGCAACCGGGCCGACGGATCGTGGTGGTGGGGGTGGCGGGGGCGGGCAAGACGACGGTGGCTCGCACGCTGGCCGAGCGGTTGGGTATCCCTTTCGTCAGCAACGACGAGATCATCTGGGGCCCGGGCTGGCGGCTCAAGGCCGAGGCCGACGAGGTCCGTTTGTTCGACGCGGCCACCGCCCGGCCCGCGTGGACCCTGGACGGCAACCTCAACCCCACGAGCAAGGCCGACACGCTGATCATGTCTCGGCTCGACACGATCGTCTGGACCAACCTGCCCCGGCGTCAAGCGTTTCCGCAGCTGCTGCGGCGGACGATCGGCCGGGCGTGGACCGGCGAGGAACTCTGGCACGGCAACCGCGAAAGCTGGCGGACGTCGTTCTTCTCATGCGACTCGATCCTCTGGTATGCGATCAAGAGTCACCGCCACGTCGAACGCCGGTACGCGGAAATGTTTGACGACCCCGCTTACGCCCACGTCACCCGTATCCGCCTGCGATCCCGCCGGGAGGTAAACGCGTGGCTGGGTGCCGTACGCCAGGTTTAGAATGCGTTCGATGGACTTGATCTACCTCGACAACAACGCGACGACGCGGCCGACCCAGGAAGTTTCCGCGGCGGTGGCGGAGGCCCACGACGAGCTGTGGGGCAACCCGTCGAGCGTCCACCGCTTCGGGCAGCGGGTTCGGCAACGCCTCGAACTGGCGCGGGCGGCGACGGCGTCGCTGCTCGGGGCGCGGCCGCGAGAGCTGGTCTTCACGTCCGGGGGGACCGAGTCGTGCGCGTTGGCGATCCGCGGGTTGCGAGCCGCGCAGCGCGGGGCCGAGCGGTTCACGCTGGTGACGACCGACATCGAGCACGCCGCGGTGCGGGAGCTGGCCGAGGCGATGGCGACGGGCGGGGAAGGGAGAACCGACGTCGTGAAGTTGCCCCTTTCCGGGGGCGGCGTGGCTGATGCGTCGGCGCTGCCGGAGCTTCTCGCTAACGCGGCGGGCCCGGTGCTGGTGAGTGTGCAGTGGGCCAACAACGAGACCGGCGCGATCCAGCCGATCGCCGAGCTCGCCGCGGCGGTCGCCGACGCCCGGCAAGTCGGAGCGAAAACCTGGCTGCACAGCGACGCGACGCAGGCGGTCGGCAAGCTGCCGGTCGACGCCCCCGCCAGCGGCGTGGACCTCATCAGCTTCGCGGCCCACAAGTTCCACGGGCCCAAGGGCGTCGGCGGGCTGTGGCTGCGGCGGGGCGTGCGGGTCCGGCCCGTGCAGCTCGGCGGGCCGCAGGAGACCGAACGCCGCGGCGGCACGGAGAACGTGCCCGGCGTGCTGGGTATGGGTGTCGCGGCGAAGCAGGCGGCCGAATTCCTTGCCGACCCGACCCAGCGTGACGCGATCGCCAACCTGCGCGACGACCTCGAGCGCCGCATCGCCGACGGCCTGCGTGACGCGGGGCACGACCCGCCGGTGGTCAACTCCGCGTCGGCCCCGCGGCTGTGGAACACGACGAACCTCGGCTTCCGCGGCCTGGAGGCCGAGGCGATCCTGCTCGGGCTCAGCGAGCGGGGCGTGTGCGCCTCGGCCGGGGCGGCGTGCAGCAGCGGCAGCCTCGAGCCCTCGCCGGTGCTGCGGGCGATGGGGATCGACGAGCCGGTTGCGCACGGCTCGGTGCGATTGTCACTGAGCCGGTTCACGACGACCGATGAAATCGGGCGGGCGGCCGAGGTGTTGGTCGCCGTCGTCGCCCGGCTCGGTCAGGTGTTGCCCGTGTAGTTTCGATTGTCGGCATCTTTCGCTTTACCGCCCGGCGTTTGCGGCGCACAATCCACCCGTACGCCCCCGCCCGAGACCCCCTTCTCGATGCAGCTCATGTCCTGGATGATCGGTCGGCTCGGCAGCCGCTTCGCGCTGCACTTCGAGCCGTATCAGCGCCGCGTGATGCACTCGGCGCTCGGGCGGTTCCTCGACCGGCCGCTGGACCTGGCAGTTGGCCTCGTCGAGCCGGGCGGGGCGCAGCGCGTCCTGCCGTTCACCACCGACAACGACCGCGACGGGATCGATCAGCTGGCCAACTGCGAGCAGTTCGACCGCGTCAACTCGGTCACCTTCGCCGGCTACAGCGAGCGGTACGGGCTCAAGCTCGAGCTCAACGTCCACAGCGCGTTCTACCCGCAGAACGAGCGGCTCTGCGTCATGCCCGCGGTCTACCTCGAGCTGCGGGTCAGCCCGGTCGCGCGATTCCGCAAGATGGATTTCCACGGCCCGCCGCCGGGCAAGGTCGAGCTGTTCCTCCGGCTGCGCCGGCCCGAGACGTCGATCCGGGTCGAGGACAACGCGATCGCCCTTGACTACCGCGTCCCGCGGGTGGCGGCCGACCCGTGGGAGACGCCGAAGACCGACGAGCAGCTGATCGCCGAGGGCCACCCGGTGTCCGAGGCCCACGAGCGGATCGTCTCGCTGAACCCCGGCTGCCGGGTCACGCCCGACGGCAACGGCCTAAGCCTGGAGTTGCCGGTGACACAATCCGGCTCGGGCATCAAGTGGCGGCTGGTCTGGGCGGCCCACGTCGAGGGCCCGGTGCTGCGGGTCCGGCGGGACGACGCGGTCCACGACGCCCGGCTGCGGTACACCCGGCACTGGCCGAGCGTCGACGCCGTCGCCGACGAGGCGACGCGGACGCGCGACGAGCGGCTGGCGTTGTCGCGCCGCTTCGAGAAGCTGATGGAGCAGGCGCCGCTCGACGCGTCGCAGCGGCACCTGACGAACCAGAGCTTCCAGAACTTCCTGGGCAACACGTGGTGGTGCACGACCGACCCGGGGCCCACCGCCGGGCCGGGCGGCGTGCTGCCGCAGCCGCGCGAGTGGTTCAGCGTCTGGGACGGCTCGCCGACGCACCACTCGGCGTTGGACGTCGAATACAACCACGCGATGTTCTACCTGGCGTTGTGGCCCCGGCTGCTGCGGGTCCAGCTGGCGCAGTGGGCCGAGCGGGCCGAGGACCACGCCGCGTCCGGCGGCGCGGTGATGCCGCACGACCTGGGCCGGGGCTTCGACGCGACCGAGAACGCCTACCCCCACCCGATGCCGGTCGAGGAGAACACCAACTTCCTGCTACTGCTGGAGACCTACACCCGCTGGACCGGCGACACCCGGCCGGGCCGGGCGCTGCTGCCGCTGGTGCAGCGCCTCGCCGACCACCTGGTCTGGACCGACCGCGACGGCTCGGGCTTCCCGTCCGACGGCGTGGCGAACACGATCGTCGACGGCAGCGCGTCGGTCCAGGTCGCCCGCAAGCAGACGTACCTCGCGGTCAAGCGCGTCGCCGCGCTGCGGGCCGCCGCCGGGCTGTTCCGCCGCCACCAGCGCCTCGACGAGGCGCGGCGCTGCGAGGCCCTGGTCGAACGCGACACTCGGCTGATCGAACGCGCCGCCTGGCTCGGCGACCACTACGCCGTCGCCGTCGACCGCTCCGCCGTCGAGCTCACCGACCCGCTCACCGGCCAACCCCTCCCCGACGACGAGCTGCCCGGCTGGGACGCCTACTCCATCTACACCGGCAACGGCCTGCTGCTGCCCGAGCTGATCGGCCAGCCGCCCGTCCTCGACCGCACCCGCCTCGCCACCGACGTCCACCGTGCCAACCGCGAGTGCCAGGGCCGCTACGGCGACGGCCACTCGTCCCTCGAACCCGACAACCCCCGCGTCTCGCAAAACCTCTGGCGCGACCTGCTCGCCCGCTACCTGCACCTCGGCGGCGAGTCCTCCGCCCAGCAGTACTGGGACCTGCAGGTCATGTCCAACACCCACAGCCAGGCGCTGGGCTTCACCGACACCTACGTCCAGAACCGGCTGCACAACTACCCCCGAGGCGTCGTCGCGCTGGGCTACTACCTCGCGTCGCCCCGGCTCATGATCGACCGCCTCGCGCCCGGGGCCGTGGGCACCTACATCACCGTCGACCCCGACCGAAACATCCCGCAGCGCTGGCCCCTCCTGCCGCTGGCCGACTGGCAGGCGGGCAAGATCCCCGTCTGCGTCGTCGGCGACAACGGCCGGGTCACCATCGAGGCCCCCACCGACCCGGTCCAGGTCCTCGGCAAAGAAAACGACCCCGGCGAGTCGCTGTCGGGGCTCGAGCTGATCGGGTAAGCCCGTGACCGACGCCACCACCCCCACGCCGAAGCTCACCCTCGACGAGGCCAAGACGATCGCGCGGCGTTGGGAGTGGCTGCGGCTGGCGTACAACGGGATATTGGCGGTGGTCGTGCTGGCGTGCGTCGGGTTTGTGTTGGCGCGGACCCCCGAGGCCTGGGGCGATCTGCCGTGGCTGAGCTTCGGTGTGACCTGTGTGATCGGGGCCGTGGCGGCCAACGTCTGCTTCACCGCCGGGCCGGTGGCCGAGATTTATCTCGCCTGGCTCGGTCTGCGCCGCGGGGCGATCCGGCCGCTGCTGTTCGGGCTCGGCGTGCTGATCTCGATCCCCCTGACGCTTTTCAACCTGGTCCTCGGCCTGTTTGCCCTAACGCCGATGTGACCTGCTCCCTGCCGGCCGCGACGGGACGGGCGGACGAGTCCGCCCGCTACCCGTTTCACGGAACCGCGCGCTATCCTGTTAAGCCGTGAAACCCGCCCTCCTACTCGTCCTGGCCACCGCCCTGCTCACGGGCTGCAACGCGCCGGTCCGCGTCTCGACGCTCGACTCCCACGGCCGGCCCGACCTCACGCCGCACTACGACCACCGCCCGATCGACCTCGTTCGCGGCGGCCTGCTGGCCGAGCCCGGCGACGCCGAGTTGATCGACTCACTCCGGGACGCCCGCCGCGCTGAAGGTTTACTTCCGGGGGTCGCCGCCGAGCGCTACCTCGACGTCGCCGAACGGGCGTACCGCCAGATCGCCGACCCCGAGACACCCGACGACCGCCGGACGCTGCTGACGCAAGAGGTCTACAACCGCGCCGTCGCCGGCTACGTCCGTGTCGCCCCGCCGAACGAAGACGACGACCGCGTGACGCGCATCGCCACGTTCGACCCCGCCGACTTCGACACCTACACCCCCGCCGCCGACCTGCGGATCGTCGGCCTCGGCACGCACCACGTCACGCCCGGCTTCGGCGCGCCGCTGATCGCCGCCCGGGATACCGACCCCGACGAACCGGCCGACGCCCACTACCCCCCGGAAGGCGTGACCCGCCCCTTGACCGCAACCCTGGTGTTTCCCCCCGCACCGGCCCTGCCACGGCTGACGCTCCACGACCCCCGACAGGTCCGGGACGTCGCGGCCGGCGACATTTCGCTGCCCCTCGCCGCCGACTTCTCCGCCCCCTACGCCGCCCTGCTCGCCGAGACCGCCGACCTCGCCGCGCTGGGCTTCGCCGCCATGCTCACCCCCGCCGCCGGCGAGGACCGGCTCAACGTCTACCTGCTCGAGCCCTACGACCCGGACAAGACCCCCCTGCTCATGGTCCACGGGCTGATGTCCACGCCGCTGGCCTGGATCGAACTCACCAACGAGGTCCAGTCCGACCCCACGCTCCGCGACCGCTACCAGGTCTGGCACTTCTACTACCCCACCGGCAGCTGCCCGTACTACTCCGCGTTCTACCTCCGCGAACGGCTCGACGCCCTACGCCTCCGCCTCGACCCCGAGCTCGACGACCCGGCCACGCAGGACGTCGTCGTCGTCGGCCACTCGATGGGCGGCCTGCTCACCCGCACCCTCGTCACCGACCCCGGGCTCGACGCCTGGCACATCGCCTTCACCGTCCCCCCGGACCAGCTCGAGGGCGACCCCGAGACCGTCGATTTCCTCGCCGGCGTCTACATCTTCGAGCCCCGCGACTACGTCCGCCGCGTCGTATTCGTCGCCACGCCCCACCGCGGCTCGGACTTCGCCAACAACCTCATCGGCACCTTCGGCCGGTCCCTCGTCCGCCTGCCCCGGGTCTGCCACGACAAGACCGTCGCCGTCGCCCGCGCCAACCGTGACCGCCTCCAGCCCGGTTACGGGCCCTGGCTGCTCAACGGCCCGCCCTCGTCCATCGACATCCTCCGCCCCGAGTCTCCCGCCTCCGCCGCCGTCGATTTCATCCCCATCGCCGACGGCGTCGACTACCACTCGATCATCGGCACCCGCGTCGACCTTGCCGACGGCGACCCCGAGGGCTCGTCCGACGGCATCGTCGCCTACTGGTCGTCCCGCCTCGACGGCGCGACCTCCGAACTCCTCGTCCCCGCCGGCCACAACGCCCACGACCACCCCGACGCCATCGCCGAGGTCAAACGCATCCTCCACGAACACCACGGCGAGACCCGTGTTTCCGGGGTCGCCGGAATCACTCGTTGATGCCCAGGTCGGACTTGGTCATCAGCGGGAAGAACGCGAAGCCCGCCGCCTCGACCGCCTCCCGCGCGCCCTCCTGCCGGTCGATCACCACCACGACGCCGGCGACGTCGGCCCCGAGCTCGTCGCGCAGCAGCTCCGCCGCCTCGATCGACTGGCCGCCCGACGTCGCGATGTCCTCGGTGATCAGCACGCGGTCGCCCGGCTCCAGCACGCCCTCGATCTGCTTGGCCGTGCCGTAGTCCTTCTTCGCGTTACGGATCAGCACGCAGGGCAGCCCCGTCGCCAGCGACGCCGCGGCGACCAGCGGCACCCCGCCGAGCTCCGGCCCGGCCAGGCGCGTGACCCCGGGGTCCTGCGCCGCCACGATCCGGGCGATCCGCTCGCCCAGCGCGGCGAGGATGTCCGGCTGCGTCGTGAAGCGGTACTTGTCCAGGTAGTACTTGCTCTTCCGCCCCGAACGCAGCGTGAAATCGCCACGCAGCAGCGCCGTGTCCCGAACCCGTTCGATCAGTTGCGCGTCGGTCATGGGTCTTCCGTAAGAACAGGAGGCCGTCAGCATAAAAGAAGCCCACGCTCGCCGAGCGTGGGCTCCGTCTAATTTCAACTCGGTATCAGACTCAGCCTTCCGCCCCGGCCGGCTCCTCGACGCCCTCTTCCTTCATCGCCGCGCGGCGGGACAGCTTCACCCGGCCCTGCTCGTCGATCAGGATCACCTTCACCCGCACCTCGTCGCCGACCTTCACCACGTCGCTGACCTTCTCGACGTAGCCGTCCTTGAGCTCGGAGATGTGGCACAGCCCGTCCTGGCCCGGGATGACCTCGATGAACGCGCCGAAGTCCTTCACGCTCGTCACCCGGCCGTTGTAAAGGGCGCCTTCTTTCACTTCGGCGCAGAGCTTCTCGACTTCTTCGAGCGCGGCCTCGGCCTTGCCGCCGCCGACGGCGGAGATGTAGACCGTGCCGTCTTCCTCGACCTCGATGGTCGCGCCGGTGGCCTCCTGGATGCCGCGGATGGTCTTGCCGCCCGGGCCGATGAGCTTGCCGATCTTCTCGGGG
>JBCCOP010000063.1:0-13429 GCA_039025315.1 Planctomycetota bacterium | reverse complement strand
GGACGAGCACGAGTCGGACGCGACCGAGCGGGGCAAGCAGACGCTGCGGACGCTGGTGACCCAGCTCGCCGACGCCGGCGTCGAGGCCGAGGGCATCATGCTCTTCTCCGACGACACCGCCAAGGCGATCCTCAACACCGCGAAGGCTAGGGAGTGCACGCTCATCGTGCTCGGGCTCACGGGCAAGGGCGTGCTCAAGCGCCTGATCGCCGGCGACGTACCCGCCAACATCATCCGCCAGGCAGACATGCCCGTGCTGCTGTGTCCCGCGAACTGGAACGGCACGATCTGAGGTTCCCGGCGAAGCCGGACCTGAGCGAAGCGAAGGTCCGGATCACCCGATCATCCCGACCTCGACACCCAACAGCTCACGCCCCGCCGCCCGCACCGCGTCGTCGGGACCGGCCATCACGTGCGTCACACACGATCCTCTCCGCGACGTCGGGCCCCGACCCACCACCAGGCCGGGGTCGTGATATTCCATCTCCCCGAATGTGACGTCGGGGCCGCCACCGAAAGCGTCGCCGTCGTCGTTGTACGCCTGCAGGCAATCGCCGCCGAGGATCGGCCCCTCGATCTCGCCGCGTTCGAGTTGGCGGTTCCGCGGGTCGTCCCGCGGCACGTCGCCGTACGGCTCGCCCGGCAGCGGGGCGAAGATGCGGACGATCAGCGTGCTGGTCTGCTCATCCACCGGTCGGTAATACCCCATCCGCCCGGTCGTGTGCTCGGCCCGCAGCCCCATCTTGACCCGCCGCCGCCCGTCGATCAGGAACCGCACGTCCGCGTCGCTCACCGCGACGTGCCGGTCGCCGAACGGCTCGTAATAACTCCGCACCTCGGCCCGCGCGGCCGTCGGGCAGATCAGCGTCCCGGTCGGCGGCACCTGCAGGATGTCCCACGCCCCGGCCACCATCCCGGGCGTTTCCTTCCCGAAGCACAGGGTCAGCGTGTTACGCAGCGAAAACGAGACGCAAGCCAAACGGCCCACGCCGGATATCTCCGGGGGACCCGGGGCTTCGACGTCCCAAGCGCGGGTGGCCGCGACCTCGAACGACCGGTGACGCAGCCGGTCACGCAGCTTGATGTTCGTCTCGAGGCTGTGCGTCACGTCGCGGGTGTATTCGAGCCGGCCCCAGTTCGCCGGGTCGATCGCCGGCGGCGTCTCGGCCGTGCCCTTCGGGTCACGCATCGCCTCGTCCAGCGTCGGCCAGAAGTACACCACCTCCGGCGCGATCCAGAACCGGTCGCCGCCGGTGACCATCCCGGGCCCGCCGTCGTCGGCCGTGCGGTCGGTGTGAAAAAACAGGTTGTGATCGACGCCAGGCAGCTCGCAAGCCAACACCCGCGCCCCGTGCTCACACACCAGCAGCCGGCCCGCGCCGTTGTGCAAGACGTGCGGCCGCTGCCCCTGAGAAGTGACTTGTGCGTGTAAGTCGTCGAACCAGGTCATGCGGCAGAGCTTAACGGATGGCAAGGACGGTCAGCTTTGATGGTGCGATCGCCTACGCGGCGGGCGGCAGGGGCCCTGCCCCTGCACCCCGTCGAACCTCAATGAACACACCGGACGCCCTTGCCTTTGGGGTGTCGGGGCGGAGCCCTGACCGCCCGCCGCGCAGGCGCTCCGGTCAATCATGCAAACCGTGCGTCGAATCTTTGCCCTGATCCAGAACATACGTGTCCCCGGCGTTGAACAGGTCGTCGAGCGTGCCCGCCCCCCGCTTCGCCGTGGCCTCGTCGACCTGGGCCGACACCAGCCCCTCGTAGACCTCCCGCTCCTCGCGGTAGAACACGCCGAGCGGCTCGGGGAACTCGGGGTAGTGCAATCGGGCGAGCATCATCGCCAGCGTGAGGTTGGTCTCGTCGTGGAAGACCAGGTCGTCCTCCCCCCCGGAAGTGATATTGACGACTTCGGGTCGGTTGCCGATCAATCGCAAACCCTTGTCACGTTCTTTGCCGAAGACCATCGGCTTGCCGTGCTCGAGGTACAGCACGCTGTCCTCCCGCGTGTCTTTGCCGGTCAACGGCTCGTACGCCCCGTCGTTGAAGATGTTGCAGTTCTGGTAGACCTCGCAGAACGACGTGCCGCGGTGCTTCGACGCCTGCGTCATCACGTCGGTCAGGCCGCGGTCCTTGTCCGTCGAGCGGGCCACGAACGTGCCCCCGGAAGCCAGGGCCACCTGCACCGGGTCGATCGGGAAGTCCAGCGAGCCCATCGGCGTGGACTTGGTCTTCTTGCCCTGCTCGCTCGTCGGCGAGTACTGGCCCTTGGTCAGCCCGTAAATGCGGTTGTTGAACAGGAGCACGTTGACGTCCACGTTCCGCCGCAGCAGGTGCATCATGTGGTTGCCGCCGATGGAGAACCCGTCGCCGTCGCCGGTGACCATCCAGACGTCTAATTCCGGGTTGGCGATCTTCAGCCCCGTGACGAACCCGGGGGCCCGGCCGTGGATCGAGTGGAACCCGTAGGTGTCCATGTAGTACGGGAACCGCGACGAGCAGCCGATGCCGGAGATGAAGACGGTGTTCTCCCGCCGGTGCCCGGTCTGCGCGACGACCCGCTGCACCGCGTTGAGGATCGCGTAGTCCCCGCACCCCGGGCACCACTTCACGTCCTGGTCGGAGGCAAAGTCCTTGGCTTTCAATACGGGGAGTTTGGTTTCAGGCACGGGCCACCGCCCCCCTCTCCGGCCAAAGCGCTTCTTCATCTCCCCACTCGCCGCTCAGCATCAATTCGATCGCCTGCTCGACCTCTTCGACGAGGAACGGCTTGCCTTGGACCTTGTTGAGGCCGCGGGCGTCGACGAGGTAGCGGCCGCGGATCAGCAGCCGCAACTGGCCGTCGTTGAGTTCGGGGATCAGGACCCCCCGGAAGTTTTTTAAGACCTGGCCGAGGTTTTTGGGCATAGGGTTCAGGTAACGCAGCTGGGCGCTGCTTACGGCGTGGCCCCGCTCGCGCATGCGGTTAACGGCGGTGGTGATGCTGCCGTACGGGCCGCCCCAGCCCAACACCAGAAGATCGCCTTCCGGGGGGCCGTTGATTTCCAACTCGGGCAGGTGGTCGGCGACCTTGGCGACTTTTGCGGCGCGGAGGCGGGTCATCTCTTGGTGGTTCTGGGGGTCGTAGGAGACGTTGCCGGTGCCGTTCTGTTTCTCGAGGCCGCCGAGGCGGTGCTCGCCGCCGGGGGTGCCGGGGCGCATCCAGGGGCGGACGAGGTTGGCGTCGCGGGTGTAGGGGTGGAACGTCGGACCAGACGCTTCGCCGCTTGGCGGCTCAGCGTCGGCGTGGTTCCGGGGGTGGGGGTGATCGATCTCGATCGGGGCAAAATCCGACGCCTGCGGCACGAGCCACGGCTCGCTGCCGTTGGCGAGGTAGCCGTCGGACAGCAGCAGCACGGGGACCATGTGCTGCATGGCGATCGTGCAGGCTTCGAGGGCGGCGTGGAAGCAGTCGGCGGGGGACTGCGGGGCGAGGACGACCATGGGGCAGTCGCCGTTGCGGCCGAACATGGCCTGCAGCAGGTCGCTCTGCTCGGTCTTGGTCGGCAGGCCGGTGGACGGGCCGCCGCGCTGCACGTTGACCACGACCAGCGGCAGCTCGGTCATCACGGCCAGGCCCATCGCTTCGCCCTTGAGTGCGAGGCCCGGGCCCGACGTGCCGGTGACCCCGAGCTGGCCGGCGAAGGACACGCCGATCGCGGCGCAGCAGGCGGCTATCTCGTCCTCGGCCTGGAACGTCTTGACGCCGTAGTGCTTCTGCGGCGCGAGGTAGTGCAGGATGTCGCTGGCCGGCGTGATGGGGTACGAGCAGTAAACCAGGTTCTTGTCCGCCAGCCGCGACGCGGCGATCAGCCCCATCGCCAACGCCTCGTTCCCCGTGATCTTTCGGTACTTCCCGGGGGCGATGTCGGCCTGCGGCACGCGGTAGGTCACCGGGAACAGCTCGGCCGTCTCGCCGAAGTCGTAGCCCGCCCGCAGCGACCGGATGTTGGCCTCGGCCACGGCGGGCAGGTTCTTGCGCTTCTCGAACGTCTCACGCAGGTTCTTGATTGTGTTGTCGAGCGGCCGGTCGAACAGCCAGTACACCAGCCCGAGGGCCCACATATTCCGGCAGCGGTTGACGCCCTTGGGGTTCAGCCCGCTGTCCTTGAGCACCTCCTGGTTGAGCTTGGTGATCGGGACCTTGACCAGCTTGTACCGCTGGGCGAGTTCGGGGTCGTCGAGCGGGTTTGCGTGGTCGCGGGTGCCGTCGATCAGCGGGTAGCCCGCCTTCTTGAGGTTGGTCTTGGTGAACTCGGTCTCGTTCACGATGACGGTGCCGCCCGGCTCGACGTCCTGGATGTGCGCCTTCAGGGCCGCCGGATTCATGGCGATCAGCGCGTGGACCACGTCGCCCGGCGTGTAGATGTCCTCGGCCGCGAAGTTGATCTGGAAGCCCGAGACGCCCGCCACCGTGCCGGCCGGGGCGCGGATCTCGGCGGGGTAGTCCGGCAGGGTGGCGACGTCGTTGCCCGCGACGGCCGAGGTGTCGGTGAACTGGGTGCCGGCCAGCTGCATCCCGTCGCCGGAGTCGCCGGCGAAGCGGATCACGGCGTTGGTGCGGGCGACGCGCGGCGGCGTGTCGCCCGGGGCGGCCGGGGGCTCGAGGGTGTCGGTGGGCATCACAGGGGCTCGGATCGGCGGCCGAGGGGTAAGCGGGCGGGGGTTCCTGGGGAATCGCCCAGTATAGCCCGATCTGGGGGATTTTTATGCCTCAACGCGGCACAAGGCGGGAGGCGAGTAGCGCAAAGCCCACCCACACCATCAGCAGCCCTAAGGCGTTGCTCAGCACCAGATACCCCAACGCGTGGCCGACCGAAAAATCGCCCGACACCCGGTGCACCTCGAACGCGAACGTCGAGAACGTCGTGAACGCCCCGCAGAACCCCACCAGCAACGCCATCGACCACAGCGGCGACGGCGGGTCCATCCGCGGGCTCAGCACGCCCCAGACGAACCCGAAGACCAGGCAGCCCAGGGCGTTGACCGCCAGCGTTCCGGCGGGCCAGGGCGTGCCGTGGAGTTTTTGCACCCCCAGCGAGAGGGCGTAGCGGGCCAGCGTCCCCGCCGCCCCGCCGAGCGCCAGCATCAACCAAGGCAGCCATCGAGCCATGACGAAAGTCTACCGGGATCGGCCGCGCAAATGCCCCAGTGGCCGCGACCGCCGGGTACGGCCGATCTATACTTTGGACCACGCCGACCGCCCGTGAGCCGACGTCAATACCCCCGGCAATGAGTGCCAAGTACCGACGAATCAAGCAGGCCGACGAATCGCTGCCCGCCCCGCTGCGTTGGCTGACCCGTGCGTTCAGCTCGATCACCCTGGCGGTGATCCTGCTGCTGCTCATCAGCTTGTACGGCGCGCTCGGCTCGGTGCCGCTGTACTTCATCAGCATCGGGCTCGCGTGGCTGATCATCTTCGGCGGGCTCGTCGGGGCTGTGGCGTGGGGCAGCGTCCGCTTCGCCAACGCCCCGGGCTGGTCGGGCCGCCGGAAACTCGCCCTCGGCGGCGGGGCCCTGCTCGGATCGATCGGCGTCGCCGCCTTCCTCTGCTGGGAGGCCTACATCCTCATCGGCATGCTCCCGGTCTTCGAGGGCCACAAGCAGACGATCCTCTACCGCCTGCCCGCGATCGAGAAAAACGAGATCGAGTTCTTCGCCTGGTGGCCGCTGCAGGTGCTGCTGATGCTGTTCATCATCAACATGGTCTGGGCCACCGTCCGCCGCATCGAGTTCTCCTTCCCCCGGCTCGGCGTGCTGATGGTCCACACCGGCATCGTCCTCATCGCGCTGGGCTCGGTCTTCTACGGCCAGGCCAAGCTCGAGGGCGACATGTTCATCGTCCGCGCCGACCTGCCCGGCGCCCAGCCCGTCAGCCACTTCTACGACCGCGTCAAGCCCGCGATGTTCGTCTCGGTCGACCGCGCCCCGTCGGTCCAGTTCGTGCTCCCGGAACTGCCCCGCTACAACGACTACGCCATCGGCGAGCTCGACATCCGCCTGCACGAGAAGCCCGAGTTCGACGAGCTGTTCGGCGAGGGCCTGCGCATCACCATCCCCGGCTTCATCGCCTACGGCGAACTCGAACCCACCTGGGTCGAAGCCCCCCCGGAATCCCGGCTGCCCGGGGCCGGACCGGCGCTGACGGCGGCGATGGGCGACCGCGACGGGCCGGGCGTGGACCAGAACCCCGTCACCCTGCCGTTCGCCAAGGCCGCCGAGCGGGTGCTGAGCACCGACGCCTGGGAGGTCGAGTACCTCCACGCCCCGTCGCCGCAGCGCCTCGACGACCTGCTCAGCGAGGCCCCGGCCGACGCGATGTCCGCGCCCTACCTGCTGAAGATCGAGATCCCGGGGCAGGACCACGTCGAGGTCCGGGCCATCGCCGAGGGCGACAACTTCGAGGTCGGTAACACCGGCTACCGCGTTGCCGTCGAAGAGCTCGGGCCCTACGGCCTGCCCTTCGTCAGCGCGGGCTACGAGGGTGCCGCCGACACCCACGCCCGCCTGCTCGTCCAGCGCCCCGGCCCCGTCCGCCCGATCCAGCGCTACGCCCTGCACCGCTACCCCGAACGCTCGCAGGACTTCGTCGAGGGACAACGCGGCGACCCCGACCCGTCGATCCGCACCACGTTCCTCGACAAGAGCAAGGTCCAGGTCCACCTCGTCACCGCCCCGCCGGCCGCCTACGCCGCGGCGTTCGAGAACGTGCCGCCCGACAGCCTGTGGGTCCTGCTCCGCGTCGCGGGCATCGCGCCGATCTTCAGCCCGCTGGCCGAGGGCAAGCTCCCCCTGGGCGACCCCGACCGCCGCGACGCCTGGCTGCACGTGGTCGACCGGTACGACCACGCCGTGCCCGCCCAGCAGCCTACGGTCACGCCCCGGCCGCTGCGTGACCCGAAGCTCGAGGGCACCTATGAGATGGCGCTCGTGCCCGTCACCGTCGAGTACGACCTCCGCGACGAGAACCATCAGCTCACCGGCGAAACGTTCTCGCAGACCGTGACCTTGCGGCAGATGCCGTACCTCGAACAGGTCGGCGGCGACATGCGGCCGCAGACCGTCAGCGTCCCGGGCTACGGCAACGTCGAGATCGCCTTCGGCCGGCAACGCCGGCAGCTGCCCTTCGCCGTCGCCATGACCGACTTCGAGATGACGCCGTACCCCGGCTCGGATATCCCCCGCGACTTCCACTCGGACCTGCTCGTCTACCAAGTCGACGAGGGCGGCGACCTCGGCGGCGACACGATCCGCCCGTTCCAGCCCCGGCTCAACAACCCCGCCATCGTCCGCAGCCCCGGCGCGCCGCTGGCGATGCGGAAGATCAAGCTCAGCCAGGCCGGCTGGGACCCGGGCGATCCCGACACCCCCGAGGCCGACAAGGCCCTCCGCGACGACGCCGGACGCTTCATCAACCAGCAGCGGTTCACGATCCTGGGCGTGGGCAACAACGTGGCGATCCACGTGATCGCCGCGGGCAGCGTGTTGATGGCCGTCGGCATCCCCTGGGCGTTCTACCTCAAGCCTTACCTCATGAAACGCCGCGTCCGCAAGTTCAACGAGAAGCTCAAACAGCGGCAAGCCCGCGATGAAGCGGTCGAGGAGGCCGGACCGACCCCACCCGCCGTCGCCCCGCCCCCGGCCGCCCCGGCGGAGCCCGAGCCGCAGAGAGAATTGGTTTTAGCCGCGGATGAGCGCGGATAAACAGGGATGAGACCTGCGACATGAAAGCCACCGCTTTTCTCAAAAACGAAACACCACGCGACCGTGCGGGGGGTTACCCAACCCGAGCTTCATCCCCGTTCATCCGCGTTCATCCGTGGCTCATTCTGTCTTGCCTGCTTTTGCTGTGGCCCGCTTCGACGCAAGCCGCCAATTACCCCGCCGGCAACGAGCAGCCCGACACCGGCTACGCCCCCGCCACGCCGGGTGCCACGCTCTTCCACGACCACACCGGCCACGCCCGCCCGCCGATGTCGCGCCGCCAGCACCAGGAGTTCGCCGCGGCCGTCGACCTCGACGCCTTCCGCAAGCTCGCGGTGTTCGACCAGGGCCGGGTCAAGATTTTGGACACGCTGGCCCGCGAGCACGTCACCGCGGTCTACGGCAAGGCGCGGTGGCGTGACTTCACCTGGGACACCTTCGACCTCGCCGACCGCAAAGAGCAGGAGAAGTTCACCTACGACCCGGTGTTCACCTACCTCGACCTGGTGTTCAATCCGGCGTATTACGCCGACAAGCCGATCCTCTACGTCGAGGTGCTGCCGTACCGCGAACGCCTGCTGGCCCACAAAGACCCCGAGACCCGCGAGGCGTGGAAAAAATTGGGCCGCATCTCGTGGGAGATCTTCTCCGACCCGCGGGTGCAGGCCATCTACCGCGGCGACAAGGCGAGCCAGTTCGACATGAACGCGCGGGACCAGCTGTTCAGCGCCGCCAACGCGTTCCTGCACTCCGCCGACCGGCTGCTGATGGTCAGCCCCGCGCCCGGTGAAGATTACTGGGCCCACGTGACCGGGCCGCTCCCGCAGGCAGAGGGCGAGACCGTCATCCTCCCGACCGCCGCCGGGGGCGTCCGCCCTGCCGCGCCGGCCGACCTCTGGAGCAACCTCCGCGACGCCTGGACCCGCGGCGACGCCGACACCGTGAACTTCCTGCTCGCCGCCCTCGTCAACCAACTGCCCCAGATCAACCCCGCGACCTACCCGGCCGGCTACCGCCTCGACCTCGAGTACCTCTACAACGTCACCGGCAAGTTCACGATCGGCTACTGGCTCTACGCCGTCTCGACCCTGTCCCTGATCCTCGCGCTCGGCACCGGGCGACGCTGGCTGCTGGCGACCGGCGTCGTGCTGCTCGTCGTCGGGCTCGCGGCCCACACCGGCAGCTTCGCCATCCGCGCGGTCCTCTCGGGCCGCTGGGCGATCCACAACCAGTACGAGTCGTTTATCGCGATCTCGCTCTTCGCCGTCGCCGTCGGCGTCGTGTTCATGTTCCTCAAGAAACTCTGGGTCGTCGGCGCGGCCGCGGCGGCGATGGGGGCTGTGTCGCTGATGGTCGCCAACCTCTGGGCCATCCCGTCGCACGAGGTCGGGCAGGTCGCCGGCATCCTCGACACCAGCCGCATCCTCTACGTCCACGTCAACATGGTGCTGGTCAGCTACGGGCTGATCGCGTTGTCGTTCTTCGTGAGCTTGGCGTATCTCTACGCCCACTACGTCAAGGGCCGGGAGGCGACCGCGTTCGCCGCCGCCAGCGTCGGCCGGCTCGACGCGGCGACGGCCCTGGTCGGCGGCTCGACCGGTAGCGAGGCCACCCCCACCAAGGTCCGCACTCCCGGACGCAAAAAACTCCTCGCCGACCTCGACCAGACCCAGCTCACGCTCATGCAGCTCGCGTTCTGGCTGCTGGGCGTCGGCATCCTGCTCGGCGCGTACTGGGCCGACCACGCCTGGGGCCGGTGGTGGGCGTGGGACCCGAAGGAGACCTGGGCCCTGATCACCTGGATCGTCTATCTCATCGCCATCCACGCCCGCTTCGGCGTTCGCGACCGCGGCCTCGTCACCGCCTGGCTCAGCGTCGCGGGCTTCGTCGTCATGCTCTGGTGCTACTGGGGCGTCAACCTCCTGCTCGCGGGCCTGCACTCCTACGCCTAAAGCCGCCCCCGGAACTTTTCACCCCGCTGTCGTGGCCCCCCGCCTCCCCCGCCACTTCTACCGCCGCGACCCCGTCACCGTCGCCCGCGCCCTGCTCGGCCAGCGCCTCGTCCACCTCACCCCCGCCGGCCGCGTCGCCGCCCCCATCGTCGAGACCGAGGCCTACCTCGGCTACGAAGACAAGGCCGCCCACTCCTACAACTGGCGCCGCACCGAGCGGACCGCCACGATGTTCGCCGACGGCGGCACCGCCTACGTCTTCCTCAACTACGGCATCCACCACCTGCTCAACATCGTCGTCGCCGGCGTCGATGTGCCGCAGGCCGTCCTGCTCCGCGCCGCCGAGCCGACCGAAGGCCTCGACCTGATGTACCGACGCCGACCCAAGGCCCGCCGCGACCGCGACCTCTGCTCCGGCCCCGGCAAGCTCGGGGCCGCCTTCGCCGTCGACCGCTCGCACGACGCCACCGACTTGGTCACCAGCCCCCACCTCTTCGTCGAACAGCTCCGCCAACGGGCCGTCCCCGACCGCCTCATCACCACCACCACCCGCGTCGGCATCGACTATGCCGGCGACTGGGCCGACGCCCCGCTGCGCTTCTACCTGACCGGTAACCCTCACGTCAGCGTCCGGTGAGCGAGCGTCACCGATAACCGGTTTTTCCCGCCCCCGCCCGATCGGCGCTAGCGTCGCCCCGCCCCGCCCGATACCCTGAGAAAGTCGAGCGGACACGCTATCGAACCCGGCCCCCCGGACCCACCCCGACTCATGAACCCCACCACACCCGACGCCCCTCCCCCCGCCCCGGACCAGCCCGCGGCCGCGGAGGCTCCCGCTACGCCCCCGGCCCCGCCGGCCGAAGCCGAGGCCCCGGCCGTAGAGCCACCGTCGCCCCCACCGCCCGTCGCCGACGACATCGACGCCCAGGTCCAGGCCGAGCTCGACGCCGCCGCGACCGAGGGCGGCGTCGATCAACTCATCGAACAATCCGTCGCCGACGCCCAACCCGCCCCGACCCCGGCCCCACCCGCCGAGGCCGACCCCAAAGCCGCGGAAGCTTCCGGGGGCACTTCCGGGGGCGCTTCCGGGGGGGGGCAGTTCCACCACAAGGTCGTCCGCGGCCGCATCTCCGCCATCCGCGGCGAGGACGTGTTCATCGACATCACCGGCGGCCTCTCCACCGAGGGCGCCAAGCTCCAGGGCGTCGTCCCCCTCGTCCAGTTCGAACGCCCGCCCCGCCTCGGCTCGATCATGGACTTCGTCGTCGACTCCCTCGACCAACAACAAGGCCTGGTCTTCCTCTCCCGCGAGGGCGCGATCAGCCTCGCCACCTGGGACCAGCTCACCCGCGGCAGCGTCGTCGAGGCCCGCGTCACCAAGTCCAACAAAGGCGGCCTCGAGCTCGAGATGGTCGGCGGCATCCGCGCCTTCATGCCCGCGTCCCAGATCGACCTCTTCCACGTCGACGACCTCGACGCCTTCGCCGGCCAAAAACTCGAGGCCGTCGTCCAGGAGATCGACCGCAAAGCCAAAAAGGTCCTGCTCTCCCGCCGGACCCACCTCGAAAACCAGAAACTCAAGAACCGAGACAAACTGCTCCAAGAACTCGAAGTCGGCCAAGAACGCCAGGGCGTCGTCCGCAGCGTCGTCGACGTCGGCGCCGTCGTCGACCTCGGCGGCGTCGACGGCCTCCTCCACGACACCGACCTCACCCACACCCACGTCAAAAAACCCTCCGACGTCGTCTCCCCCGGCGACAAGGTCACCGTCAAAATCCTCAAGCTCGAACCCGACAAGCAGCGCATCGCCCTGGGCATGAAGCAGGTCCAGCCCGACCCGTGGGACGGCGTCGGCTCCCGCTACACCCCCGGCGAACAGGTCTCCGCCCGCGTCACCCGCACCGCCAACTTCGGCGCCTTCGTCGAACTCGAGCCCGGCGTCGAGGGCCTGCTCCCCATCTCCGAGATGGCCTGGAAACGCGTCCACCGCGCCGAAGACGTCGTCAAGACCGGCGACGTGATCAAAGTCGCCGTCCTCAACGTCGACCCCGCCAAACGCCGACTCACCCTCTCGCTCAAGGCCGCCGCCGGCGACCCCTGGGCCGGCGCCGCCGCCAAGTACGCCAAAGACACCCAACACGAGGGCACCGTCACCGGCACCACCGACTTCGGCGCCTTCGTCGAGCTCGAGACCGGCGTCGAGGGCCTCGTCCACATCTCCGAGCTCGCCGACCGCCGCGTCAACCAGGTCACCGACGTCGTCAAGCCCGGCGACACCCAAACCTTCCGCATCAAAGACGTCGACGAACCCAACCGCAAGATCAGCCTCTCGCTCCGCGAAGAGTCCGCTGGCGGCGAATCTCCCCGCGGCCCCCGCGGCGACCGCCCCACCGTCAAGGGCCCCGCCCGCCCACGCCTGCCCAAGGACAAGCTCAAGTCCGGCCTCGGCCCCGTCGACTCCCTCGGCCTCGGCGGCCTTAAACTCGAAGACTTCAAATAACCCCCCCGAACCCCACGGATTCCATCCGTGGGCTTCTTCACACGCACCACCACATTGCCAAAGAGCGGGCACCCCACGCCCCCACCCCACCCGCTTCGCGGCCGCCACGGCGGGGTGGTGAGGTTCATTCCGTTTTTTCGCCGCCAAGGACGCCAAGAGCGCCAAGGAAGACATCAAGTCATCTGATGAATTGACTTTGAATTCCTTGGCGCTCTTGGCGTCCTTGGCGGCGAACGGATCGAACCTCCGGGCGTGCGCCCCCGGCCGAGCCGTGGTGTCTGGACCCGCGGGGTTCCCGACAAGGTGGTACCCGTGGCATCGCCGCCGACACGCGAACACTCGACCCGGCCGTCCGCCGCGGGCGGGCCCGGCCTTGTCTGGGTTCCGGGGGTCCGCCGGCAAAACGGGGGCCGACACTTAGGGACGCAGCGCACGGCTTGTGCGCGAATACCCCCCGAATTAGCCGCGATGACGTAGCGCAGGTCCCGGGGCCATCAAGGTTTGAAATTTTTGTACGTTTTGTGAATTTTCGTGGCAAAACCACGCCAAACCGTGCGCACCCCCGCGACGCCCCCTACCCCAACCGCTCGTACTCCAGCTCCACCGCCACCGCCTCCTCCCCGCCGGGCGTCACGTTGTACGCCGTGACCGTCAGCCGGTCGTCGCCCGCCTGCCGGTATTCGGTCCGCCACCCCCACGCCTCGCCAGGCTGACCGTCCTCCCCCCGCACGTCGTAACGCCCCCGCACCGCGAACCCCGGCTGACCGTCGGCGAACGCCTCGCCCACCGAGAACATCACCGCGTAGCTCATGTGGAAGCTGTCGACCCACGCCACCTCGTACCGCCCGGTCACCGCGTTGCGGGCGATCCACTCCTCCCCCTCCCGCGGCTCCCCCTGCATCGTCCCCGCGTACGCGTGCCGCAACCCCTGCCCCCCCCGGAACCCCGGCAGCAGGCTGAACGTCCCCGTCACCTCCGACGCGTCCGCCAACTCCCCCGGCCGAAACCACGTCCGACACGTCCCCCGCCACGTGCCGATCCACCCCCGCAACAGTGTGTCACCCGCATCTGCCATCCAAACACTTTACCAACTGGTTAACCCCCCTCCCTCACAACCTTTTTCATCTACGCCGCTGACTGGCCAGTAAAGAGTCTCGCCGCCTTGACTTGGGTGTTCCATCACCCTTTTCAAGGAGAACCAAGCCATGGACGGCGAGCTCTGGTACGGATGTTACCG
>JBCCOP010000062.1:0-13508 GCA_039025315.1 Planctomycetota bacterium | reverse complement strand
CACGCCGGTCGCCGAACTCCCGGGCGTGGGCAGAGCGCGGGCGGGCAAGCTGCGTCGGCTCGGCGTCCTGACCGTCACCGATCTGTTGCGCTACGGTCCGATGCGGTACGAGACCGAGGCGGCCGAGGCGGGGGTCCAGGGCCTGCCCACCGACGGCAAGACGGCCGGCGCGGTCCGCGGGGTGATCGTCGCCTGCCGCTGGGTCCCGTCGATGGGCTTCGGCAAGAAGGGGCGGTTCGAGGCGACGCTGAAAGACGCCGACGGGTTCACGCTGAGCCTGACGTGGTTCAACGCCGGCTACCTCCGCGACCGGCTGCACCCGGCGATGACGCTGCGGGTCCGCGGCAAGGCGAAGATGTTCGCCGGCTACCCGCAGATGGCGAACCCGAAGTGGGAGGTGCTCGACGAGGCCCAAGCGGGCGGCGGGGTCGACGAGGCGTCGGACCGCCTGCGGCCGGTGTACGCCGCGACGGAGGGGCTGGCGTCGTCGGCGATCGAGCGGCTGATCGACGGGGTCTTGCCGTGGGCGTTGCCGCAGGTGGTGGACCCGCTGCCGGCGACGCTCGTCAAGCACCACGAGATGCCGGCGTTGGCCGACGCGGTGCGGATGCTGCACCGCCCGGCGACCGCGGACGAACACCGGGCGGCACGCCGACGGCTGGCGTTCAACGAGCTGCTGCTGCTGCAGCTCGGCATCGCCGTGCGCCGGGCCGAGGTGGAGCAGCGGTGCGTCGCCCCGGCCCTGCGCCACTCCGACGCGATCGATCGGCACATCCGCGAGCGGTTCCCGTTCGAACTCACCCCGACCCAGTCGGCCGCGGTCGCCGAGATCGCCTCGGACCTGTCGCGCGACCGCCCGATGAACCGGATGCTGCAGGGCGACGTCGGCGCGGGCAAGACCGTCGTCGCGCTCTACGCGATGTTGATGGCCGTCGCCGACCGCCGGCAGGGTGCGCTCATGGCCCCGACCGAGCTGCTCGCCGAGCAGCACCACGCCTCGATCACCCGCATGCTCGAAGGCTCGAACGTCCGCGTCGCGCTGCTGACCGGCCAGCAGCGCGACGGGCTCGACGCGGTCACCGACGGCAGCGCCGACCTCGTCGTCGGCACCCACGCGCTGCTCTCGGCCTCGGTGGCGTTCAAAGACCTGGCCGTGGTGGTCATCGACGAGCAGCACCGCTTCGGCGTGATGCAGCGGGCGAGGCTCCGGCAGCCGACGGAAGGCGAAAACAACGGCCGGGAACGCGTACCGCACACGCTGGTGATGACCGCGACGCCGATCCCGCGGTCGCTGAGCCTGACGCTGCTGGGCGACCTCGACCACACCACGCTGACCGGCAAGCCGCCGGGTCGCAGCCCGATCGAGAACCGCGTCGTGCCCCCGGAAAAAGCGGACGAGGTGTACGGCTATCTGCGGAAGCGGGTCGCACGCGGCGAGCAGGCGTACGTCGTCGTGCCGACGATCGAAACGAGCGGTGGGGAAAAGAAACTCGAATCGGTGCAAGCGATCGCCAAACGGCTGAGCGAGAAGCACCTCGCGGGCTTCCGGGTGGCCACGGTCCACGGCCGGCTCAAGCGCGAGACCCGGCAGCGCACGATGGAGCGGTTCCGCCGCGGCGAGGTGGATGTGCTGGTGGCGACGACGGTGATCGAGGTCGGGGTCGACGTGCCGAACGCGACGGTGATGGTGATCGAGAACGCCGAGCGGTTCGGGCTGGCGCAGCTGCACCAGCTCCGCGGCCGGGTGGGGCGGGCCAGTTCCGGGGGCCGGTCGCTGTGCGTGTTCATCGCCGAGCCGACGACGGATGATGCGGCCGAGCGGATGGCGGCGATCGCGAAGACCAACGACGGGTTCAAGATCGCCGAGGCGGACCTGGCGATCCGCGGGATGGGCGAGATCCTCGGGACGCGGCAGTCGGGCCTGCCGCCGATGCGTCACGCAGCAATCCCGGGCGACACCGACTTGCTGCGGCAGGCGCAGCGCGACGCCAAGGCGATCGTGGCGGCCGACCCGACGCTGGATCGCAAGGAACACCGGACGCTGCGGCGGGTGCTGCTGCGGCAGTACGGCGCGGCGCTGGGGCTCGGGGACGTGGGGTGAAGCGACGGGCGGACGAGTCCGCCCGCTACCCGTTATCCGGTGACCGGTTGCGGGTCCGGGGCCAGGGCGAGGGCGAAGCGGACGACCTGCGTGGCGAGCTCGTCGAGGCGGGGGGCGACGGCCTCGCTGAGCGTCCGGCCCGCGAAGTCGCCGTCGTCGGCGTAGACGAAACGCGGCACGACCACGCAGCGGAAGTCGAGCATCAGGCTGTTGGCCAGCGACATGACGGACATGAAGCTGCCCCGCCCGCCGGCCGAGCAGACGAAGCCGACAACCTTCTCGGCCCAGGCGGCCTTGCCGGTGAGCTCGATGAGGTTCTTGGCCGCCGCGTTGGCGTCGTAGTTGTAGACCGGCAGGGCCAGGACCACGGCGTCGGCCCCAGCGAGGCGGTCCGCCAGCGGGCCCACCGACGGATGTCCGTAAGCTGCGCCGCCGTCGCACAGCGGCAGGTCGTGGTCACGCAGGTCGATCCAGTCCACCTCGGCCCCCGCGGCGGCGAGCGGGTTGCGCAGCCGCTCGGCCATGCCCGTGGACCGGCTCTCGGGATTGAGCGAGCAGCAGACCACGGCGACGCGGGTGGGGCGGGAGTCTTCAGGCATGGCGGAGGTTAGGAGGGATTTGGCGATTTGGCGATTTCGTGATTTGGCGATCGCTAAATCACCCAATCGCCACATCACGAAATGTTCTCCCGCAGCTCCCCCGGCCGGGGGTCGCGGAGTAGGACGCGGTCGCCGGGTTCGAGGCCGGCCTCGATCTCGACGAGGGTCTCGGACGCCCGGCCGATCTCGACGGGGCGGGCCGTAACGAAGCCGCCGCCGGCCGGGACGTAGCAGAAGTGCTGCTCGCCCTCGGTGAAGACCGCCTGGACGGGGACGGCCAGGGCGTCTTCGACCCGGCCGACGGTGATCTCGCCGGTGCCGCGCATGGCGGGGATCAGGCCGTGGTCGCTCTCGGTGTCGAGGCGGACGCGGGCGGTGAACTCGCGTTGCCCGGGGTTGAGCCAGCCGCCGGACTGCGTCAGCGGGCCGACCTTCTCGACCGTGCCGGTGTAGACCTGACCGGGGCGGGCGTCGACGGTGACGCGGACGCTCTGCCCCGCGGCGACCAGCGGCTGGAACGCCTCGGCCACCGCGAGGTTGGCGACCATCTCCCGGGTGTTGGGCAGGAAGAGGATCGTCTCGTTGAACCGGACCTGTCGGCCCTCGGCCATCGGGTCGCCGCGGCGTCGGCCGACCGACGTGCCGTAGATCACGATGCCGTCCTCCGGCGCCCGGATCTCGCTGGCCAGCAGCTGCTCCTGCAGCTCGGAGAGCGCTTCTTCGCGGATCGCCAGGGTCTGGGCCTTGCTCGCCAGGTCGGCCTCGAGGCGTTCGAGCTCGCTCTGGTTCTTGGCGATCTGCGATTCGAGGTCGGCGCGGGCCTGATCGACGGCCGACTGTTTCTGCTGCTGCTCGGTCTCGAAGGTGTAGTCGTTGTAGACCGACAGGGCGAGCTCGGCGGTCAGCAGGCCGTCGGCGGCCTCGAGCTGGGCGATCTCGGTGTCTTCGAGGTCGTTGAGGCTGATGAAGTTCTGGGCGTAGAGCTCGATGCTCACGGCGTGGTCGCGTTTGGTGCGTTCGACCTGGCGCTGGGCTTTCTGCAGGGCGAGGTCGAGCTCGCGGCGGGCCTGGGGCACGTCGCCCCGCCGCCACTTGGACAGCTCCAGCTCGGCGAGCGAGAGGGCGACCTCGGCGGCGTCGCGGGCCGACGCGGCGTCGCGGCGGGCGATCTCCAGGCCCTGGCGGGCGAAGACCTCGTCGGAGCGGGCGCGTTCGAGCAGCAGCTCGGCGGAGCTGAGTTTGTCGCGCAGCTCGTCGCTGTCGAGGCGGATCAGCACGTCGCCGGCGGCGGCGCGGGTGCCCTCTTCGACCAGGAAGATGATCTCGGGCCGGCCCTCGACGCGGTTCTTGATCTCGATCCGCTCGGCGGCGTCGAGGTCGCCGGACTCGGTGACGGTGAGCGCGAAGCTGCGCGGCCGGACCTCGAACCACTCGATGGCGTCGCCGCTGCGCGCGGCCGGCGCGTCGCCGGTGTCGGCCCCGCCCAGGGTCGCCACCGCCAGCACGCCGAGGCCCACCACCGCCGCGGCGGCGACGGCCCCGCCGACCCAGGCCGCGCCGCGGCGGCGGGGTTCTCGGGGACGGGTTGGGCGGTCAAGGTGAGGCATATCTGAAAAGACTTCGGTTTAGCGACGCGTTTAGTTTACGCGGTCTCACCCCGTCGGCGGTTCGCCGGGCACTTCGACCGGCCGCAGGCTCGCCGGGGCCCGCCACCGGCCGTCGGGCCCGATCCGCATCTGCCCCGTCGCCAGTAGGTATTCCAGGATGCTGATCCGCAGGTCCGACGCCGCCTCGTCACGGTCGTTGCGGGCGTCGAGCAGGTCTTCCTGCACGTCGATCACCTCGTTGGGGCCCAGCGACCGCTGGTCGATCTGGATCTGCTCGGCCCGCTTCTCGTTGATCTCGACGGCCCGCTCCTGGAGCTGGAGCACGAACCGCGCCTGGTCGATCGCCCGCACCGCCCGGCGGACCTCCAGCGACACCCGGTCGCGCTCGACGGTGAAGTCGCGGCGCTGACGCTCGAGGCGGATCAGGGCGGCGCGGAAGTCGGTGTACTCGATCTTGCGGTCCAGCGGCAGGCCGAGCGTGAGCCCGACGTCGTACGCGCTGTCGCCGAGCTCGAAGTCCAGGCCGCCGCGCTGCAGGGTCGCGTCGGTGGCGACCGTGACGTCGGCATCCAGGTCGAGGTCCGGCAGCAGGCCGTTGCGGGCGATCTGCACGCCCCGGCGGGCGTCTTGCACGGTGTCGCCCACGGTCTGCAGGTCGAGCCGCTGACGCAGCGCGGTCTCGACCGACGCGTCGAGGTCGAGCAGGACCTCGGGCACGTCGATCTCGACGGCAAGGATCTCCACGGGCCGGTTCGGGTCGATGCCGACCTCGAGCTTCAATGCGTCAAGCTGGCGGACGTAGCCCTCCTGCTGGTTCAGCAGCGAGTTGCGGGCCCGCAGGACACGCTGCTCGGCCCGCTGGGCGCGGAAGAACGGGGCCCGGCCCGCCTCGGCGAGAGCGGAGAAGAGGGCGGCCGAGTTCTGGAAGTTCCGCAGCTGCAGCTCCTGGTTCTGGAGCTGCCGCTGGCGACGAAGCAGGTCGAAGTAGCGGGTCGCGATGTCGACGAAGAACGTGCGGCGGAACCGCTCGAAGTCGCGCACGGCGTAGACCAGGTCACGCTCGGCCTGGATCCGCGACTCGACGGTGGCGGCCGACCGTCCCGCGCCCCGAAGCAGCGGTAGGTCGAGGGCGAACTGCAGTTCGGTCGCGTCGGTCTCGGTCGGCAGGGTCGAGGTCGAGGCGCGTTCGAGCAGGCGGACGTAATCGACCAGCGCGGTGGCGGAGACGCTGCCGCCGTAGGGCAGGCGCTGCGTCACGCCGAGCGAGGCGATGAGGTTTAGGGCGGTCTCGTTGTCGCCGGCCTCGGGCACGCCGTCGATGCGACCCGTGACGGCCGAGAAGAACCGCGGGCCCCACTCGTGGCGTTCGACGATGAGGCTCAGCGTGGTGAGGAACAGGTCCTCCCGCTGCCGGCGGTAGTCGGGGGCGGTCTCGATGGCCCGGCCGATGAGGCCTTCGAGGTCGAGCCGTAGCGTGTCGGGTTGGGTGCCGTCGTCGAGGACAACCGGGTCGGGCACGCGGTCACGCGGCGGGGCGGGCGCGATGGTTAAGGCATCGGCAGCGGGGTTGTCCGTCGCCGGTTGACGCTTGTAATCGCCCGGCCGCGGGTCGGCGACCGGCGTAGGCGGGGTGACCGCGACGTCGGCCGCGGCGACGCCGAGGCTGCGGTCGCGCTGGCGTTCGAGGATGTCGGCGGCCTCGCGGTCGAGCCGGCTCAAGGGGTCCGGGCCGCAGGCGGCCACGCTCAGCAGCACGGCCGCGGCCACGGACCCGAGCCCGATGTGATGGAAACGCCGCCGCATGCGGGGCCAGTGTACCGCCCGCGGCCCGGCATCCGCGATCGAGGGCTCAGCCGAACAACCCGAGCTGGCCGTCGAGGTTCGGCCGGCGGAAGTGCTTCCGCGCCAGCGGGCGGACGTCGCGGTTCAGCCCGTATTTCCGGCAGTACACGTCGAACACCCGCTTGAGGTTCTCGACGTGGACCCCGGCCCCACGCCGACGATCGTGCCCCCGCCCCCGGAAGTCTTCACTACGCCCGTGGGAGCCTCGGTTCGTATTTCTGGGGGCGGGGGCCTGGTTGAACCGCGGGTCGCGGCGGGAGCTCGTGCCCAGCGTCCCGGCCGAGTCGCGGATCATCGAGTCGCGTAGCTCCCGGTCGGCGACCATCCGCGACGTGTCGTCGTCGAGCTTGACCCGCTCGGCCCGCCGACCGCTGTCGTAGAGCTTGCCGCCGCGGGCTTGGCGGATCAGCGACTCGACGTGCTTCGCCCGCTCGGGGTGGACGTTGCGCTGCAGCCAATCGAGAAACAGCTCTTTGAGCTGGTAGGGCAGCCGCAGCAGCACCCACGCCACCCGCTTCGCCCCCGCCTCGGCCACCGCCTCCAGCAGCCGCGGCAGTTCCGCGTCCGTCAGCCCCGGGATCACCGGCGCGATATTCACGCTCACCGGCACGCCCGCCTCCGCCAGCTTGCGGATCACCCGCAGCCGCGCGGCCGGCGGCGAGGCCCGCGGCTCCAGCCGCGCCGCGAGGTCCGGGTCCAGCGTGACCAGCGTGACCGTCACCCGCCCCGCGTTCGCCTCGCCCAGCTTCGACCACAGGTCCAGGTCCCGCAGCACCAGCGAGTTCTTCGTCATCGTCGACACCGGCTGGAAGCACTCGGCCATGACCTCCAGGCAGCCGCGGGCGATCCGCAGGTCCTTCTCGATCGGCTGGTAGATGTCCGTGATCGCCGACATCACGATCGGCTCACCAGGCCAGCTCGGCCTTGCCAGCTCCCGCCGCAGCAGGTCGGGGGCGTCGTGCTTGGCCATGATCTTGGTCTCGAAGTCCAGCCCCATCGAGAAGCCCAGGTACTCGTGGTACGGCCGGGCAAAACAGTAGATGCACCCGTGCTCGCAGCCGCGGTACGGGTTGACCGTCCAGTCGAACGGCACGTCCGACGTCGGCTGGACCCGGTTGATGATCGTCCGCGTCGCGTCGGGCAACACGGTCAGCGGGACATGCACCCCGCCCCCGGAAGTCTCTTCACCCAAGGCCGTGACGGGAAAACTCCCGGGGGTGCGGCGATCGCTCGGGCCGGCGTGCTTGGCCTCGGCGGCATCGACGCGGCGCTCGTCGTGTTGCCGGTCGAACTCTTCGCCCAGCACGTGGACGTTGTGCGTCTCGAACCGGTTGCCGGGGTTCAGCCCCGCCCCGCGCTTGTGGGCCGGCCCCTGCGGCAGCGCGTCGCGGAAGGCCGGCTCGCGGGGGCCGGCGTCGGAGTTGCCGCCGGGTTCTGGCGATCGGAGCGGGCCATCGGACATACCAAACAAAATACAAACTTAAGCTCGGTGGTCAACCGGTGCCACACGGATTTAACGCAGGCGTGGAAAACCGGCCGCGACGCGGTGTTCGTTGACCGCCGTCAACGCCCGCGGCTCGTGACGCAGCAGCTTGACGAGTTGGGAACCGCTCACCCCGAGCTCGGCCGCCGCGGCCGACACGTCGTGGCCGCGGCCCGCCAGGCGGTCCAACGCTTCGGCGAGTAAGGCCGGGAAGTCGTCGTGGGTCGGGTTGATCGCCAGCCGGCCGTTACGCACCCGGGCCGACCACAACGCCGAGGGCGGGCCGCTGGCCTTGCCCCGCACCGCCAACGCCAGGTTCACCCGCAGCCGGAACACCGCCGTCCGGTGATTCTCGGCCTGGTTGCGCCGCTCCGACGCTTGGGCGGTGACCCCCGATGGCCGATGGGTCAGCGTCACCGCGGTCTCGACCTTGTTCCGCCGCTGCCCGCCCGGCCCCGACCCGCGGCCCCGCCGGGCGTCGCACTCGGACAGCAGCCGGTCGATCGGCCATCCGGCCGGGTGCGTCGGCGGGTCGTGATCCACAGCGTTATCGTACCGCTTCGTGGCTTTGCCCCGACCGCCGAGCCGACACGCGAAACCGTCGATGCCCGAACCTTCCCCCTCCCTGCCGGCGAGCTTCGACGCCTGGGTCCGGTCCAACCCCTGGCACCCGCGGATCGTGCCGTTCTTCTGTTGGATCGTCTTCATGACGGTCGGCGGCTTCCTGCCCGAGCCGCTCGACCCCCTGCAACCCTTCCTCTACACCGCCCAGTGCGTCGCCACCGTCTGGCTCCTGTGGCACTACCGCAAGCTGCTGCCCGAGATGAACCTCAAGTTCCACTGGCTCGCCGTGCCGACCGGCGTCGGGCTGCTGGTGGCCTGGGTCGTGCTGGGCTACGCGATGGGCGGCGAACTGGGTTGGCGGTGGGAGCAACTGACCTCATCCAACTGGAAAACCGCCTTCGGCCCGTTCCCCTACGCCGAGCTCGGCCGCACCCCGAACCGCTTCGGCCCCGACCTCGACGCCGCCGGCCAGCTCGTACCCCACCCCATCCAGCAACGTATCGACGACGCCCCCGCTCTCGGCTACGCCTCGCTCGCCCTCCGCCTCGTCGGCATGGCCCTCATCGTCCCGGTCTTCGAAGAGCTCTTCATCCGCTCCGCCATGCTCCGCGGCCTCCAACGCCCCGGCCCCACCCTCACCGGCCTGCTCCAGTTCGCCACCGACCTGCCCCTCGTCGGCGAACGCCTCAGCCAAACCACTCCCGGAAAACGCGCCCTCGAAGCACCCCCCGCCTTCACGAAACAGCTCACCGAGACCCCCGTCGGCGCCGCGTCGATGTTCGGCGTCATCGCCTCGACCATCGTTTTCACCGCCAGCCACCAACCCCGCGACTGGCCCGGCTGCTTCGCCTGCGGCCTCGTCTGGTGCTGGCTCGTCTGGATCACCAACCACCCCCGGAAGTCCAAAGGTGAGACCTGGCGCTCCGTCAACGGTTTGAGTCAAGACGCCCCCGCGGAACGGTTCATTTCCGGGGGGGGGCGTCTCGGCCTCGGCCCGGTCGCCTGGTCCCACGGCATCACCAACGCCCTGCTCTGGGGCTACACCGTGACCCTCGGCGACTGGCGCTTCCTCTGATCCACCCCGGCAACCCCGCTTAAGCGGGGTTGCCTATCCCCATCGAATTACCAAAGAGCGGGCACCCCACGCCCCCACCCCCTCCGCTTCGCGGCCGCCGCGGCGGGGTGGTGGTCGCCCGATCCCGTTAAACCGCCAAGGACGCGGAGGTCGCCGAGGAAGACAGAGGCAAAAACACAACCGCCTTCGGGTTGCCTTGGCGCTCTTGGCGTCCTTGGCGGTTCAACGGATCGAAGCGACACGGGCGTGCGCCCCCGGGCGAACTGTGCGCGCGGGGAGCGTCAGCCCCAAGTCTGCGGGACGGCCACCCAGAGGCCGCGGAGCATGGCCTGGGCCTCGGGGCCGAAGGCGAAGACCAGCGTGAGGGCGAAGGCGGCCCACGCGACGGCGAGGGGGAGGCGTTTGCGGGCGTCCAGGCGGCAGGCGAGCCAGGTGCAGGCCGGGCCGGCGGTGAGCAGCAACAGGAGGGGGTAGAACGAGGCGTCCTGGGACCAGGCCCAGGCGGCTTCGAGGGCGCGGACCTTGGGGGGGTGCCAGGCGTTGGCCAGGGCGAGGATGCCGAGGACGCCGGTCTGGAGGGTGAGGACGGCAGCGGCCGGGGCCCAGGCGAGGCGGGGCCGGCCGGTCGGCGGGCCGGCGGACTTGCGGCCGGATTTCTTGGGCGGGGCCTTGGTTTTGCGCAGGGTGAGCGTGGACATGCGTGGAGTGAACGATCCGGGGCGGGGCCGGGCCAGCCGGCAGCGGGGCGGGGGCGTCGGGCGGCGGGGGTGGCGCGCCCTGGGGAAGGTTTGCGGGATGCGCGGGCGGGACTGATCCGGGCCAGGGGGGTGGTCGATAGGCAGGGGCGGGTACGGACTTTGGGATCGACGATGGCGACCACGGCGGACAACCCGAGGCTGGCGGCGGCGTGGCGGGAGTCGGCCAAATCGCTGGCCGAACAGAACGGCTCGGTCGAGGTGGTGCCGCTGGCGGCGGACGGCGCGGAGCTGTGCCGGCTGCGGCTGCGGCTGTACGCGGTCACCGCGGACGGGTCACTGGTGGTCGAACGGCCCGAGCACCTGCCGCCGGACGAGGCCCTCACGCGGGGGGACCGGGTGGACGTGTACTGCATCACAGACCGTCAGCGGCTGCGGGGCCGGGCGTCGGTGGCGGACGTGGGGCGTTTCCGGCTCAATGCGCAGACGCGGGTCGCGGCGCTGCGGCTGGGGCCGGTGTCGGGGGTGGCGTCGGCGCAGCGGCGGGCGTGCTTCCGGCTGTCGACGCTGGGCCTGAACCTGACAGTGCGGGGACGCGTGGAAGGCGGAGCCGACGGGCCGGCGGCGCTGCGGGGGCGGCTGCTGGACCTCAGCGACCGGGGGCTGGGGGTCGAGGTTTCGCTCGAGCCGGACGCGGCGGCGGAGCTGAAACAGCGGCGGCTGGCGTGGTCGCTGCGTCTGCCGGGCGGCGACCGTGAGGGCGGAGACGGCGTGGCCTTGGAAGTCGCGGGCCGGGTGGTGCGATGCATCCCGGACGGGCCGCGGCGGGTGACGCTGGGGGTGCAGTTCGAGTTCGCCGGGCTGCAGGAGCAGCGGCGGGTCGAGCGGTTGATCCAGCAATTTTCGACGCGGCAGCAGCGGAAGCAGCTGCAGCGGCTCAGCGGGGTGGGTTGAGCGGTCGGTGGTGTGTCAGTCTGGCACCCGGCGCTTAGCAACGATGACTCGTCACCCTCCCCCAGCCCCTCCCTGAGGGAGGGGGGTAAGACGGGGAACTACGCATATTTAATAAGTTCGCACGACGCCGATGCAGACGCCCTGGATCTGGACCTCGTCGGGGCGGCAGAAGCGGGGCTCGTATTTTTCGTTGGCGGGCTGGAGGCGGAGGCGGCCGTCTTTCTCGTGGTAGAGTTTTTTGAGGGTGGCTTCTCCGGTGTCGAGGAGGGCGACGACGGTCTGGCCGTTGCGGGCGGCGTTGCGTTTCTCGCAGACGACGTAGTCGCCGTCGGCGATGTGTTCGTCGATCATGGAGTCGCCGCGGACCTTGAGGACGAAGGTGTTGCCGCCGACGGTGCCGCGGGGCGGGGCGAAGACCTCGGCGAGGTCGAGGTGCTCGCGGTCTTCGATGGCGTCGATGGGGGAGCCGGCGGCGATGGAGCCGACGAGGGGGAGCTTGGTGTTGACGGCTTCGTCGGGCAGGTCGAGGTCAGGCGAGACTTCCAAAGAGCGCGCTTTGTTGGCCTGCCGGCGCAGGGCGCCTTTTTTGATCAGGGCTTCGACGTGCTCGAAGACGGTGACCTTGGAGACGCCCAGCTCGTCGGCGAGCTCCTGCATGGTCGGCGAATAGCCGCGGGTCAGGCGTGTTTCGCGGATGCGGTTGAGGATGGCCAGCTGCTTGGGGGTGAGGTTCATGGGGTGGGGTCCGGGGTCTTGAGGTTTGGGGTCTGAGGGTTCGGGGTCCGGGGGCAGAAGGGGCGTGACGGAAGTCGGCGGCGAGGGGGGCGACGGCGGGTTCGGGGAGGCGATCGGGTTCGGCGCGGACCCGGTCCCGGGCGCTGCGGAGCTTGAGGACGAAAGCGGGGATTTTGTTTTCGGCGGACGTTTCTATTTCTCGAAGCGAGGCTTCGGTCTGGCGGTGGGCGTCGGCGAGTTCGGTCAGGGCGATCGCCTGCAGCTCGAGCCACCCGGGTAGCGCGGAGCGGAGGGCGGCCCCGCCGCGGTCGGTGGGGTGGTACGTCGCGGCTTCGGCGGGGAAGGGGGAAGCCGACACGCCCGCGGCGGGGGCCGGAACGGGGGTTGGTCCGGGTCGTCGGCCGTAGCCAGCCGAGCCGCCGTCGGACTCGGCGTCCGCGTGGCCTTGATGGGCGGCGAGGCCGCGGTGTTTCTGGAGGCGGGTGCCCTTGACGCGGAGCTGGGTGGTGTAGTCGCCGCCGGGGCCGAGCATGACGAGGGGGGTGGGCATGAGGTAGTACTTTCTTCGGGCCCGCGGGTGCTTGCCGGGCCGCTGGGGCGGGAAGGGAGGCCGTTGCGGACCTTGGCGAGACACGACAAGTAGCGTCTGGTCTCGGTTTAACCCCAATATCTTGGGGCGAAGGCCCGGGCGGTCTTCCTTTCGTCGCCCGGCGTCTCCGGGCTTGAAGAAGAATCGGTCGAGTTGTTCGGTAGACGTTAACCAAACGTCGATCGAACGTCAAGTGTTTTGTCAACGTGATAACAACGCGAAGCTTACGGGCGTTGTGCGGGGTTTGAACGGGTTGAACGGGCGTGGTTATTTATGGGACCGTGGGGGCCGGGGTCGGGGAAGAGTGGAAAGGCAACCCACGGACGTCGTCCGTGGGCTTCGGGGGCTAGAGGGGTTGTTTTTTGGGCAGGCCCGGGGCGCGGGGGTAGGCCTTGGGCGTCGGGTCGGTCTTGATGACCGAGACGATGACCAAATCGTTGTCGAAGGACTCGGGGTAGGCGTCGATCACGGCGACGTCGCCGCCGCCGAGGATCGCAAGGGCGTCGCCGCTGTCGCGTAGCTCGGCCTCGGCCTTGGGGCCCTTCATGGCGAGGACGCGGCCGCCGCGTTTGAGCAGGGGCAGGGAGTATTCGAGGACCACGGGCAGGGGGCCGACGGCGCGGCTGACGGCGATGTCGAACCGGCCCCGGAAGTCTGGGGATCGGCCGAGGGTTTCGATGCGGTCCTGGACGGCGACGGTGTTGGTGAGGTTGAGGCGTTCGATGACCGAGTTGAGGAACGCGGTCTTCTTGCCGTTGGACTCGACGAGGGTGACGTCGAGGTCGGGGCGGGCGATAGCGAGGGGGACCCCCGGAAGCCCCGCTCCGGTGCCGAGGTCGATCAGTTTGAGTGTGATGCCGTTCTCGGTTTCATCTTCCGGGGGCAGGCCGGGCAGGGGCGTGAGGCTGTCGACGATGAGTCGGCTCCAGGCCTGCTCGCGGTGGCGGATCGCGGTGAGGTTGGTGGTGTGGTTGGCGTCGAGGACCAGGTCGAGGTACGCGGCGAGGCGGTCGAGGACCTCGGGCGGCACGTCGAAGCCCAGGGCGGTCAGGTCGCGGGGGACGAAGTCGGGGATGGGCATCGAGGCAAGTTAACCGCCAAGGACGCGGAGGACGCCAAGGAAGGCAGTTTGAGATTTGGTTGGACCGGTCTTTTGCCTTGCTTGGCGCTCTTGGCGTCCTTGGCGGTTTCGTTTTTTTCAACGCGACAACGCCACGGTCCGCGACCGCGGATTGTCGAACTCGAAGGAGGGGCGGGTGGCGTG
>JBCCOP010000061.1:0-13760 GCA_039025315.1 Planctomycetota bacterium | reverse complement strand
GTTTTGGGTGGGGCCCCCCCCCCCCCCGGGGGGGGACACAACCCCCCCGTCGCGGGGGCGGCGCGCGCGTCACCCGCTAAACGTCAGACCGCCGTCACCCCCCCAACCTCGACAAAACGCCGTCGCGCCGCCGCCCTACTCGGCGTACGGCAGGTAGTACTCCACCGCCTCGCCGGGACCGAGCCGTTCGTTGAAGCTCAACTCGGGCGTCGCTTCGAGGCGGACGCGGGTGATACCGTCCTCGACGAACCGCGGCGTGTCGCCGAAGCGGGTCGCGTCGAAGACGCCGCGCTGCGGCAGGGTCACGGTGAAGGCGACGGGCTGGGTCTGCCGCGTCTCGTTGACCAGGCCGACGCGGTAGCCGCGGCCGGTGTCCACGGCCCGGACCAGGACCGGCCGGCCCGCCATCGCCGCGGGGTCGGCGTGCCGCCAGGGCAGCGGCGTGCCGTGCATGCCGTACGCCAGCTGCAGCCGGCGGTAGCAGCGCGCCTTCTCCAGCACCTCGGCCCGGTCGGACGCGCCCTTGATCATGCCGAACCGCTGCATCTTCGGGTTGTCGGCGTGCGATTGGAACTGCACGACGTGCGTCGCGAAGGCGAGGTTGCCCCGCAGGTTCATCTCGAAGTCCTGGATGCGGACGTCGTCCTCGGTCCACGAGCCGCACTCGGTGATCCAGATCGGCTTCGGCGGCGTCGTGCCGTAGAGCAGGTAGTACTGCACGGCCGGGATGATGTACGACTTGCCGTAGCTGTGCCCGGCCAGGGCGTCGACGTAGCCCGGGTCGTCGTCGGTCTCCTTGCGGGAGTGGGCGTCGATGACGCTGAAGTCCCAGGCGTGGTACCAGCCCTGGGCGACGATCTCGAGGTCGGGGTCGATCTCGCGTTTGAGACGTTGCGCGACGGCCGACTGCTCCATGGTCTGCGCCCAGGCGAGGGCCATGGTCATCGCGTCCCAGCCGTACTTGGGGTGATCGACCTCGTTGCCGATCTCCATAGCGTCGATGTAGGTCTCGGTCTCGCGGAGGACGCGGGTCTCGTGGGCGTCGGCGAAGTCGTCGGGGCGGTCCATGGTCCGGCCGGGCTCGTAGAGCAGCAGCGGCCGGGCGCCGAGCTCGACGAGGCTGCGGAGGTGGTAGCCGGTGAAGTTTTCGCCGTCGGGCAGCGACGGGTCGGTCTTGTCGAGGCGTTTGTACTGGCCCGGCTCCCAGATGCCGTAGCGGACGGCGGCGTTGGTGTCGCTCAGACCGAGCCAGGCGTAGTCGCGGGGCACGAAGCTGCGCCACGGCTCGAGCCCGGTGAGGTACCACCAGTCGCGATTGGTGCCGAGCCAGATCGGTCGGCCGTTGACGGGTGACCCCGGCGTCGCCGCCAGCTCGACCAGCCGGAGGTGGTCCCAGTGCAGCCAGTTCGCCGTCGGGTACGGGTTGTCGGCCCGGTCGCCGAGGCGCAGCTGGTTGATGTACTGCTCGGCCTGGTTCGGTTTGACCGCCTCGTCTTCGTAGAACAGCGGCATGAGGCGGAGCGTCAGCGTGTTGCCGCCGGCCCGCAGCCGCTCGGAGCCGAAGGTGACCACGGCCGTCCGCTGCGTCATCCGCCCGCCGGGCACCAGGTCGTAGCCCAGCGTCGTCGGGCTGCCCACCATCACGCCGTTGACGAACACGCCGACGGTGCTCACGACCGCGTCGGTGTCGGCGACGTCGAGCACCAGCGCAAGGTGACGGTCGGGCACGGCGTCGAGGTCGAACGACAGGGTGATCTCGGGGGCGGTCTGCATCTCGAGGCCACGCGGCACCGCGGCCGCGGGGCCGGCGACGTTCAGCGGTCGGCCGGCCGGACGCAACGCAGCGAACTCTTCGGACGAGTCGTCATCCGTGCCGACGGCGAAGACCGGCCGTGCACCGTCGAGCAGTTCGGCGGCCCACGGCTCGAGCCGGCCGGTGTGGTCCGGCTCGGGCAGCGTCGCGGCGGCCTCGAAGCTGCCGATGTTCACCGGCCAGGTCCGGTCCGGGAACCGCGCCGGCACCTCGGCCAGCGTCCCGCCGTCTGCCCGCCGCAGCTCGTCGAAGCTCAGCACCTCCGTCCCCGACGCGGTCGTGATCTCCAGCACCCCCTGGGCCACCGGCGGCCGGGCGATGTCCTCGAACACCAGCTCGACCTCCCGCGCCCCGCCGGCCGCCGCGGAGACATCGGCCTTGATCAGCTTGCCGCCGCTGGTCTGGGCGAACTGCTCGACGCCGTCCACCCGGACCCGCACCGCGTTGGACCCGCGGGCCGCCAGCCGCAGGGCCGTCACCCCGCTCGGCAGCGGGTGGGTCAGCGTCAGCGACCGCTTAGGCAGGTGTGGGTACGCCCAGTGCGTCAACGCCGGGGCCGGTACGGGCAACGCCGCCACCGCCGCGGGCCGCCAGGTGTCGCCGCCGTCGGCCGAGACGTCCCAGTTCTCGTTGGTCGGCACCTTATGGGCCACACCGGCCGCGTCCACCCACTGCACCCGCCCCAGCAGACCCATCGGCCCGAAGCGGTTGTCGAGCACGAACTCAAACGTGTGCCCCCCGCCCCCGGAAACCCCGGAAACCTTGAGCCCGTCAAGAACAACCGAACGGATCTCCTGCGCCGCGCGGTTCTCGGCGACCTCTTCGCCGTCGACCAGCAGCCGGGCGTGGTCGTCGCCGTTGAAGGTCACCCGCACGTCGCGGGCCCCGGCCGGCAGCTCGATCGTGCGTCGGAACCGCAGCGTCTTCGGCGGCACCTCGGTGAACACGTCGCGGGCCATGTGGTGCGACGACCACGGGAAGCCCGGCTCGTCCGCGATCCAGGCCATCACCTCTTCGCCCGGATCGCCGACCGCGGCGGTGCCGAGCGGCAGCGGCAGCGGCCGGTCGTCGGCCGGCACGATCGACAGGTCGTCGAGCCACAGCGTCCCCTGCGTCACGCCGTCGACGAAGATCATCAGCCGCGTCACGCCGGCCGGAACGTCGAGCGGCATCTCGACGGTCTTCCAGCCGAACGTCCCGGTCAGCCGCGGCCCGACTTGGTTGCCGTTAGGCGGCGTGTGCCGGTTCGGCAGCCGGGTCCAGACGTTGAACCCGCTGGGCTTGAGGTTCTCGCCCCGGGCCCGGAAGCGCAGCACGTAGCCGCTGCCCCAGATCGGTGCCGCGGTCGGCGTCCACTCGAAGACGGCCCGGCCGGTGACCTTGACCGCCGTGTTCCCCTCGGCATCTTGTTCGAACGTGAACCCGCCGCCGGATAGCCCCTGCTTCCAGACCACGACGCCGTTGGGCCCGAATTGCTCGAAGCCGCCGTTGGGGAACAGGTCGTTGGGGCTGGGCGGGTCGGCGGCGTGGGCCGGGGCGGCGGAGCCGAGGCCGACGACGAGCGGCGCGATCGCGGTCAGCCACGCGGGCTTTCGTTTCAACATCTTGGGGTTCCTGCCGGGGGTTAAGGCTTGAGGTTACTGACGGAAGCGGAAGTGGATGAATCCGCTCTGGGTAAACAGGTCGTCTTCGATCACGAGCGACTCGGCGTGGCCGTCATAGAACAGGGCGTTGGCGCGTTCGCCGCCGCCGTGGTCGCTGTGGTGGTTCGTCGTGACCGGCGAGGTGTAGTGGCCGCTGGTGTGGTAACGGCCGTTGAACGACGACTGGTTGCCGTACCAGTGGCTGTCGACGACGTTGATGAACTTCGAGGCGACCCTCGATCGGTCGGTCGAGGCGAAGAGCGGGAAGAAGTCGTCGGGGCGTCGCCCGATGTCCAGCGTGGCCGCGAGGTCGCCGCCGACCGGTTGGCCGAGGTTGACGGCGTAGGAGAAGTAGTTGTCGGGCTGGGCCGGCTGGCCGGGCGCTTCGGTCTGGTCGGCCGGGCACTGGTAGACCCGCAGCGCTTCGGGGTTGCCGGGGACCGTCTCGGTGCTGGCGGCGAGGTAGGGCCGCAGCCGGGTGTTCCACGCCGGGCCGGGCGTCGCCGCCCCGCCGCCGCTGATCGGCGGGTGGTAGTCGTCGGCGTCGACGCGGTACGCCTCGCCGGCGATGCCCATCTGCCGCAGGTTGCTGAGGCAGGCCATGTCCCGCGCCGCGGCGCGGGCCGAGGCGAGGGCGGGCAGCAGCAGCGCGATCAGCAGCGCGATGATCGAGATCACGACCAGCAGCTCGATCAGCGTGAAGCCCGGCGGGCGGAAGGAAACGCGAACGCGGGGGGCGGAGGACATGAACGGTCCTTTCGAAGGGGCGATCCAGACAACCGCGAAGAGCCGGCCGGTCAGGCGACGCGGCGACGCTTGACCATCAACGCCAATCCCGCCCCGGCCAGCAGCAGCGACGACGGCTCGGGGATCGGGGCCGTCGTCAGCAGGACGTTGTCGATCTCGGCGAAGGGCGCGGCGTTTACGGCCGTGCCGTTGAGCCCGCCGTTGAACGCGAAGACGCCCGGCAGCACGTCGTCCACCGTCGTGAGCAGGCCCGACTGGCTGAAGAACACGCTCGACGGGCTGGCGGTCTCGACGATGCTCAACGCGAAGGTGTCCTGCGTCGTGCTCGACAGGTCGACCGCGATGTCGAAGGTGTACTCGGTGTCCTGGACGAGGGTCGAGCCGAGCAGCACGACGGTCTGGGCGTTGGTGCCGTCGGCCGGGGCGGAGCCGACCCAGTAGCGGACCTCGCCGTCGTCGCCGTCGATCCGCAGCTGCACCGCCCGCACCGCGGCGCCGGGGCTGGTCTGCGTGCCCTGGTTGAGCAGGACGAGCGTCTGGGGGTTGCCGGCGGCCGCGCCGAGGTAGGTGTAGTCGAAGCTGATGTTGACCAGGTTGTTGCCCGTCGCGCCGGTGCTGACGTCGGTCACGGCGATGGGGGCCGAGATCACCGGGCCGGTGTTGGTGACGGTGCTGTTGTCGATCAGTTGCAGAGCCCTGTCCGTGCCGGGGGTGACCTGCACGATCTGGCCGCCGGCGGTGTCGCTGACGACATTGAAGCCGCCGACGGTCGCGGCCTGGTCCGTCATTTGTCCGCCGTAGGTGCCGACGGCCTCGGTGTCGAAGTTGGTGTCGACGATGGTGGCGCTATGCGCGGCGGGGCCGGCGGCCAGCAACGCCGCGGCGACGCCGCAGGCGGGGGTGAAGACTCTCTTTCTCATGACGATCTCCTCTGTGGTTGAAGTGAAAACGGATACGGGTTCAAGACATCAACGAAACCGGGACAGGAAACGGCGTGAGCGAACGGATCAGAAGCCGGCGGACACCTCGGCGGCCGCGGGGCCGGGCAGCTCGGACTCGAAGACGGCGGGGACCGCGACGTCGCGGTCGGGGATGGGACGGCCGTGGCGCTGCGACTCGACGCGGTCGATCGCCTGCCGCAGCACGTCCCGGGCGTCGAAGCCCAGGCGGACGATGGGCAGCGACGTGCGGGTGCCGATCGGCCAGTTGCAGTGGGCCAGCACGCGTAGGTCGTCGGGCAGGCTCACCCCCGCGTCGATCGCCCCGGCCAGAGCGGACTCGGTCAGGTTGTCGTCCGTGATGATCAGGCTGTCGGGCCGCCGCTCGGCCGGTCGGTCGAGCATCAGCCGGACGATGTGACGGGCCGAGTCCGGGTCGCTCAGCGACGCCCCGACGCGGAAGTGCGGCCGCAGTTCCAGGCCGTGCTCCCCCGCCAGCCGGTCGTAGTCGGCAAAATCCGGCAGTCCGTTGGTCACCACCGCCAGCCGCCGGCCGCCCATCGCCCGCACCCGCTCCAACGACCGCCGGACGAACGACCCGCGGTCCGGGAACACGCGCGGGATGTCCTGACGCGACGGATCGCGGGTGATCGCCACCTTCGCCAGCCAGGGGTGGTTCATCAGCTCGTCGGAGATCTCCGGCGGGTAGCCCACGAAGACGATCCCCGCGAACCGGTCCTCGCGGACCTGCTGTAGCAGCGCCTCGTGGGCCTCGGACGGGTTGCTGCCCGCCACGTCGTAGAAGACCGCCAGCTCGTAGTCCGGGTGCCCGGCGTGCTGGGGGACCTCGTTGGCCAGCGCCGACCAGAACCTGACCCACCCCGGCGTGCCGGGCCGGCCGCGGAAGGCCACCGCGTACCGCGAGAGGTGCGGCGGCCGCTCGCTGACGAACGTGCCGCGGGTGCTGGACGAGTAGATGAACCCGTCACGTTTGAGGTTGTTCATCGCCTGGGTCAGCGTGCTGCGGGCGACGCCGAACCGCGACTCAAGTGCATCCCAGGCTGGTAGTTGCGATCCGGGCCGCCACTGCCCCGACACGATCATGCCCCGGATGCCCGACACCACCCCGAGCGTCTTGCCGGCGCGTCGGTTCCGCTTGGCGGGGCTTGATGTGTCGGACGAAACATTAGTCTGCATCAATAAATTTTAAAACAAACTAATAGCGTGTCAAGCGATTTTCCCCCACGCACGCACCCGACGGGCGCGAAAAAACACCCCCGCCCGGAGGCGGAGGTGTCGCGGTTGGATGTACCCGTGTGGATTCGGCTCGGGGGCTTCAGCCGGTACGCCGCCGGAAGACCATCGCCCCGAGGCCCGCCGCGAGCAGGGCCAGGCTGGCCGGCTCGGGTACGTTGGTCGTGACGACCACGTCGTCGATGCTGAAGTCGATCTCGTTGGCGCTCCCCCCGCCTTGCTCGACGAAAAGTGTCTGGAAGCTCAGGGGCGTGAAATCGGTGAGCGGGCGTGTGCCCTCCGCGATGTTGCCTGTCTCGTCGATCACGGCTCCGGCGAGCGAGTAGCTGACGGTCGTGGGATCGGTCAGCTCGACCCGGTAGGTCAGGGTCTGCGGGTCCAGCCCGAAACCGGTCGTGTCGTGGCGGCCGCTGAGGTTGTTGTCTGACCCGGAGAAGAACAGGCCGTCGTTTTGGGAACCCCCCGCGGCGCTGCCGGGGTTCACCGAAGCGCCGGTCTCCTGGTTCGACGCGTCACGGAAGCCCAGGGACAGCCCGTTACGCAGGTCGGTCGGGCCCGAGGGGTCCGTGTATTCGATCGTGACGGTCAGCTGGACGAAGTCGCCCGGCTGCGTGAGGCTGACCGTGAACGGCAGCACACCCGTGATACCGATGTTGCCCTGGTTGGGGTCCAGCTGCAGCGCGGTGTCGCCGGAAAGCGGTACGAGGCTCAGCGTGCCGCTGCCGTTGGTGGAGAACGACGTGTCGAGGGGGGTCGCGGGGTTATCGACGAAATCGCCGTCCTCGAAGCCGTCGCTGACGATCACGTTCGCCCAGGCCGGCGCGGCCACGGCCGCGGCTAAGCAGGCCGCCGCGGGGACGAGGGTGCGGCAGCGGGAAGGGGTGGGTTGACGCATGGTTTCCTCCTGAGGGATGGGGTTGGAATCGACGGGGGCAATACGATCGAGCTTGGACACGGGTCACTCCGACTCCGCCGACGTGCCGTACAAACGGCCGGCGAGGTCGCGGGACGCGGCGACCATCTCTTCGTGGGGGTTGTCGGCGATCGACAGGAAGCCGATGCCGTGGTTCTCGGCGTCGTGGGTCCGGCCCGTGGTGACCTGGTCGTTGAGCTGGAACCAGTGGGCGCCGACCACCAGCGGGTTGGCGACCGCCGAAGCGACGTAACGCTGGAAGCGGTCGGCCTTGTCTTGCGTGCTCGACGCCGGGACCAGGCCGCGGTTGAACGCGCCGCGGTCGCTGGCGCCGAAGTGGAACTCGCCGATGATGATCGGCGCGTCGAAGTCGGCCACCGGCGACCAGCCCGCCAGCGTGTCGCGGTAGACGTTGAACGACACGACGTCGGCGTACTCGGCCGCGATGCGGGCGACCTGCTCGTTGTACTCGGCGAACCGGCAGCCCAGGTACAGCTTGTTCGGCGCGACCTGCCGGAATGTCTGCTTGACCCGCGAGAAGTAGGCGTGGGCGATCTCGGCGTCGAAGGCGGCCAGGTCGTCCTGCGCCGCGTCGGTCTGCGGGTCCGATTCGCCGGCGACGGCGGCGTCCCAGTCGGCGTAGTCGACGCCCCAGGCGGTGTTGAGCGCGGCGATGTCGCCGTACTTCTCTTTCAGGAAGTCAAACATCTTGACCTTGGCGTGCTGGTCGGGCTTGGCCTTCAGCAGGCCGCGGGACAGGTGGCCCGCCTCGCCCCAGGACAGCTCGTTGTCCAGGAAGTAGCCGATGCACCACGGGTCTTCGGTCGTGCCCTTGGTCATGTTGGTCGTGCGGCGGAGCAGCTCGCGCTCGAACATCGGGTTCCACGGGTCCGAGATGCGGTTGCGGGTGCCCTGCTGCCAGGGCAGCTTGGCGCTGTTGATGAAGACCCAGTGGGCGTAGGGGATGGTGGTGTCCGCGAACAGCCGGTCGTCGGACCAGCAGGCGATGGTGTTGAGCCCCCAGTTCATGAGCCGGGCGGGCGTGCGGCGGAGCCACTCGGCCTCCCAGTCCGGGCCGTACTTGCGTAGCAGGTTCGCCCGGTAGAAGTTGAAGGTCGGGACCTCCTGCTTGGCGTAATCGCCGCGGCGGGGCTTGGCCTTGTCGACGAAGCCGAGCATGTCGGCGTCGCCCGAGGCCCAGGGCGGGTCGGCGAACCAGGTGTCGCGGTCCGGCCCGATCGGCGTCGCGCCGCTGGCCTTCACCACGTCCACCCCGAGCGAGAAGAACAGCCGGCCCTCGGGATCGACCAGGTGCCAGGCGCCGTCGACCTTCTCCGTACGGAAGTGCCCGGTCGCCTCGAGCTGCGGCCCGTCGGCCCAGCCGCCGTACTGGTTCCACGAGCTCGGCCGCGGCGACGCCTTGACCTCGGACGCCTCGCGGTCGGCGGCGTCCTTCAGGTCCGCGTCGCTCGTCACCTTGCCGGGCCAGTCGGCGTGGATGTACTGGCCGTAGCGGTCGATGAACGGGAAGAACGGCTCGGGGATCACCTGCGACGCCGGGTCGAACGCGCCCACCGCCCGCACCTCGTCGATCGAGAAGCGGAACGGCTGGGTCGGGTGCATCAAGAAGACCTGCATCTCGCGGACCCGCGTCGGGTCGATGCCGTCGCTGTGCGACCCCCGCTTACCCCACGGCGTGGCCTGCATGCCGAGCAGCTGCTCGCGCAAGTCGGCGGCGAACTCGCGGTCGATCTCGACCACGATCGTGCCGGACTCGAACGGCGCGAGCGAGACCTTACCGCCGATCGACTCCCGGCCCTTGCCCTTCGGCGGGCTGTCGACGCGGGCGATCAGCCGGTCGCCGCGGTCGCTGAGGTTCGTGACGTCGATCTCGATGCGGGTGTACGCCGAGAGGTCCCAGGGGCTGTTCATCCCGCCGGGCGGCCGGAGGCGGACGTTGGGGTACGGCTCATCGGTCCCCGAGGTCACCTCGAGCCGCGGCCCGTCGGGTCCGGTGGCGAGCTCGGCGGTGGTGTCGTTGGTCTTGACCTGCCGCATGAACTTCGGGTCGTCGAAGTCGGTGACGACGAGGGTCGGCTCGGCAGCGGAGGGCATGGCGAGCCCGAGGCCGGCCAGGACGGTCAACATGAATCGGTTCATCATCGGTGTAGGTTCCGAACGGGCCGGCGGGTAGTGGAGTTTGATCCGGTGGAAACAGGGGTCAGGGATTGCGGGAGAATTCGTCGGTGATGTCCCACAGCTCGTTCTCGGCCGCGTAGGGAGGCGAGACCGCGACCTCGGAGCGGGTGCGGCTGGCGGCGTGGCCGTCGAAGAACTGCAGGTTGGCCGTCTCGTTGGGGTGGCGGTAGGCGATCTCGTTCGGCCCGCCGTTGTCCAGCTCGGAGATGTAGCGGTCGCTGTGCTGCTTGGTGAGGTTGGGGTCCAGGGCGTCGGCCATCTGCAGCTTCGCGGACGGCTCGAGGATCTCGATCCCACGGAACGCGGCGAAGTCGAAACCCTTGGCGGCCCAGCCGGGCTGATCCGCGTCGCCGACGTCCAGCAGGGTGTTGTTGTCGGCCTGGATGTTGTGGCCGTACACCTTGCGCATGTCGTAGTAGCCCGAGCCGCTCTCGGAATCGAACCCCTGCGTGGCCTGCGGGCAGACGTAGTCGATCGTCATCGTCTTCCAGCGACTGCCCGTTCCGGTGTCACGCACCAGGCCCGACAGGTTGTCGCGGAAGTCGAAGACGTTGTACCAGGGCACCTTGACGATGGAGCCGCCGCCGTTGTTCACGTCGATGCCGCCGTCGTTCCACGCCACGATCGGCGTGTGCCAGCCGTCGTGGTCGATCGTGTAGACCTGGTCGGCGAGGGCCAACTGCTTGAGCATCGACAGGCAGCGGACGGTGCCGGCCGCGTCGCGGGCCGCGCTCAGGGCCGGCAGCAACAGCCCGACCAGCAGGGCGATGATGCTGATCACGACCAGCAGCTCGATCAACGTGAAACCGCGGCGGCGGTGGCGGGTCATTTTTTTCATCGCGGGCACCTTCGAGACGTGACGATCGGGACGGGCAACGGTCAGGAAGAGACGGGCGGCGGCGGCGCGGTGGTGCCGCCGAGGATCAAGCGGGCGGGGAACACGACGTGCCACGGCTCGGCCGGGCCGGCGGACGGCGGCGCGGGGTCGGACTCGATGGCCTCGATCAGCCGGGTCGTGCCGCGGTGGGCCATCTCGGTCAGGGGGTGGTCGAGGCAGGTCAACGCGGGACGGGTGACCTGGGTGATCGGGGTGTTCTCGAAGGTCACCAGGCTCACGTCGCCGGGCACGGACACCCCGGCGTCGGCGAGGCCGACCATCAGGTCGGCGGCGAGGCGGTCGTTGTTGGCCAGCAACGCCGTCGGCCGCTCGGCCGGCGGCAGGGCGAGGAACCGCTCCCGCACCAGGCGGGCCGCCGAAGACATCGCCGGCGGGGTGCTGGCGTGGTCCTCGCTAAAAAACAACGAACGCTCGGGCAGGTCGAGCCCGCGGGCGGCCGCCTCGCGGCGCAAGGCGTCGACCCGGGCGCGGCAGTGCGCGACGGGCCGGGCGCTGAACGGCCCGGCGTAGCCCAGCCGGCGGTGGCCGAGCGACACGAAATGCTCCACCGCCTGCCGCACCGCGTCGGCGTGGTCGTAGGTCACGGCCTGCAACGCGTCCGGCGGGTCGAGCGTGTCGATCGCCACCACGCGGGACGTCGCCTCGAGCACCGCGTCGACCAGCGTGGGGTTGCGGCCGGTGTGCAGCAGCAGCAGCCCGTCGATCCGGGACTGGCTTATTTTTTCGATGCAGCCGGCGACCGTCGTGTCGCCGGCGAAGTTGACCAGCAACACGTCGTAGCGGTTCTCGACCGCGGCCGCCTCGATGCCCGAGAGGATCCGCAGGTGGTAGTAACCCGCGATGCCGCCGCCCAGCAGCGGGTCGATGTAGACGCCCAGCGTCCGGGTCCGCCGCAGGGCCAGCGACTGGCTGGCGAAGTTAGCCACATAGCCCAGGCGTCGGGCCGCGTCCAGCACCCGTTCGCGCAACTCATTGCTGAATCCAATGTTACCCCGAGAACCGTTGAGCACCGCCGAGGCCACGGCCTTCGAGCACCCGGCTTCGTCCGCCACGTCCTTCAGCGTGATCTTGTCGGGGCGGAGACGGGTCATCGGGCTACCTGAAGGGTCGAGGTACGCGACGGATGGAGTCACGGCGGAATCAGAAGCGAAGCCGGAGACAAATAAACCGGTTAATAAACCCTAGCCCCGAATGCTCCCCGACGCAAGTAATTTTTCCTGAGCTGTCCCGCTTCCAAGTAAAGAACCGCACCTTAAGCCGCACACCGCGGAAGCGGGAGCGATGTCGGCCGGCCCAATTATGAGTAAGCGGGGCAGATCGACTCGTGCAGCCGGGCCAACGCCTCGGCCGACAAGCAGCGGTCATAAACAGCGAGCGTCGACATCAGCCCGTTGAGCGGTTCGCTGCCATCACGGCCTCGGACCTGCCGTGCGCCGACGACAAACGGCGAGCCCCCGCCGGGCTTCACGGCCGGGTCGTGGCGGTACAACCCCCGGCCGTGGTAGTACGGGTTCATCCCGCGGTCGCCGCCGGACGGGCCTTCCTGCGTGAAGTATTGGTCGTCCCGCCGGTCGGCGACGGGGTCCAGCGGTCGCGGGGTGGCCCGCCCGTCGAGGTACGCGGTCAGCCACCGCCCGTCGTACGTACAGGCGACCGAGCACCACCGGTCCAGCGGGTACCGCTCCGCCGTGGCGGCGTAGTCGGCGCACCACGGCAGCATCGTGCCATCGGCCCGCCGGGTCGCGCCACCCTCGGACGAGACGTGGGGCGTAACCCGCTTGGGCCCGCCGTAGGTCGGCATGTCCAGCAGCAGCGCGTACTGCCGGACACCCGAGTCGTCGCCCGGCCCGAGGCCCTCGGACCACATGCCGGCGACCGTGCCGCCGCGGGCGTCGTCGGGGTCCAGCTTTACCACCGCGAAGATCGTGAAAGCCGCGTCCGGCCCCCGGAAGTTCAGGTCGCCCGCGTGGTCGTGGGGCAGGCGGAGGTAGCCCCCGCCGGTGTTGAACGCGGCGGCGTGGCCCGCGTCGCCGCCGGGCCCGACCCGCGGCACGAGGCCGCCCGCCTCTTCGAGACGGTGGGGAGTCGGCGTGTGGCGGGAGACTCGCGGTTGCCCGGCGGGTTCGTCGAACGTCCAGTAGCCCACCAGCCCGGACCGGACCGGCGGCGCGGGCGATGCGAGACCGGGGGAAGCGGCGACGCTCACCGGCCGCGCCTCACAAGCACCGCCAAGCCGCCGAGGCCGATCAACAGCATCGACCCCGGCTCGGGCACGGCCACGATCTCCAAGCTGCTCGCCACGCCGATGAACCGCGTGAACTGGTCGTTCAACTCCGGCGAATCGACAAACAGGTAGAAGTCGTCGCCGCCGGCGATGGTGAACTGCCCGGTGATGTAGTTGTCGCCGGGGTCCCAGCTGTTCGCGGTGGTGGGGTTGCTGTTGGTCAGCGTCTGCACGGCGATCGTGCTGAAGTCCGTGACCGCGGTCGCGCTGGTGGTCGCGCGGACCTCGTAGTCGCGGGCCGCGTTGGCCGCGCTGTCGCCGCGGAAGCCGGTGAAGTAGAAGTCGTAGACCCCGTCGGCCAGGCCGGTGACGGCGACGGCCATCGCGGGGCCCTGGGCCGAGACGTCGCGGACCAGGTGGTCGGTGCCGAGGTTGTCGTTCCACTGCGGGAAGGCGGTGTGGTCGGCGTCGACGCCGCGCACCGTATTGCTGTAGTTGATGCTGGTCGCGTCGGGGCCGGTGCCGAAGTCCAGGGCCAGGCCGACGAGGGCCACGCCGTTCTGATCGACCAGCCCGGACGCGACGTCGCCGGTGACGCCGTTCCAGGTGCCGCCGGTGGCGAGGCCGTCTTCGTGGCCGGGCGAGTCGGTGCCGGTGTAGAGGGTGTCGCCGAAGTCGAGCAACACGACGTCGGCCGGAGCGGCCGCGGGCGTCAGGACGGCGGCCAGCGAGAGAGCGATCGAGGGGGTGCGAAGCGACATGCGAGTCCTCCAGTGAGAAGCGAAACCAAACGAACCTCTATTGTGGTTTTGACCGGGCCCGGTGCTATAGAGACGCCGCGCGATCGCATGGACGCAACGCGCTTTTCAGCGGTTTTTCCCGCCGGAGCGGTCCCAGCTGCGGTGGCGGTCGGCCGTGGGCGGGTGGCCCCAGAACGCGGTGTAGACCCGCGAGAAGTAGAGCGGGTCGTCGTAGCCGACGCGGGCGGCAACCTGCTTGACCTGCTCGTCGCGGTGGTAGAGCGCGTAGCGGGCGACCTGCATGCGGCGGCGGGTGAGGTAGTCGCGGGGCGGGCAGCCCATCTGCCGCTTGAACAGCTTGCGGAAGTGCGCGGTGCTCAGCGGCAACCGC
>JBCCOP010000060.1:0-14225 GCA_039025315.1 Planctomycetota bacterium | reverse complement strand
GTCCGGGCAGTGTCTCAGTCCCGATGCGGCGGGTCGTGCTCTCACACCCGCTACCCGTCTTCGCCTTGGTGAGCCGTTACCTCACCAACAAGCTGATAGGACGTTTCCCGATCCCGAGGCGGCAAGCCTTTGCCCGATGCGCCATACGACGCGACGGGGTCATCAGGTATTACCACCGGTTTCCCGATGCTATCCCTGACCTCGGGGTACGTTAGAAACGCGTTACTCGCCCTTTCGCCACTCTACTAACGCCCGAAGGCGCGTTCGCGTTCGACTTGCATGTTTTAGCCATGCCGCCAGCGTTCGATCTGAGCCAGGATCAAACTCTTCGATTGTGTTTCATCGACGGCCACGCTCAAAGACGCGGCGGTGTCTGCAATGAAGGTTTGCCTGATGTTCCCCGTTCACCGACTTAAGTCAACGAACGGAGAGGTCTACGCCCCTCACCGGCGAGCCGGCGGGGGACGCCCTCGGGTCGGCTAGGATCCCGAGGCAATCTTTTTGGGGTTGTCTCACTTCCTTTAAGCAGATCGTCCTGTGAAAAACGATCTGCCGATCCACAAGGAGGTGACCCCGACACGCGCCTGTGAAGAACGCATGCCGTGATGGGTGTTTCCCCGACCCGGGCGACCTGTGGCGGTCGGCGGAGCGGGCACATCCTCGCGGCGTGTTTCCCAACTGTTCACTTGTCAAGGATCCGTGTCTCGGCGGTGCCGAAACCGCGGGCCGAATCGACCCGCATCTCGTCAGTCGAAGCACCGCCAAATTTGGCCGGTAGAACGACTTTAGCCCCGCACCGTTTGGTGAAGGGCGAGGCATCATAAGAATGCCCAGCGATCTGTCAAGGCCGACCACACGCTTTGTGAACAAAGCGGTTTTTTCGGCCGGGCAAGAACTCGGAGGGCCAGGGCTGTTATGCCCGGCAGAGACTGCCTGCAGCCCACATTCAACCAAATCCAACGCCCGGCGTCAAGCCGCCCCGGCACGCTAGACTCCACGAAATTTCCTGTTTCTGACGCCGACTCATCCCGGAGATTCGCCGATGACCCGCCGACTGCCCCGACCGACCCACGCCGTCGCGCTGCTCGGCGTCGCCCTCACCCTCGCTGCTTGTGGCGAGACCGAAACCCAGGCTCCCGGTGTCGAGCCGATCGTCAACACCTACGTCACCCGGGGCGTCGTCGCCCAGCTCCCGGATGCTGCTGACGCCACGACCGCCCTGATGATCCGCCACGAAGCCATCCCCGAGTTCGTCGGCCGCAGCGGCGAGGTCGAGCCCATGGACACCATGACGATGCAGTTCCCCCCGGCCGACGGGCTGGACCTCACGGGCCTGTCGGTCGGGGACAAGGTCGCCGCCACGTTCGTCGTGACCTGGGGCGGCCCGGACCAGGGTTTCGAGACCACGGAGATCGAAACCCTGCCCGACGACACCGAGCTCGACTTCACGAGCCTGAAAAACCACGACCACGACCACGCGGATCACGACCACCACGACCACGATCACTGAACCGCCCTTAGCGCATCCGGCCTTGACGCCCGCCGCCCGTCGGGCACACTAACTCCTCGCTGACCCCGCACGGAGGTCGTCGGCCCCTCCCTCACCGGCGGGGTGTCTGGAGGGACGTGCGGACCGCCGGCCGAGGTCATCGTGACCCCGCCCGGCCGTTCGCCCCCTGACTCTCCAGGAAAACCGACGATGCCCCTCAACCTCCGCCCCGCCGCCGACTGCGAACTCGACCTCGTCTCGCTCGGCGAGTGCATGATCCGCCTCTCGCCGCCCGGCCACGGCCGGATCGAGTTCGCCCCCGCCCTCGAGGTCTCCGTCGGCGGCGGCGAGTACAACGTCGCCTACGCCCTGTCGCGCCTCGGGCTGCGCACCGGCTGGGTCGGCGGGCTCAACACCTCGCCCATGGGCCGGATCATCGCCAACCACGCCCGCTCCGTCGGCGTTGACCTGGCCCACGCCGTCACCCGCCCCTACGACGGCATGGGCACCGCCGACCGCATCGGCCTGAACTTCACCGAGGTCGGCACCTCGAAACGCGGCTCCGCCACCCTCTACGACCGCGCCCACTCCGCCACCGCCGGTTTGCAGCCGGGCGAAATCGATTGGGACGAATTGTTCCGGGGGCGCGGCGTGCGCTGGCTGCACACCGGCGGCATCTTCACCGCCCTCTCCGAAGGCACCCGCGCCGTCGTCGCCGAGGCCGTCAAGGCCGCGCACGCCGCCGGCACCATCGTGAGCTACGACCTCAACTTCCGGGGCAAGCTCTGGGACTCCGAGACCGCGATCGCCACCACCAAACCCCTCGTGCCCTACATCGACTGCCTCATCGGCAACGAGGAAGACTTCGAAAAGGTCCTCGGCTACCACGTCGAGGGCGTCGACATCGAATCCACCGACGACCTCGACACCGGGGCGTTCAAGAACATGGTCGAGCAGGTCGTCAAGGACTTCCCCAACATCCAGGTCGTCGGCACCACGCTCCGCAGCGTCAAGACCGCGCTGATCAACGACTGGTCCGCGATCATGTGGCACGCCGGCACGTTCTACCAGGGCCTCGACATGCCCCGCCTCGAGATCGAAGACCGCGTCGGCGGCGGCGACGGCTTCGCCTCGGGCTTCACGTTCGGCTTCCTCACGGGCGAGCAGCCGCAGCGATGCGTCGACCTCGGCGTCGCCCACGGCGCCCTGATCATGTCCACCCGCGGCGACACCAGTCAGCTGACCCGCGAAGAACTCGAACGCACCGCCGACGGCGGCTCGGCCCGCATCGTGCGATAAACACCTGCGTAGCGGGCGGACTTGTCCGCCCGTTTTTCATTGCGTTACCGACCCCAACGCGATCACCTGCGACTCACCCGCTGCGAGGTCCAGCGCGATCGCCTCACCCCCGACCGACCACTCGGGCCAACTATTCAGCCGCGGCCAGTCCCACGGCAGCCCGAGAAACTCCGCGTGCCGCGGCCGGTCCGCCACCAGCCGCCCGGCGTACCCGTCCGATGACGCGACGTGCAGCACCGCTTCCCCCATCGCCGGGTCCTCGGCGTACCCAACGCTAATTCCGGGGGCCCACGGCTCGAGCCGCCAGCCGCCCCGCCTGTGATCCGCGTACATCAGCGACGTGCGGATGAAGTTGCCGTCGAGGTACTGCCCGCCCACGAAGCCGTCGCCCCGCTGCGCCTGGAACATCAGGTCGATCTGCGCGTCCACCCACGGCAGCAACGCCGCCGCCGTCGCGGGCCGGTGCTTGGCCAGGTACAGCGCGCTCTCGATCGAGTCGGCGTAGCCGTCGAAGTTTGCGCCTTGCCAGGACGTACCGTTGGTCCGCGCCACCGCGGCGCAGACCGCGTCAACGCGTTCCAGCATCGCGTCCAGCCGGCCGCTCGCGATCACCCCGTGGGTGCGGGCCGACTCGGCGAACAGCAAGACCCCGCAGAACACATATCCCCAGTTGTCGCTCGGCCGCGGGTCGGTGAGCTCCCGCGTCGCCGGGTCGAGCGTGTTGCCCAGCAGCCCGTCGTCGTTCACGCCGTGGGTCAGGATCAGCTCGAACATTGCCGCGATCGGCTCGGCCCACCGCTGCGCCCGCTCTTCCCACGCCGGGTCGGCGAGCCGACTCACCGCCAACGCGTACGCCTCGGCCAGCCCGACGGGCAGCTCGTTGCCGTGGTCGCGGAGCATCGCCTTGGCTTCGAGCACCCGGCCGTTGTCGTAGTCGAAGTAATGGGCCGGCAGCCCGCGGTTGGCCGGCAGCATCTGCGTGACCACCGCGTCGGCGAGCCGGGCCGACAACTCGGCGTAGGGCTTCTCCGGCTCGCGGTACGCCAGCCGCGACCAAACCTGCAGCATGTTGCCGTTCGGCTCGGACCGCGTCGACGGCAACATGCCGCCGGGGGACGGGTGTTGCAGGTTCGCACTGATCGCGTCGATCACCGCGATCATTCGCGTGTACGTCGCCGGGTCGTTTGTCCGCTCGACCACGCTGATCAGCCCGTCCTTGACGTACTCGGTCGAGGCGAACATCCGCTCGTCGTGGTCTTCGCGGATCGGCCGGCCCGTGTCGTAATCCACCGGCTGACACAGCTCACCCGCCCCCGCCAACGCCGACTCCTTCGCCATCGTCTCCCGCAGCAACGCCAACGCCTCGGCGTCGCCGAACGCCAACGCCGCGTGCAGCATGAACCCGTAGAAATCCGCCGCGGTGTTGCGGTAGTTCCAGAACGGCTTGTCCATCGCCTGCGGGAACAACCCCGTCTCCGGGTGTCGGCGGTCCATCCAGGCGTCCATCACGGCCTTGGCCCGGAGCTCCGCTTCCTGCGCGAGCCGGCCGTGGATCGCCGCCGCCTCGGCCAAATCACCCTTCGCCAGCGCCGCGTCACGCTCGGCCAGCACCAGCGACCGCAGCTCAAACCCCGCCACCGGCTCCCACGGCGTCTCCTGCCGCGTCACCGACGCCCCCGGGAGCGAACCGTCGCCGTCGATCAGCAGATACACCAACACCCCCAACGCCGCGATCAAGACCCACGCGATCACCCGCGTCCGGAGCAGGTTCCGCCTCAGCTTGGTTGTTTCCGTATCCGTGCCGCTCACGCAACGCTCCGATGAACCTTTACGACTTATGCTACCGACGTGTACCGCCTCGGCACGATCGGCTTCGCCTACGACGACTGGGCCGGCGTGTTCTACCCGCCCCGCGTCAAGCCCGAGCGGCGGCTCGAGCTCTACGCCCGGCAGTTCGGCACCGTCGAGCTCGACACCACGTTCTACGCCGTCCCGCCCCGCGACCGGCTGCGCGGCTGGGCCGACGCCGTGCCCGAGTCGTTCCGCTTCAGCTTCAAGACGCCCCGCGACGTCACGCACGAGGGCCTCGTCGGCACGCCCGCCACGCTTGACGTCATGCGGCACTTCCTCGACACCATGCGGCAGCTCGGCGAGCGGCTCGGCGTCGTCCTCGTCCAGTTCCCGCCGAGCTTCGGCGCGGTCCGCGCCGGCGACCTCGACAAGCTGCTCGACGTCATCGCCGACCGCGGCGACGGCCTGCGCTTCGCCGTCGAGTTCCGCCACGGCTCGTGGTGGAGCGACGCGACCGTGCGGAATCTACGTAGCCGTAACCTCGCCTGGGCCGCCGCCGACCAGCCCACCGAGGCCGTCGCCGGCGTCTCCCCCGCCGACACCCAGCAGGGCGGCGGCGTCCACGCCCCCCGCCCCGCCATCGTCACCGCCGACTTCTTCTACCTCCGGTGGGTCGGGAACCACGGCCAATACCCCAGCAACGCCGTCGAGGTCGCCGACCCCACGCCCCGGCTGCGCTGGTGGGCCGACCAACTCCGCCCCATCACCCCCGCCCCCGGAAACCCGGCCGGGTCATCGATACGAGAAATCTTCGCCTACGCCGGCAACAGCTACGCCGGCCACGGCTCGCTGACGATCCGCCGCTTCATGCGCCTCACCGGGCTGCCCGAGCCCCCGCCCCCGGAACTCACCGATCCGACGCAGGGTTCGCTGTTCTAAAAAGCCGCTTGCGGCTTAGCGCCCTCAAAACTCGTACCGCGCCCTCACCGCGAGCGACCCGAGCACGTCGTTGGTGGTCTGCTCCTCGAACTCGCGGGTGAAGAACGTCTGGGTGTAGTCGACGCCGAAGAGCCAGTTGCCCCGGCGCCAGTCGACCGCGAAGCCGCCGGCGAACTCGCTGAGGAACGGCTCGAGCGACACCGCCGGGCTCGGGTCGCGTTGGTAGCTGCCTTCAATGAAGGTGTTCCACTCGACGTAGCGGGTCGTCGCCTTGACGAAGGCGTAGGTGCTCAACCCGTCGACGGGCCGGCCGGTCGCGCTGCCGACGTCGGTCAGCCGCGCTGGGCCGAAGTCGTCCGGCAGGTTGAAGCCGAACCGCGTCGCCGCGCCGACGTGGGCCCGGCGGTACACCGTGCCGACGTCGAGCCCGACCTCGGGGATCAGTTGCCAGCCCCACCGCTGCGGCCGGTAGACCGACCGCGGCGTCACGCCGTCGTCCAACGTCATCAACTCCGACGTCCACAGGTCGATCCGCCACTTGCGGCGGTAGGTGAAGTTGACCGCGACCTCGTCGCCGAGTTGGGTGCGCCAGTCGGGGTCGACCTCGGCGAAGATGTCGTGGACCCACTCCTGCACCGCCTCGGCCCCGGACGACGGGCCGACCACGCCGACGTCGAGCTGGACGTGGTCGAGGGTGCCGCGGAACTGCCGCTGCCAGAACCCGCCGAGGAACAGGTAGCCGGCGTACGGCCGGTCGTCGGTCGGCGGGAACGCGAGGTCCAGCCGCGAAGGCGTGAAGATCTGCTGCGCGAGGATCAGCCCCGCCGCGGTACCCTCGGCGGGCAGGTCCAGCGCCTCGGCGAGCGCGTCACCGCCGGTGCGGTGCCAGGCGAACGAGAAACCCTGCCCCGAGGTGTAGTGGCGGTCGGTGTTGCCGTTGGGCCGGACGAACGTGCCGTCGTTCTCGAAGTAGAGAGTGAACGACGGGGGGTTGGTACGGCTCGGCTCTTCCACGGCGAGCGGGTCCGGCGGTGGGTCGATCGGCTGCGTGACCGCGGAACCGGCCACCGCGATGACGGCGGCGGCCGTTAGCGTTCGGGTTGTGCCGTGGGCCGAGATCAAGCGTCGGGGTCCGTGGAGCGACCGATGGCTGCCGCCGCACTTCCGGGGGCCCCATTTCCGGGGGCGGGGGCGGGGACCGAGAAAGCATCCCCCAAACCCAGGTGGGCGATCAAGTCGGGGAAGAAGACGTCGAAGTCGGCGAGGAACCCGTCGAGGTCGCGCTGCAGGACGTCCGCCGCCGCCGCGAGATCGACCTCCCGCCCGAAACGCTCCCGCAGCCGGGCGGAGAGGCGGCGGAGCGTGTGCCGGATGCCGTCCACGGTGTCGTAGTGCCCGAGCCAGTCCTCGGCCGCGGCGGCGCGGACGATCGCGCCGGCCCGCGGGGGCACCAGATCGAGCCGGCCGCGCATCGCGGCGTAGCAGGAGTCGATGAACGTCCGCCGCGGCATCGCAACGTAATCCGACCAGCGGAGGCAGAGCGTGTGGTCGTACAGCACGTCGGCGATGACGCCGGCGTACCGGCCCTGGTCCGGCCGCAGCCGCCGGCGGGACCGCTCGAACGCGGGGTGCCGATCGGTGTAGGCGTCCACCCGGCGGTGACGCCGGACGCCCGCAGCAACCTCGGGGTGCAGGCCGTCGGGCAGCCGGCCGCGGTGCAGGTCCGGCAGCAGGTTGCCCAGCCGCGACGCCGGCGTGTCGTCGGCCAGCACCAGGTGAGCCAAAAAGTTCAAGGCCCAACTAGAACACATCGCCCCGCGTCCCGCCAGGGGTTTGGTGCAGCGGCTGAGACGGGTCAGGCGGCCGCGACGACGCCGAGGCCGTGCGACTCGGCGACCGCGAGGCGAGCAAGGTCCCAGAGGTGGGTTGTGTGGCGGTCGAGCCGGCCGTCCTGGGCGTCGAACCAAGCGAGGGCGTCGGCGAGGCGGAAGGCGGCCCGGAAGGCGGGGTCTTCACCGAGCAGGGCGACGGCAAACGCGGTGGTCCGGGCGCGGTCGGCGGCGCTGCGGTCGTCGGCGTCGGTGAGCAGCCCGTCGCCGCCCTGCATCGCGGCCAGGGCGGCGTAGCCCGCGGCGAGGCGTTCATCGAGCCCGGCGGGCACGCGGTCGGAGGCGTGGTCACGCCGGACCCGCGCGAGGCCGGCCAGGGCCGCGGCGGTGGCGAGCGGGTCGGGTGAACTCCGTGGGTTGCCGGAGTTCCGGGGGTCTTCTAAGTTCCGGGGGTCGCCGAAGTGGCCGTCGGGGTCCTGCAGGTCGAGTAGCCGCCGGGTGAGCCCGAGGCTCAGGGGGGTGGGGGCGTAGGTGAGCTCGACGAGGCGGCGGAGGGCGAGGCCCAGCGGAGCGGCCGGGCCGCGCCCGAGCCGGAGGCGCAGGCCCAGCGGCAGCGGCTGGCCGTTATCCGCGAGGTCGCGGAGCAGGCGGTCGTGGTCGCCGGCGGCGAGGCTGCGTTCGATGAGGCTGACACTGAGCATGGGCGGCATTCCGGTCAAGTAGGGTTCTGTTTGCAACCAAACTCTACCCCAACAAGAAAGCCTGTCAACACCGTATTCTATTTTTTGTTCGGTTATTTTTGGGGCGAGGGTGGGGCGACGCGTACGGCCCCGTCGGGACCGGGTGGGTGTTTGGAAATCTTCGGGATAAAACCGTGGATTCAGGGTTTTGGGGGCGTCCGGCCTCGGCTTGCGGGCGGTGCAGGCCCACGGCTCGGTCGTGAGGGTGAGGCCGGCGGATCGCGGCGAGAAGTCGCCTCCGGGCGATGCCCGCTTAGAAAAAACCTCTGTCACAGGGCTCCGAACCTGTGAGCAGAGGCGCGCCACGGCAAGCGTGGTCCAAGAATTTCTATCCGCCAAACGGTTATCCTATCGGTTGGCTTCCCCGGGTGTCAACGCTTTGCCCGCGGGGCGGAATATTATTGATAAATTACTCATTGAATGGTGTTTACGCGAAATGTGGGCAGGCGTCTCGGGCGGGTGATACAAACCGTTTCGGGACCGAGATTTGGGTGTTTTGCCGACGCCGCGGGAGGCTGAGTCGAGGTCTTGGCGGGTCGAATTCAGGTATTTTTGCTCGGGTCGTGGATGGGTCGTGAAGATGGCTGAGCGGGTCGAAGTGGCGTTGGGCGTCGTGCGTGGTCGCGGTGCGGGTGACGGTGTGGCCCGGGTGTTGGTTTCGCGGCGTCGTGAGGCGGCGGTGCTGGGCGGGTTTTGGGAATTTCCTGGGGGAAAAGTCGAGGAAAACGAGTCGCCGGAGGCGTGTGTGGTGCGGGAGCTGCGGGAAGAGCTGGGGATCGAGGTGAGGCCGGTGGCCGCGTTGGGGGTGATCCGCCACGACTACGACCACGCGGCGGTGACGCTTCGGCCGTACCTCTGCGAGTGGGTGGGCGGTGAGCCCGAAGCGCGGGGGGTGGCGGCGTGGGCGTGGGTGGACGCGGGCCAACTGGACCACCACCGGTTCCCGCCGGCGAACGACGGGCTGTTGGAGGAGGTGCGGGAGCTGTTGGGATGAAGCGGCCCGCGGTTGAAAACCGCGGGCTTCTTGTTCGTGACGGGAGAATCAGACGAGGGCGGAGCGGGGAGACTGCATCCAATCGCTGACGTAGCGTTGGGCGTCGCGTCGGCGGTCGCCTTCGGTCAACGCGGCGGCGACGGACTGACGGAAAGTGTCGATCACCCGGTTGACCCGGCGAAGCGAGACGTCGAGCACCAGACCGATCTCGGCCGGGGTCAGCTCGTCGGCGAAATACATCAGGACCACGTAGCGGTCGGTCCGCTCCAGGTCGCCCAGGCAACCCCTGACCCGATCGGCATCCGTGCGGCTCATGTTTCCGTCCTTGGTCGAGAGACCCCCCGAGACGTGTCACGGCCGCTTCCGTAGGCCGTGCCCCGGGTGAGCTATCGTGGCGATCGCTCCGGCGTCTGCAGAAAAAATTGAAGCACCGCCCAGGAGTCTGCCGAATGCAGCGGGTTTGCCGTTTTGGCCACGAAAAACCGGCGACCCAAAGCCGCCGATTAAACGCTTGAAATTATAAGAATTTAGATGCCGATTCGACGACTCAGACCGCGGCCGTGTCCAGCTCCTGCTTGAGCTGAGCGACCCAGTCTTTGATCCGCTGTTCGGTGAGCTCCGGCTGGCAGTCGTCGTCCAGAGCCAGGCCGCAGAACTTGCCGTCGATCAGGCCCTTGGACTCTTCGAAGTCGTGGGTGTCGGTGTCGGTGAACCCGATTTTGCCCTCGGCCCCACGTTCGAGCATCTTCGTGTAAACCATGCCGATGGCGTCTTGGTAGGTGTCGGGGTAGCCGCCCTGGTCGCCCATGCCAAACATGGCGATCTTGGTCCCGGTCAGGTCGACCTCGTCGAGCTGGTCGTAGACGTCCTGCCAGTCGTACTGGATCTCGCCGACGTCCCAGGTGGGGATGCCGCAGAGGATGAAGTCGTAGCCGGCGAGGCCCTCGGTGCCGACCTGGGCGATGTCGTCGTAGGTCTCGAAGAAGTCTTCGCCGAACTCATCGCGGATCAGCTCGGCGGCGGCTTCGGTCTTCCCGGTGCAGGTTCCGTAAAGGAGGGCGGCTTTCATGGGGCTGGGATTTAGGGTTTAGAGTTTGGGGTCTAGCTGCGACGCGACGCGTCGCTGACAAGCTGTCTCACCCATCGGCGAGAGTTTAGACCACGGCCGGGGGTTTTGCCGGAAAGCCGGGGTAGAGTTTGGCGTGACCACCGCCGCCGCTCCTGCCCATGCCGCCACCGAACCCGCGTTGGTCTTTTACGACGGCGACTGCGGGCTGTGCCACGGCTTCGTGAAGTTCCTGCTGCGACGCGACCGCGGCGGGACGCGGTTCCGTTTCGCCCCGCTGGATGGCGAGACGCTGGAGGAAAGGCTCGACGAAGCGGAGCGGCAACGCCTGCCGGACTCGGTGGTCGTGGCGGACGCCGACCGGTGGCTAACCAAGAGCGACGCAGTGCTGCACCTGGGCCGGCGGCTCGGCGGGGTGTGGCTGGGGTTGGCGGTGGTCGGCGGGTGGGTGCCGCGGGGGCTGCGTGATTGGGCGTACGACCGCGTGGCCGCCGTACGGCACCGCCTGTTCCAAAAGCCCGACGCGGCGTGCCCGGTGGTGCCCCCGGAGTGGCGGGGGCGGTTCCTGCCGTGACGGTCGCCGTTAAGATCGCGGCCCGATGGAGACGATGACCGCCAACTTCTACGACGTGATGGCCGAGCGGGGGCTTGTCGCCCAGTGCACCGAGCCCCCGGACGTGTTCCGCAAACGCTTGAGCTCGCCGGTCACCGCTTACTGCGGGTTCGACCCGACGGCGGACTCGCTGCACGTCGGCAGCCTCGTGCCGATCATGGGGCTGGCCCACCTGCAGCGGGCGGGCCACCGGCCGCTGGTCGTCGTCGGCGGCGCGACCGGCATGGTGGGTGATCCGTCGGGCAAGTCCGAGGCCCGCAACCTGCTCGACGAGCCCACGCTGCGGCACAACGCCGCGGCGATTGCGAAACAGATCGGTCGGTTCTTACGCTTCGGCGACGACGCTGCCGACGCGGAGCTGCTCAACAACTACGACTGGATCGGCCCGCTGACCTGGCTCGAGGTGCTCCGCGACGTCGGCGGCAAGGTCAGCGTCAACCGCATGATGTCGATGGAGTCGGTCCGGCAGCGGATGCAGCTGGGCGAAGACACCGGAGCGGGCATCTCGTACCTGGAGTTCAGCTACATGCTGCTGCAGGCCTACGACTTCGTTCACCTGCATCGTGAGGAGAACTGCACACTTCAACTCGGCGGGCAGGACCAGTGGGGCAACATCGTGATGGGCATCGAACTGGGCCGGAAACTCGGCGACGCGAGCCTAGCGGGATTGACCTTCCCGCTGGTGACCAAATCCGACGGCGGGAAGTTCGGCAAGTCCGAGGCGGGCAACGTCTGGCTCGACGCGCGGCGGACGCCGCCGTTCGAGTTCTTCCAGTTCTGGCGCAACGTCGCGGACGCCGACGTCGGGCGTTACCTCGGCTACTTCACGTTCCTGCCGATGGACCAGGTGCGGGAGCTGGCGTCGGCCGAGGGTACGGCGATCAACGAGGCGAAGGTGCGGCTGGCTTATGAAGTCACGAAGCTGGTCCACGGCGAGGCCGAGGCGACGCAAGCACGCGACGCCGCGGGGCGGGCGTTCTCCGGCTCGGCCGACGTGACCGGCGACGGCGTGCCCAGCCGCGAGCTGTCGGCCGACGACTTGGCCGCGCGCCCGGCCGTGCTCGACCTGCTGCTCGCCGCCGGCTTCGCCAAGAGCAAGGGCGAGGCCCGCCGGCTGATCCAGGGCGGCGGCGTTCGGGTCCACGACACCAAGGTCACCGACGTCGGCCACACGCTCGGCCCCGCCGATGCGGCCGACGGATACGTCCTGCTGCGGGCCGGCAAGAAACGGCTGATGCGTTTTGACGTAATGTAAAGCCCGTTGTGTTTCGGCCTGCCCCGGACCCGCCGCCGACCCAGCCCGATGCCCTCCGATCAGCCCCACATCCCCGAGCGCAGCTTCGGCAAGGACTTCAAGACGTTCTTCGTCCGCGGCCTGGCGATCGTGCTGCCCACGGCCCTGACCATCTGGCTGCTGGTCATCGCCTACACCTTCGTCAACCAAAACATCGCCGGTCCGATCAACAGCGGGGTCCGCGCCGCGGTGATCGGCTTCTCCGACTGGCCGCAGCCGCAGGACCGCGACTTCATCGACACCTGGGCGCAGCAGCCCGAGTCGCGGAAGCAGGACTGGGCCTTCGAGCTCGACGAGCGGCTGCGCGCGATGGCGGCCGACACCCCCGAGGGCATCCGCCGCCCCGAGCCGCTGCTCACCGATAGCCAGGCCACCGCGATGCGGCTGCAGTGGCAGAAAACCCAGGACGACCTGGTGTTCGCCGCCCGGCTGCACGCCTTCGAGCAGCGGTGGGACAGCGTCCGCTTCGGCGGGTTCAAGGTGCTCAACCTCATCGGCATCGTCCTGGCGATCGTGCTGATCTACATCGCCGGCGTGCTGGTCACCAGCTTCATCGGCCGACGCTTCTACCGCCTCGGCGAGAACCTCATCGGCCGCGTCCCGCTGGTCCGCAGCGTGTACCCGGCCGTGAAGCAGGTCACCGATTTTTTCTTCAGCGACGACCCCGACGAGAAGATCGACTTCAACCGCGTCGTCGCCGTGCAGTACCCCCGCAAGGGGCTGTGGTCCGTCGGGCTGGTGACCGGGGACACGATGCAGCTGATCGAGACCACCGCGGGCCGGGCGTGCCTCACCGTCTTCGTGCCCAGCAGCCCCACGCCGTTCACCGGCTACGTCATCACCGTGCCGAAGGAGGACACCATCGACCTGCCCATCAGCGTCGAGGAAGCGCTGAAGTTTGCGGTCTCGGGCGGGGTGGTGATCCCGGCGAACCAGGTCATCCACCGCGACGGCGGGCAGCTCGACCTGCCCCGCACGGCCCCCGCCCCGGAGCCCCAGCCCGCCGCGGGCCGCACCATTTAGACCGTTTCACGAACGCTCTGCTATAACGCGGGGTGGGGGATCGTCGCCACCGCCCCGCCGGGTACTCCGTCATGAAGCTCCAAGATTTCGTCGTCCCCGAAGCCGTCGTCCCCCAGCTCGCCGCCGCCACCCGCGACGAGGCCGTCGCCGAGTTGATCGACGCCCTGATCGCCGCCGACGCCGCCCCCGGGGGCCTGCGGGACGAGCTGATCGAGGCCGTGCTCAAGCGTGAGAAGAACGGCTCGACCGGCTTCGGCAAGGGCGTCGCCATCCCCCACGTCAAGCACGAGAAGATCACCAAGGTCGCCGCCGGCCTCGGCGTCAGCGCGACGGGCGTGGACTACAACGCCCTCGACAAACAGCCGGTCTACTCCATCTTCCTGCTGCTGTCCCCCGCCGACCAGCCCGACCAGCACCTGCACGCGATGGAGACGATCTTCGGCCACCTCCAGAACGACACCTTCCGCAGTTTCCTCCGCCAGGCGGAGACGCACGAGGCCGTGACCACCCTGCTCGAAGAGGCCGACACCCAGTCGCTCTGACCACCGGCCAACCCGCCGGGCCAGATCCCGCCATGTCCACGGCTTCCGCCAACCTCACGATCCGCAACCGCTTGGGCCTCCACGCCCGGCCCGCGATGTCGCTGGTCGACACCGCCAGCGCGTTCGCCAGCGACATCAAGATCGGCAAGGGCAAGCAGGTCGTCGACGCCAAAAGCATCATGCAATTGATGATGCTCGCCGCGACCAAGGACACCGAGCTGACCGTCACCGCCGAGGGGTCCGACGCCGAGGCCGCCGTCGCCGCGATCACCGCCCTGGTCGAATCGAAGTTCGACGAGGAGTGAACCCCCCGGAAGAAGCCCACGGACTGTGTCCGCGGGCCGCCCGGCCATGAAACGGCCGGGCTTCGGAAGCCGCCGGCGTCCGCCGTTACAATCCCGACCCATGTGCGGCATCGTCGGCCTCGTCGCCCAGACCAACGTCAATCAGGCCATCTACGACGCGCTGACCGTGCTCCAGCACCGCGGCCAGGACGCCGCGGGCATCTGCACCGACGACGGCGGGCACCTGCGCCTCCGCAAGGACAACGGCCTGGTCCGCGACGTCTTCCGCACCAAGCACATGAAGAAGCTCATGGGCACCATG
>JBCCOP010000059.1:0-14562 GCA_039025315.1 Planctomycetota bacterium | reverse complement strand
CGAGTGCGGCTTCGCGCCGGCGACCCGCGCGGCCTACGGCGGCGACCTCCGCGACCTCTGGGTGTGGATGGTCAAGCGCGACCTGCACGCCTGGACCGACCTGACGCCGGACCTGATCGCCGAGCACCTGCGGTCGCTCGAGGCCAAGGGCCATGCCGTGAGCACGATCGCCCGGCACGTGGCGACGATCCGCGTGTTCTGCCGGTTCCTCCACGCCCAGGACCACCACCCCGAGGACCCGGCCGAGCAGTTGACCCAGCCGCAGACGTGGCAGCGCCTGCCCACCGTACTCGGCAGCGAGCAGATCGACCGGTTGCTGGCTGCGCCCGACCCGGACGGGCTGCTGTACCTGCGTGACGTGGCGCTGATGGAGATGCTCTACGCCGGCGGGCTGCGGGCCAGCGAGATCGCCGAGCTGGACGTCGGCGGCGTCCACGCCGAGCTCGGCGTCGTCCGGGTCATGGGCAAGGGGTCCAAGGAGCGGGTGATCCCGCTGGGCCAGCCCGCGTTCCGGGCGCTGCGGCGATACCTCGACGAGCTGCGGGAGGACCTGGTGCGGGAGGCGTCGCCGACCGAGCGGGTGTTCCTGTCGCGGACGGGCCAGCCGATCACGCGGGTCGTGGTGTGGCAGGTCGTGAAGCGTCACGCCGAGAAGGCGGGCCTGTCGCACGTCCACCCGCACACGCTGCGGCACAGCTTCGCGACGCACCTCCTGGCGGGCGGGGCGGACCTGCGGGTGGTGCAGGAACTCCTGGGCCACTCGAACCTGCAGACGACGCAGCTCTACACGCACGTCGACCGCAGCCGGCTGAAAGAAGTCCTGACGAAGTTCCACCCCCGGCCGTAGGTCGGCGGGCCCGCGTCAGTCCTGGATCGAGAGCTCGGGCACGCCGATGTCGAAGTGCTCGGCGGTTTCGTCGTCGCCGATCGCGCCGTCGAAGCGCTGCGAGCCAGCGACGAGGTAGTCGAGCGCCTTGGCCAGGGCGCGGGCGTAGCGGCTGTGCCGCCGGTCGGTGTCGGCCTGGGCCGCGGCGATCTCGTCGCCGGTGGTGTCGCCGCCGTGTTGGAGCGTGCGGGCCAGGACGATCAGCGGGTCGTCGCGGCCGTAGAACCGCTTGTCGGTGAGGTATTTCTTGACTTTGGCCGGGTCCCACTCCCGGTCGAGCGCGGCGTACTGCTCGAGCGACTTGGGGAACCGCTGTAGGCCGGCGAACAGGGCGTCGAGCCAGTCGTGGACGTGTGCGGGGTCGGAGTTGATCGTGTGCATCGCGATCAGGGCGCGGCGGAGCAGGGAACGGAAGACCAGCTCGTTGCCGGCGGCGGCGTCGGTGTCGGGCAGGTGGAGCACGGCCGGGGAGAACAGGGCGGCGCCCTCGTCGTTGCTGCCGCCGGCGTAGACCTCACGGAACACGAAGAGGTCCTGGATGATCTTGGACTCGTTGGCGTCGCCGCCGGTCGGCCCGGCGTCGGGGGTGCCCCGCCAGCAATTGGTGATGGGCTTGGTCAGCCGGTCGGCGGCGCGGTGGGTCAGCGAGCCGAGGGTGAACGCCAGCTTTTCGTCGAGCCGGGGGTCGCGGTCGGCCGGGGCAAGGTTCTCCTGGTCTGCGGCCCAGGCGACGACCTGGACGGTCCACTGGTCGGCCTTGCGGGTCACGCTGCCGACATGGGCCGCCTCGCGCTGCGCGGCGAAGAGCTGCTTGAACCGCGGGTGGACCGCGGGGTGCCGGGCCGCGAGGCGGAAGGTGTCGTCGCAGATACCGAGGTGGGCGATGTGGTCGGACATGGGCGGGTTTTGGGTCCGGGGTTTGGGGGACAGAGTCTGAAGTAGGGGATGGAATGTACCGCGATGCGTTAGGCTCGGGGGGTGGCGGAGCCGGAGCACGACTACGTTTCGCGGGGCGGGCTGAAGCTGGCGGCGGCGCTCGACGCGTACGAGATCGATCCCAGCGGGGCGGTGTGTGCCGACCTGGGCTGCTCGACCGGCGGGTTCGTGGACGTGTGGTTGCGACGCGGGGCGGCGCGGGTGTACGCGGTGGACACGGCCTACGGCGAATTGGCGTGGCGGCTGCGGCAGGACCCGGCGGTGAGCGTGATGGAACGCACCAACGCGCTGCACGCCCCCGGAAGCGGCAACTGCGCTTTCGTCAGCGTGGACCTGGGGTGGACCAAGATGGAGCGGGCGGTGCCCGCGGCGCTGCGTTGGCTCACCGACGACGCGGCGGGTCGGCTGGTCACGCTGATCAAGCCGCATTACGAGTCGGGCCGGCACCGGCTGGGAGACGACGAGGCCGACGCCGTGACCGCGGGCGTGGTCGAGTCGGTGTCGGGGTCGCTGGGTGTCGAGGCGTTGGGCTGGATGCGGTCGCCGATCCGCGGCGGCAAGGGCAAGAACCTCGAGCACCTGGCGGTGTGGCGACGCCGCCCCGGCGTCGCCAGCTAGCCGGGACGCTAAGCGTCCCCGGCCTCCGCTTCCGGACTTACACTCGCCCGGTGCGCGGACGCCTGCTGCAACCCGACCAGGTCGACGAAGCCGCGGCCCTGCTGCGCGGCGGCGGGCTGGTGGCGTTTGCGACCGAGACGGTCTACGGCCTCGGGGCCGACGCGACGGACCCGGCGGCGGTTGCCCGAGTCTTCGCGGCCAAAGATCGGCCGAGCTTCGACCCGCTGATCGTCCACGCCGCGGACACGGGGTCGGCGTTGAGCCTGGCCGATCCCGGCGGGGTCCCCGCGGCGGCACGACGACTCGCGGCCGAATTCTGGCCGGGGCCGTTGACCCTGGTTTTGCCTAAGACCTCGGCCATCCCCGGCATCGTCACGTCGGGGCTGAACACGGTGGGGCTGCGGGTACCGGGGCACGACCTTGCGCGGGAGCTGATCCGACGGGCAGGGGTGCCGGTGGCGGCGCCGTCGGCCAACGCGTTCGGCGGGATCAGCCCGACACGGGCCGAGCACGTCGTGGTGCCGTGTGAGGCGGTGCTGGACGGCGGGCCGTGCGTAACGGGGGTGGAATCGACGGTGGTGGGGTTTGCCGACGACGGGACGCCGACGCTGCTGCGTCCCGGGGGTACGCCGGCCGAGGCGATCGGGGCGGTGCTGGGTCGGCCGCTGGCGTTGCCCGACCCGGCGGGCGGGGGTGATCGCCCGAGGTCGCCGGGGATGTTGGCGCGTCACTACGCCCCACGCACACCACTGCGATGCGTCGAGCGGATCGAGCAGCTACTGCCGGCGGAGCTGGGCGGCCGGCGGGTCGGCTTGCTGAGTCTGCGCGGCGAGGCGGGGCGGGGGATGGGGTTCGCAAAGATCAAGGCGCTCTCGCCGCGGGGCGACCTGGTCGAGGCGGCGGCGAACCTCTTCGACGCGATGCACCGGCTCGACGCGGCGGGGCTGGACCTGATCGTCGCCGAGGCGGTGCCGGCGTCGGGGCTGGGCCGGGCGATCAACGACCGGCTGCGGCGGGCGGCCGCGCCGGCTGCGCAATCTCTCGGCAACCGACCCTGAGCGGGACCGCGCTGCGTAAGACGTACGCGGCCCGACAACTTTAATTTTTTCGGGGAGACAACGGCTCGCTGCGCGGCAAAAGAAAACATCTGTTTTCAAGCGTTTTTCGTGATCTACCATGGCCACACGGAAACACGAAAAAACTAACCCCTTCGTAGCGCACCGCTCCGCGTTGATTGGCATACTCTTCGCTCAACTTGCTCGCAACAGGCCTGATTGCCGGGCCCGCTCCCTCAAGTCCTACGTACGGGACTCCTGCCTCCTTGGGTATCTGCACACCGGACGTGTCGCGGATGCCTCCCACCCCGCTTTCCCGGTTCGGCCGCGACAAGGCCACCCCCGCCGCCCGGCAGGCGGACCGGACCCGGAATCAGAAAGACCCCTGTCATGGATACGATCGAACCGAAGGCTGAAGTGAATCCTTGGACCGAACCCGTCGATGCCGACGCCGCACCGCCTCAAGACGACGCCTGGTCGGGTGACCGCCCGATCTGGCTGGCGTTGGCCGGTTCTTGTGTGGCGATGGCGGCGGCCGTGCCCGCCGTGCTGATCGCCCACGGCGGCTGGGTGCCCGTGGGACATCTGCTTTATGTCGCGCTGCTGGCGGGGCTGTTGGTCGGCACCACCGGGCTGCTGATCGCGGGCCTGGTGGTCGGCGGCATGCGGGTGGTGCGTTCGTCCCGTCCCGGCGTGGCGCGGGCCGAAGGCAAGCGTCGCGGGCGTGGCGGGCTGCTCGGCCGGCTGGCGTTTAACTGAGCCCGCGACCAGGCCTATCTACCTAAACATCGAGCCCGGCGGCGGCGGCCGCCGGGCTTTGCGTTGCGCGGCAAGGGGCGAGGGTCAGCCGACTTCGCGGCGTTGGAACAGCAGCACCGCGGCGGCGAGGACCACGACGCAGTAGAGCGTCGCGTAGGCCGAGACCAGCCCGACGACGCCGAGCGAGAACTCGCCGTCGAGGTTGTGCAGCAGGGAGTGGCCCTGGGTGATCGCGTCGGCGGGCCAGAGGAACTGGAGGTTGGGCATCAGCAGGTAGAGCGCCTTTAGCGTGAGGTCGGCGGCCTTGGTGAACAGCGGGGTGTCGGCGGCGGCGGCGGCGGCGACGCTGCGGAACACATCAAGGTCGGCCGGCAGCGACAGCCGGCGGTTCACGCCGCCCGACAGCGAGCTGGTGATGGCCCCGAGCAGGAACGTGCCGACGCACACCAGCAGGGTCATCACCTGCCCCAGCCGGGCCGAGACCGCGACGGCGACCGCGGCGAGGATCAGCACCGCCTCGAAGATCATGACCAGCCCGACGGCGAGCTGCAGCATCTCGCCGTTGTTGCCGCGGAACTCGGTGAGCGGGCCCTGCGGCACCCAGCCCGGGCCCAGGACCAGCACGCCGAGGAACGCCAGCGTGGCGGTGACGGTCAGCGTCTTGATGAACGACGCGGCGAAGACCCACTGGTACAGGTAATTGCCCGCCGCGGCGAGGCCCAACGCGCCGGCGAAGGCGGCGAGGTTGAGCAGGATGACCGGCCCGTCGAGGTCGTCGCGGGCCGTCGACATCACGCCGTGGCGGTACGTACACAGGAACAGCAGGCCCAAGACCCACCACGCCAGGAAGATCGCCCCGGCGACGCCCAGGAACTTGCCGACGACGAACACCGGGCGGGCGACCGGCTTGCTCACAACGGTGAGGACGGTCTTCTGCTCGATCTCGCGGGTGAGGACGGAGGTCGCGCTGAAGGCGGCGAGCAGCATGCCGGTGAGGAACACCATCGACAGGCCCATGTCGATGACGAGTTTGCGGTCGCCGTCGCCGGTCTCCATCGAGTAAGCGGCGAGGAACGGGTTGAGCACCAGCCCGAGCGCGGCGACCAGCGTGAGCACGGTGAAGACCGGCTGGCGGATCGACTCGGTGAACGTGTTGTGGGCGATGGTGAGAAGCTGACGGACCATGGGGATTGGGTATCATACGGCTCGCGCCGCGGCGGGGGTCGGGCGCGACCCCGGGCCCCGCGGTCGGCGTAGCACCATGGCCCGCCGCGCCGCAGCTCTCTCCGTCCCGATCCGTCGAACTCACGTCCGCCTCCCGTCGCCCGCATGAACGAAGACCCGCAGACCTACGGACGCGCGACCTCGGCGGCCCTGCTCGGGCTCGCGGCGCAGCTGGTCTTCGTGGTGGTCGTGGCGGGGCTGGGGCTTTACGCCCGCAGCGCCGCGCTGTACGCCGCGGCGTGGTACCTGCTCGGCGGGGTGCCGGTGTGGGGGGCGCTGTGGCTGATCTACAACCAGCACCGCCTCGAGCGGCTCGAGGCGCTCGAGGCCGAGCAGCTGGCCCGCGCCGACGCCCGGGCCGCGGCGCTCTTCGACGAGGCCGGCCACAACCTCGCCTCGGCCCGCCGCCGTCTCGAGGGCTTCTACCGCTGGGGGCTCAACGTGGTGTCGGCCACCATCGCCGTCCACCTGCTCGCCGCCGGGCTGGCGCTGTTCTTCGGGCACCTGAGCCTGATCGACGCGACCGACGACGGCCGGGACTTCCGCCGGCTCACCGAGGCGGCCCTGGGCAACGCGGCGGTGAACCTCTGGCTCGTGGTCGGGCTCTGCGTGCTGGTGGCGTTCTTCGGGTTCCTCGTGGCGCGTTACGTCGCGGGCATGACGCGGGCGTCGCAGTGGAAGCTGCTCCGCGGCGGGGCGGGGTACCTCATCGGCAACGTGCTGGTGGTCGTGCTGGTCGGCGTCGGGGCCGCGGCGGCCGCGGCGATGGGCCACGCCGGCGTGCTCGCCGCGCTGTCGCTGGTCGTGCCGCTGCTCATGGCCGTCCTCGGCGTCGAGACGCTGCTGGCCCTGGTCTTCGGCGTCTACCGCCCCCGCCAGAAGGGCGAGGTCGTCCGCCCCGCGTTCGACTCCCGGCTGCTGGGCTGGCTCACGCAGCCCGAGTCGCTGGGCAAGATCGTCAGCGAGACGCTCAACTACCAGTTCGGCTTCGAGATCACCAAGAGCTGGTTCTACGTCCTGCTCGGCCGGGCGCTCGCGCCGCTGCTCGCGGCGGGGATCGTGCTGATGCTGGCGCTGTCGTGCGTGGTGATCGTCGCGCCGCACCAGCAGGCGGTGGTGACCGACCGCGGGCGGCTGGTGCGTATCGCCGAGCCGGGCGTGAGTTTCAAGACGCCCTGGCCGCTGGGCCGGGCGCAGAAGTTCGACGTGCGGCGCAGCCAGCAGATCGTCATCGGCGGCTACGACGAGTCCCGCCGCATCGCCGGCACCGGCACGCTGTGGACCACGGACCACGTCGCCGGCGAGATCGTCTACTTCCCCACCGCGCCGACCCAGATCGACGACGACGCGGTGCGGGAAAGCATCGAGCGCGACCTGGTCGGCCAGGAAGACTTTGATGGTGAGGAGGTCAACGAAGCGGCGATCCGCCGCGGCTCGCCCGGCGGGGGGGTCATCTCGCTGCAGGCCGTCGTGACCTACCACATCGGCGACCTGGAGCGGTACATCGGCGCGACCGACGCCGCTGCCGCGGCCGACCGCCCCGAGCGGCTGCTCACCGTCGCGGCCCAGCGTCGCCTCTCGGCCGAGATCGCCTCGCTGCAGGTCGACCAGCTCCTCGGCACCGAACGCATGGCCGCCAGCCGGCGGTTGTTCGACCAGATCCGGGCCGACGTCGCGCCCTACGGCATCGCGGTCGACGACGTGCTGCTCTACGACATCCACCCGCCCAAGGAGGGCGAGGTCGCCGCCGCGTTCCTCGAGCAGGTCAACGCGCTGCAGGCCCAGCAGACCGTGATCGAAAACGCCCGGCGGGACGCGATCGCGACGCTGTCGAGCGCCGCCGGCTCGCGGGCCGAGGCCCTGCGGATCGAGCGGGAGATCGCCACGCTGATCGACCTGCGCAACCGTGCCGCCGAGGGCGAAGCCGAAGCGGACACCCCCGAGCGTATCGCCGAGCTCGAGGAGCGGATCAACCGCCTGATCGACGACGCCGGCGGGCAGGCCGCCGCGACCCTCGCCGACGCCCGGCAGCAGCGTTGGGAGGTCGCCCTGGCGGAGAAGGCGGACACCGGGCGGTTCGACTTCGAGCTCGCCGCGTTCAACATCGCCCCCGAGTATTTCAAGTCCCGCGTCTACCTCGACGCCCTCGCCGAGCGGTTCGGCGAGGCGAGCCGGCGGGTCATCACCACCGTGCCGCTGCAGTCCGACGCGAGCATCCGCCTGAACCTCGAAGAGGCGGGCAGCGCCGCGGACCTGTTCACGCCGGGGCAGTAAGCCGTTCGCGGCTTAGCGGGTCCTTGTCGGGATGACGAGTACGAATCACGATTACGAGAACGAGAACGATCCAGGCCGTCGAGTGAAAGAGCGTCGGCATCAACCCCGCCATGAACAACCCCCTGACCCTCCTCATCGCCGCCCTCATCGTCCTGGTGCTGGGCTTCTACATGCTCTTCTACCAGGTGAGCTTCGACGAGCACGCCGTCGTGACCACGTTCCAGCGGGCCGAGGCCCCGGTCTACGCCGAGGACGGCACGATCGCCGAGCCCAACAGCGTCGTGACCACGCCGGGCATCCGCTTCAAGGCGCCATGGCCGATCCAGAACGTCCACCGCTACCCCAAGAAGGTGCAGCTGCTGCCGCAGGAAAAGGCGCAGCTGCTCACGGCCGACGAGATCTCGGTCGTGCTGCGGACCTACGTCACCTGGCGGATCGTCGACCCCTACGCCTTCTTCGTCGAGCTGCAGAACCTCGAGACCGTCCGGCAGCGGCTCAACTCGCAGGTCCAGAACCTGCAGGGCGAGTTCTCCCGCTACCGCTTCGACGAGATGGTCAACACCGACCCGAGCCGGCTCCGCCTGACCGAGATCGAGGACGAGGTCACGCAGAAGCTGCGCGAGCGGATCGCCGGGCTGGGCTACGGCATCGAGATCGAACGCGTCGGCATCAACCGCCTGCTGCTACCCGAGTCCACCACGCAGGAGGTCTTTGCCCGGATGCGCAGCACCCGCGAACGGCTCGCCGCCAGCGCGAAGCAAGAGGGCGAGAACACCGCGACCGCGATCCGCGCCGAGGCCGAGCGCGTCAAGGGCCAGATCCTCAGTTTCGCCGACGCCGAGGCGTCGCGCATCCGCGCCGAGGGCGTCCGCGAGGGGCTGGTGAACTACGACGTGTTCGCCCAGAACCCCGAGCTGGCGATCTTCCTCGCCCAGATCGAGACGCTGCGGCAGATGCTGCCGGGCTCGACGCTGATCCTCGACGCCAACGCGATGCAGTTCCTCGACCTGCTCACCGGGCGGACCAACGAACGGACCGCGGGGAACGACGAGTAACCCATGCCCGAACCCCCGGAACTAAGTGACGAGACGCAGGACACGCCGCCGACCGAGCCGGAGGCCCGCGTCGAGCCCGCGGTCGTCGACGACGACCCGGCCCAGCAGTCGCTCGCCGACGCGCTGCGGGTCAGCTTCCTGCTGCTGCGGGTATTGATGCTCGCGTTGGTGGTGGTCTACCTGTTCACCGGCGTCTACCAGGTCGCCGAGCAGGAGGAGGCGGTGGTCAGCCGGTTCGGGCAGATCGTGACGGACGCCGAGGGCAACCAGACCCGCGGCCGGGGGCTGCACTTCGGGTTCCCGTTCCCGGTCGACCGGGTGATCAAGGTGCCGACCAACGAGCGGTCGCTGGACCTGGCGCAGACGTTCGTCTACGAGGGCGAGGGCGGCACGGGCCCGCTGAACCCCGAGCGCGACGGCTCGCTGATCACCGGCGACGCCAACATCGTCCACGCCCGGTTCACCGCCAACTACGTGATCCGCGACCCGGTCCGCTTCATCGCGAACTTCGGCGACCCCCGCGGCGTGTCGCGGTCCGCGGCCGGCACCCGCGGCGGGGCGGGCGACCCCACCGGCTTCGCCGACGGGCGCAGCGGGCTCGAGGCCGCCGAGCAGACCGTGACCGCCCTGGTCGAGCAGGGCATCGTCCACGCCGCCGCCTCGGTCTCGGCCGACGACGTGATCCGCGGCCGGTTCCCCACCGACACCGCCGTCGCCGTCGCCCAGCGGCAGCTCGACGCCCTGGGCCTCGGCGTCGACCTCGCCACGCTCAACATGCGGCTGCCCGAGATGCCGCTGTCGGTCCGCGACGCCTACGAGCTCGTCGGCCAGGCCGAGCAGCAGCGCAACACCCAGATCAACCAGGCCGAGACCGACCGCACCCGCCTGCTCGGCGAGGCCGCGGGCAAGGCCGCCCTGCCCGTCGCCGGCGACGACGGGCCGCTGGTCAAACTCATCAAGGAGTACGAACTCGCCACCACCCTCGGCCAGACCGACCGCCTCGCCGAGATGGACGTCCAGCTCAGCGAGGTCTTCCGCAACCTCCGAGTCCCGCCCGCCGCGGACTCCGAAGACGGGGACGAAACTTCCGGGGGTATTGGCGGGGAGACGGCCACCATCATCAACGACGCCCAGATCGCCCGCTCGCAGATCGCCCAGCGGATCCAGACCGAAGCCCAGACGGTGCTGGAGCTGCGCGACGCGTTCGTCGACGACCCCGAGCTGTTCCGCCAGCGGCGGTGGCAGCGCGTCCTGCGGACCGTCTTCACCGACGACTCGGGCATCGAACTGATCTACGCCCCGTCGGGCCAGCGGCTGGACCTCCAGATGAACCGCGACCCCGAGATCGCACGTACCAAGGAACGGCAGCGGCTGGAAGCGGACATGGAAGACAACGCCGCCCGCTGAATCGCTCGATCGAGGATCGGCATGACCACCCTCAACACCCAGCCCGAAGCCTCGGCTTCCGCGACTCCCGGGGTCACTTCCGGGGGCGGGGGCGAGCACCTGATCCGCTGCGCCCGGCTGACCAAGGTGTTCAAGGACTTCTGGCTCCGCGACCGCGTCACCGCGGTCAACGGCATCGACCTCGACGTCCGCCGCGGCGAGGTGTTCGGCCTGCTCGGGCCCAATGGCTCGGGCAAGTCCACCACCATCAAGATGATCCTCGGGCTGCTGCACCCCACGTCCGGGGTCGTGTCGGTCTTCGGCCGGCCCGCCCGCGACGTCGCGGTCAAGAAACAGATCGGCTACCTGCCCGAGGAGTCGTACCTCTACCGCTTCCTCGACGCCCGCGAGACGCTGGAGTACTACGGCAAGCTGTTCCACCAGGACCGCCGGAAGCGCCGGCAACGCATCGACATGCTCCTGGAGATGGTGGGCCTGGACCGCGTCCAGCGCCGGCCCGTCGGCGAGTACTCCAAGGGCATGCAGCGCCGCATCGGCCTCGCCCAGGCGCTCATCAACGACCCCCGGCTGCTGATCCTCGACGAGCCGACCACCGGGCTGGACCCCATCGGCACGCGGCAGATCAAGGACCTGATCCTGCGGCTGCGCGACACCGGCAAGACCGTGCTGCTGTGCTCGCACCTGCTCTCGGACGTCGAGGACGTCACCGACCGCGCCGCGATCATGTTCGGCGGCAAGGTGAGGCGGATGGGCACGATCGACGAGCTGCTGGCCAAGCAGGACCAGACGACGATCACCACGCCGACGCTGCAGCACGTCGACAGCGAAAAGATCGTGGCGGCGCTCGAGGCGCTGGGCGTGACGGACGTGAGCGTGACGCAGTCGCGGCAGCGGCTCGAGTCGCTGTTCTTGGACATCGTGGAGCAGGCGCAGGCCGAGGGCGCGGCGACGTCCGGGGCGGGTAACGCCGGGGCGGTGGCGGCGTTCTTGACCGAGGCGTCGGGCGACGCGGCGGGCCGGTCGGCTACCCCGGCCGAAGACGCCGGCGCGGTGCTGGAACGGCTCACCTCATCCAACCCCCCCCCCGCCCCCGGAAGTAGCTGCCCCGGAAGTGGACACCCCTGCGGCCGACGCCGAGACGGACGGGGTGCTCGCCGGGCTGACCGAGCCCGCCGCCGCGCCGGAGCCCGAGCCGCAGCGTGCGTCGGCCCCGCCGCCGGCCGCGTCGCCGCCGCCGCGGGAGGCGGACGCGGCGGTCCTCGACGACCTGCTGGGCGGCAAGTCCTGATCGTTCTGTGATGAAGCTGCGTTTCGTCCCCTGGCTCACGGTGTTGCTGGTGCTGGTCGCCGCCTCGGCGGGGCTGGGCGGGTTCGTCTGGGCGCAGGGGGCGGACCTCGCCGCGGCGGTCATCGTGGGCGTCGGGCAGCTGCTGACCTACGGCTGGGCGGTCTTCGGGCTCTGGCGGTGGCGGCATGTCGGGTGGGTCGCCGCCGCGTCGCGGCTGCTGATTTTGACGATGGCGGCGGCGCTGCTGGGCGTGACGGCGTGGGCGCTGGGCCGGCCCGGGGCGGCGATCGTGTTCGCCGGGGCGTGGGGGATGGCGGTGGTGTTCACGCTGGGGCTGGCGTTGCTGCGGCTGGTGTTCACGCCGGGGTACGGGGTGCTGGGGGTGGCGCGGACGCTGGTGGACGAGGCGATCCGGATGCGGCTGGGGCTGATCTTCGTGGTGGGGCTGGTGCTGCTGCTGCCGGTGCTGCCGTCGCTGCTGGGCGGCGAGACGCGCCTGCAGTACCGCCTCGAGTCGTTCCTGACCTACGCGTTGACGCTGACGTCGGTGCTGCTGAGCGCGATGACGATCCTGCTGGCGGTGCGGACGGTGAGCGCCGAGCTGGGCGAGCGGCAGGCGTACCTGACGCTGACCAAGCCGGTGAGCCGGGGGGGGTACCTGGCGGGCAAGTGGGTCGGGATCATGTCGCTGAACCTGCTGCTGCTGGCGACGGCGGGGGTGGGGATCGGGGCGTTCACGCGGGTCTTGGAGCGGCAGCCGGCGATGGACCTGGCGGACGCGGTGGCGGCGCGGGAGCAGGTGCTCACGGCGCGGGCCTCGGCCGAGCCGGTGCCGGTCGACGCGTCGGTGCTGGCGGTGGACTTCGCGGCGCGGCTGACGGACCTGCGGGCGCGGGGCGTGGACCCGACGCTGTACGGCTCGATCGACGACCCGGTCGAGATCGTCCGCGACGAGGCGCGGCAGCGGATCCAGCTCGACGCGATACGGACCTGGCTGACGGTCGAGCCGCGGGGGCAGACGACGTACCGGTTTACGGGGCTCGCCGTGGCGAAGGCGGGCGGGCGGACGCTGCAGCTGCGTTACCACCCGAAGGCGGCGACGGCGGCGGGGGACAACCTGGTGCGGCTGGACTTCCGGGTCAACGGCCGGCCGTACGTCGAGCCGCGGACGGGCCGGCCGCTGCCGCCGCTGCGTAACGCCACGTTCCACGTCGCGTACTTCACGCCGGACCACGTCAACGACGCCGGCGAGCTGAACCTCACGATCCTCAACACCGGGGCCGACGTCGGTCAGACGGCGGTGGCGTTCAAGCCGGGCGAGGGGCTGGAGCTGTTCTACCGGGTCGGCGGGTTCGAGGGGAACCTGGCCCGGGGGCTGGGGGTGATGTGGGTGCGGTTGGGTTTCCTGGCGGCGCTGGGGCTGGCGGCGGCGACGTTCCTGAGCTTCCCGGTGGCGTGCCTGGCGTGCTTCCTGGTGTTCTTCGCGGCGGTGGGCAGCGACTATTTGAGCGAGTCGCTGCGCAACTACGCGTCGGTACCGCGGGACGCGGTGCCGTGGTGGGACAAGGGGGTGCTGTCGGCGGGCAAGTTCGTCGAGCAGGTGCGGACGGGCGAGTATTACGAGGCGTTCAAGCTGGTGATCCGGCTGGTGGGCGAGGCGTTCACGCTGGTGGTGCCGCCGCTGTCGCGGTACAGCCCGACGCCGCTGGTGGCCTACGGCCGGGCGATCGAGCCGCCGCTGATCGGCGGCGTGCTGCTGCGGATCGGGCTGATCAGCACGGGGGTCGTGGCGGTGCTGGGGCTGGCGGTGTTCGGGCGGCGGGAGGTGGCGCGCGTCACCGTGTGACGCGATTTTTGATTTAGCGTCGGAGACGCTGTCGAAGCCGTTTGATTGAGGATTTTTGATTGCTAAGAATCTTCATAAGAGAATCACGTCACCGCTTGCGTCTCCAAATCAAAAATCCTCAATCCAAAATCAAAAATGTCTAAGGATCGCCTGACCCAACTCGTCGCCCTGCTGGTCATCGTCGCCGCCCTCGCCGGGTCGATGCTGCTCGTGCCGCGGATCAACGACCAGCGGCGGGATTTGCAGCTGACGTTCGCGGTGGACGAGAACCAGTCGGACCCGCCGCAGTACGCGCTGCTGGCCGCCGGGCTGGGCAGCTTCCGGGGGGTGGCGGTCAACGCGCTGTGGTACCGCGCCGAGATGATGAAGCGTGACGGGCGGTTCGCCGAGGCCAACACCCTGGCGACGTGGATCAGCAACCTCCAGCCGCGGTTCCCGCACGTCTGGGGGTTCCTCGCGTGGAACATGGCGTACAACATCTCGGTCGAGACGTTCACGCCGCAGGAGCGCTACGACTGGGTCAACAAAGGCATCCGGCTGCTGCGGGAGCAGGGCATCCCGCAGAACCCCAACGCGGTGCGGCTGTACCGCGAGCTGGGGTGGATCCTGTTCCACAAGGTCGGGCAGAGCACCGACGACGTGAACTGGTACTACAAGGGCGAGTTCGCGCGGGAGTGGGAGATCCTGCTGGGCGCGCCGTCGGAGGTGCTCGAGGGCAACGACGTGATCCGGGCGTTCTTCCCGGTGGGGTTGATGGCGGACCGCTACTTCGCGGTCGACCGGCCGTCGGAGCGGGTGCGGACCCGGCTGGAGGCGGCGATCGCGGCGGGTGAGGTGCGGGAGCTGGTCGATCAGGCCGAGCAACTTCAAGAAGCGGGGATCGTCGCGCTCGACCAGCGGCTGCGGGAGCTGCGTCGGACGGTCGCGCCGAGCCGTGAAGACGATTTGGCGGTGATCGACGAGCTGCTGGCGGCGGCGGAGGATCAGTTGAGCCGGGCCGAGCGCGACGCGGCGACGGTGTTCCTCGAAGAGAACGAGGCCGCCCGGCCGGTGGTCGAGGCGCTGCGGGCGTTGGGCATGGGCCTGGACACCGACACGCTGCGGGCGGTCGGCACGTGCCTGATGTACCTGCGTCACCGCCCGGCGGAGCTGGTGGCGCGGCTGCCCGAGACGCTGATGCCCCCGGAAGCGAAGGCGGTCCTGCCGCTCGTGGT
>JBCCOP010000058.1:0-14849 GCA_039025315.1 Planctomycetota bacterium | reverse complement strand
GTTGCGGGAGGGTTTGGACCTGCCGGAGGTCTCGCTGGTGGCCGTGATGGACGCGGACAAGACCGGCTTCCTGCGCAGCGGCACGTCGCTGATCCAGCAGATCGGCCGGGCGGCCCGCAACGAGAACGCCTTCGTCGTCATGTACGCCGACGAGGTCACCCCCGCGATGAAAGAGGCGATCGACGAGACCGAGCGTCGCCGCACGAAACAACTGGCCTACAACGAGAAGCACGGCATCACGCCCAAAACGATCAAGAAGGCGATCCGCCGCGGCATCGAGATGGAGCTCCGCGCCCGCAAGACCGCCAAGGCCGCCATGTCCGGCGACGAAAAAGAATACGACCGCGCCGAGCTGATCGCCGAGCTGGAGAAGCAGATGCTCGAGGCCGCCCAGGCCCTCGAGTTCGAGAAGGCCGCCTCGATCCGCGACCAGCTCAAGCAGGTCAAGGACGCCCCGGCCATGACGAAGGTGCGCCTGAGCAAGAAGGCGGCCCGCAAGCCCAAGCCCGGCACCCCCGGCGTGAAACCGCTGCGCCGCGGCAAGAAGAAGTCGCGGTCCAGATGATTCAACCCTCTCCCCCCGGGAGAGGGTGGCGAGCGCAGCGAGCCGGGTGAGGGCGCGTCGCAGAAAACCCGGCAAGCGAAAGAAACCCTGCCCTCACCCCGACCCTCTCCCGGCGGGAGAGGGGGCAAGGCAAGCGATCCTCAAACCACCCACCCGTCCAGCGACCCCAGCCCCAGCGGCTCCTTGGTGAAGAACGGCTCGGCGTACCGCGTGCCGATCCGGCTGCCCATGTACCCGTTCATCTCCCGCACGAAACCGACCACCCGCCGGTTCTTCTCGGGGATCACGAACTGCGTCTCGTACGCCAGGATCGCCGCCTCCTTGTCGTCCATCTGCCCGGTGATGTCCAGACAGAACGTCGGGTTCGCGACCCACCGCAGGTGCGTGCAGTAGTAGTAGACCAGCCACTTCGGGTAGACCGGCTGCCCCGGCAGGTCGATGTTCGTGAGCTTGGCGTCGAAGCGCGCGTCCTCGACGATCCGCGTCACCGCCCGGTGGTCGGGGTGGGCGTCTTCCTCGAACGGCAGGAACACGATGTCGGCTCGATGCTGCCGCATCACGCCCGCCACGGCGTGACGGGCTTCAAGCGTGTGCTGGACCTCGCGGTTCTTCAGCCCGAGAAGCCGTCGCGTGACCTTGCCCCCGTTGGCGGCTTGTCGGTTGAGAATGTTGGTCGCCGCGTTCCATTCGACCTCGCGCTGCGCCGGCGAGCCGTGGGGTGTCGGTTCGCCGTTGGTCAGGTCGAGCAGCAGCACGTCGTGGCCCTGTTGCGCGAGGCGGGCGATCGTGCCGCCCATGCCGAGTTCCTGGTCGTCGGGGTGCGGGCCCGCCACGAGGATGTTCATACGCCTCTCCGTCACTTAACCTGGTCGCGCGAGAACCGCCACGGCCGGGCGCCGCAGCTCGCGCAGCGCAGCGGCGGCCGTTTGTCCAGTTCCGGGTCGCCCGGCTCGCCGAGCGGGTCCTTGCACCGCGGGCAGAACAGGAACGTGCCGTCGGCCGTCATGTTCTCCAGCACGAATGCCCGGTAGTGCTTTCGGTACAACGCCGAGGCGGCGAACAACGCGTAGCCGAACCCGGCCACGCCCAGGCCCAGCACGACGAACACGGCGTACGGGACCGCCAGCCGCGTAACCACGAACAGCCCGACGAGCATGAGCAGGACCGACACCCCGGCGATGATGCGGAGCCGCTGGTCGGCCCGGCGTTCGGCGTCGCCGCGGCGGTCGCGGCGGATGTCGTGGATGACCTTCGCCGCCTGACGCGAGGTGAACCGTGTGGTTTCGCCGGGCTTCTCGGGCATGGGCGGGTTCAGGGGTTGACGAGGCGTTCGTAGAGGGCGAGCAGTTGCCGGTTCATCGCGTCGGCCGAGAAGTGCTCGGCAACGTGTTCTCTCCCCGCCGCGGCGAGCGTCGCACCATAGCCGGGGTCCCGCAAGACGTCGAGTAATGCGGCCGCCAGCGCGGCGTGGTCGCCGACGGGAGCCAGCCGCCCCGTCTCGCCTTCGATCACCACCGACGGGATCCCGCCAACGTCGTAGCCCACCACCGGCACCCCGCACAGCAAGGCCTCGCACAGCGTCCGGCTCTGGCCCTCCTGGTACGACGGCAGCGCCATCACGTCCATCGCCGCGAGGTAGTCCGGCACGTCCGCCAGCGGCACCAGCCCGGTCAGCACCGTGCGGCCGAGCTTCATGTTCGGGTGGGCTTCGAGGGCGTTGCGGTGGAACCCGTCGCCGACGAACAGCAGCCACGTTTCTTGTCCGGCTTGCAGGCCCGGCAACACGTCGAGCAGGTCGGCGTGGCCTTTGAGCGGGTCGAGCCGGCCGACGTGACCGACGACACGCGCGCCACGCGGGATACCCAGGTGGTCGCGGACCTCGCCGCTTTTCTCGGGTCGGGGGGTGAATGCTTCGAGATCAATGCCGCTGGGGATGACGGTGAATTTCTCGGCCGGGACGATCTTTTTCTCAACGAACGCCTCCACCATGGCCGGCGTGATGGCGACCAGGTGATCGCAGCGCTCGGCGGCGTACTGCTCGATACCGACGTACAAGCCATGCAGGAGATTGAGCTGCCGGTCGTGAAACGGCAGGCCGTGCACGGTGTGTAGAACCTTCATGTGCCGCAGCGGTGAATCGTCGGCGTGGATGGCGTTCGAGGCCGCGACCCGTGCCTGGACCCCCGCTTTGCTCGAATGCGAATGCACGAGGTCCGGCATCACGTCGAACATCAGCCGGACCAACGCCCGCTGGCACCGCCAGTCTTGGATCGGGCTGAGGTGCCGCACCAGCGGCTTGATCTCGTGCAGCGTCGCGCCGCTGGCGCGTGCCTCGTCGAGCAGAGATCCCTCGGGGCCGTGGATCGGGCCGAAGGCGAGGTGGACGTCGTGGCCGGCTTCGACCTGCGCGCGGCAGGACAGCACCGTGTTCTGCTGCGCGCCGCCGAGGATCAGGCGGGTGATGACGTGGAGGATGCGCATGCCGCTACGCCCCACCCGTCCGGTGCTTCACCCACTCGAGGCACAGCCCGTGCGGCGGCAGGGTCGGGCCGGCGAGCCGACGGTCGTTGGTTGCAAAAATCTCGTCGATCACTTCCGGGGGCCGGCGGCCGAGGCCGACGTCGACGAGGGTGCCGGCGACGATGCGGACGGTGTGGTAAAGGAAACCGTTGCCGGAGATAACCACGTGCAGCTCGCGGCCGTTGGCCGCGTCGTCGATGGCCGCCGCGTATCCGGGGGGTAAGGGGTGGGCTTCGACGTCGCAGGCGTGGATCGTGCGGGCGGTCGTGCTGCGGCCGTGGGCCGCGGCGGCGAAGCCGGCGAGGTCGTGTTCGCCGGCGAGGCGGGCCGCGGCGTCGCGCATCGCCTCGAGGTCGAGCGTCGCCGGCTCGTGGTAGACAAGGTGGCGTAGACCCAGTGGCCGGTGCGGGGCGTTGAGGACGCGGTAGCGGTACTGCTTGGCGGTCGCGTCGGCGATGGCGTCGAACTCGGCGTGGACCTCTTCGACGGACCGGGCCTCGATGTCGTCGGGCAGCCGGCGGTTGATGGCCCGGCACAGCCGGTCGAGCGGAATGGTGGTCTCGGCGTTGAAATGGCAGACTTGGCCCAGGGCGTGGACGCCGGCGTCGGTGCGGCTGGCGCCGAGCAAGTCGATCTCGGCGCTGGGCCGGCGGAGCACGTGCATCAGGGCGCGTTCGAGTTCGCCCTGCACGGTGCGCGGCCAGGACCGGTCCGGCGGCATCTGCTTCTGCCAGCCGTGGAACGCCGAGCCGTCGTAGGCGACGGTGAGCTTGTAGCGGCGTCGTGTCACGGGAGAATCAGGACGGCCTCATCGGGCGCATCGGCGAAGTTCTGAAGTCGGTCGCTTCTGTTCCGGTCCAGAGCATCAAGCGGACCGGCCCGACAGCAGCCGTTCTCTCTGCGCGGCAAACGCTAGGCAGGCGCGGACATCTTCGGGTTCGAGCTCGGGGAAGTCACGGACGATATCGACCACCGACATCCAGCCGGCCAAGTATTCAAGCACGTCGTATACCGCGATCCGCATTCCGCGTACGCATGGTCGACCCCTCCGCTTGCTGGTTTCGATGGTGATACGTTCGAGTAATTCGGTTTGGCCACCCATCGGCGGGATTATAAAGCGGTTCTATCGTTTTCGACCGCCCGCATCGCCCCGGCGTCGATCTCCCGCTCTTTGCACCACGCCCGGTACGCGATCGGGCTGATCTCGCTGGGCTTGATCTCGCTGCGGCCACCCCAGAACACGTTGGTATAGCTCACGTCGATGCCCGCTTCGCGGAGGTGGTCGTCGATCGCGGCCTTGTGGGCGAGGACGGTTTCCTTCTCCGTGCCGTGGGAGACGCCCATGACGTTGACGTCGGCGAACTCGGGGCCGCCCTCGCGCCAGTAGGCGTGGGTCATGCACAGGTGCCGGCCGACCTCCCGGCCCGCGTCGACCTCCCGGCCCGCGGGCACCCGCCAGTGGAACAACGCGTTGAACCGGGTAACGCGCTGGCCCGACTTGTGCTGCTTGACGTGCTCGAGGAACGTCGAGAACCGGCCGATGACGCGGAGGCGGTTGAGCTCCTCGGCGATCGCGCAGAACTCCTCGACGTGCTCGCCCGCCTCGGCGGCCCGCGAGGCCCAGAGGTCGTCGCGCAGCTCGCGGGGCTCGAACTCGCGCTTCAGCGCGACCAGCACCCGCCACTGCCGCGGCGTGAGGTCAACGACCTGCGTGTCCAGCACCCGGCCCGGCTCGTCGGTCCGCTCGCCGGGCGTGAGCTGCTTGCGGCGGACGTGGCCGACGCCCAACGCGAACAGCTTCTTCGCCGGCAGCAAGCGGTACGCCTCCGCCCCGGTGAAGCGGCACAGGTAATCGCAGTGCTTCGCCCGGTCGTACGGCTTGGGCACCTTCAGCGTGGTCCACAGCCGGTAGCCGCTGCCGGGCGTCTCGCGGTCGGTCGTCCGCAGCACGACGTGGCCCGTGAACGGGTCGTTTTCAAACATCCAATCGAACGCGGCGTTGAGTTGTTTGGGCGGCACCCGCCAGGCCACCAGCGCGCCCGGCGCAAGGCTGGTGGCCAGCAGCGTCTGCCGGACCCGGCGGATCGTGCCCGCTTCGAGCATCGCGGCGATCCGCTCGATCACCGTCGGCAGCGCGACGCCCGACGCCGCCGCGATCTCGCGCAGCGGGTGACGCGAAAACCCCTGCACCCGGTCCTCGGACACCGCGAGGATACGGGCGTTGACCGGATCGTCGATCTGCGTGGGCGTGGTGGCGAGGGGCATGGGTCAGAGTCTACGGCCCGCCGACCCGCGCGTCGTCCCGGTCAGGCCCCCTCGTCGCCGGCGGCGAAATCCACCACCGGGGTGCCCGCCCGCGACTCCGCCGCGTGGACGTGACCCACGAACAGGTCGTGGTCGCCCTCGACGTCCATGTGGCACGCCAGCTCGCACTCGTAGTACGCCAACACCCCCGCCACGATCGGCACGTTGCCCAGCACGCTCGGCCGCAGCTCGAAGCCCAGGAACGGGTCGTCGCCCGGTTCGGAGTCCTGCGCGAACTTGCGCTGCAGCAGCCGGTCGTCCTCGCCGAGCTGGCACAACGCGAACCGCCGCGACTCGCTGATCAGCGGCATGATGGGCTTGCCCTTGGCCACCGCGACGCTGAGCATCGGCGGCCGGTCGCAGACCCGCTGGACCCACCGCGCGAGCATGCCCATCCGCCGGTCCTCGTGCTGCGCCGTCAGGATGAAACGCCCCGTGGGCACGCGGCCCAGGGCGTCGGTGACCCCGGCAGGCGGCTCGGGGTTGGTTCCGGGGGTCGAACCGGGGCCGGACTTCTGGTGCGCCATGCGAACTCCACCCCCGGAAGTATGCCCGCGGGCCCGACCGTACGGGCCGCCAAAAAAAGATAAACGCTGCCCACGGAGCCCGCAACGAGTCCGCTGGCCGTAAGCGTAAGACCGGCCGCGTCACGACGACCCAGCCGGCACAACCCTACACTCGCGCCCATGCCGATCCGCGCGGTGATGTTCGACCTCGACGGCACGCTGGCGGACACGCTCGAGGACCTCGCCCGCGCCGGCAACCACGCGATGTCCGCCGTCGGCCGGCCGACGTTCCCCGTCGAGCGTTACCGCACCCTCGCCGGGCAGGGGCTCGAGCGGCTGATCCGCGACGCGCTGGGCCCCGAACACCAACCCCTTTTCGATCCTGCGATCACGTCCTTCCGGGGGCACTACGCGGCGCACCGCTTCGACCACACCCGGCCGTACGACGGGGTGGTCGAGTTGCTCGACGACCTGCGGAGCCGGGGCCTGCCGCTGGCCGTAATGAGCAACAAGCCCGACGACGCGACCGTCGATACCGTCGCCCGGCTGTTTGCGGCCGAGACATTCGCGGCGGTCCGCGGCCACCGCGCCGGCTACCCGGTCAAGCCCGACCCGAAGGCGGCGCTGGAGATCTGCGACGAGCTGGGCGTGCCCCCGGAAAGCTGGGCCTACGTCGGCGACTCGGACGTGGACGTGCACACCGGCCGGGCCGCGGGCTTTTTCACCGTCGGCGTGAGCTGGGGCTTCCGGTCGGTGGACGAGCTGCGCGACGCCGGGGCCGCGGCCGTCATCGACCGGCCGGCTGAGCTGCTGCCGCTTCTGCGCGGGTGAGCCCGTCGATCCAGTCGAGGTAGCGGTATTCGATTTCGTGTTCTTCGTGCAGCTTGCATAGCCGGGCGAGAAAGTCCTCGTACAGTTCCTGCTGCCACGCCTCGGTGCCGCGTTGGCAGAAGAACACCCGGCAGCCCAACGGCCGGACGGCGTGGGTCGAGCACCGGCCATCGACCTGGTACGGGCACGCCCCCAGGTGCTGGGCGAATTGCGGAAGACGCAGCACCGACCCGCCGGTCAACGGTGATGATTCATCCAGCGTTGTCCTGCTTTCGACCTGCCGCAGGAACCACGCGACCTCGAGCCCGGTGACGTACAGCCGGTGGCCGTAGTCGTCGAACTTGCAGCACTTGCCGCTGACCCAGCACGTCGGCCCGCGGGCGGCGACCGCGGCGTCGAGTTCTTCGTAAAGGCCGCGCAACACGTCGTCCACCGCCGGGCCGGCCGCGGCGGCGTGCCACGCCGACCACAACGCCGCCTCGTCGTCGGGGCCTCGGTGCGGGTTCATGCGAGCACAGTCTAGTCGGCAATAAACGGGTGCCCCGGGCGTTGGTCGATAACCCAGAACGCCACACCCTCCGGAGCCCGCCCTTGACCCGACGCCCGATCCTGCCGTGCCTGTTCGCGCCCGTGTGCCTCGCCTTACCCGCCGGCCCGTCGGCGGCGCACCCCGGCGGGCACGGGCCCGAGGTCAACGAAGACGCCGAGCCCGTCGCCTACCTCGCCGCCCCGCTGCGCGTCGCCGGCCTGACGCCACGGGTCGAGATCGCCGAGCGCAACGGCTACCGCACCATCACCTCCAACGGCCTGCCCGACCACACCCCCGGGCGCTTCCCCAACCGCGGCAACCCGCACACGATCACGCCTCAAGAGCACCGCTTCCGCGTCACCCTCGACCCGCGGCCGGCCCGGTCCACGTCGGGCCGAACCCCACGCGCGCTCTTCGGCGTCGCGCTCAACGGCGTGCCCTTCGACCCCGGCACGGCCGAGGTCTGGTCGCCCACCGGCCGCACCCAGATGGGACGCAGCAACGGGCCGAGCCGCGACACCACGATCTGGCGGTACGAGGCCCTCACCGGCCGGATCAACCTCGGGCTCGACGAGCACCACGCCCACGTCCAGCCCGACGGGACGTACCACTACCACGCCCTGCCCACCGGGCTCTACGAACGCCTCGCCGGCCGGCCCGTCGACCGCACCCCCGACGCCATGGTCCTGCTCGGCTACGCCGCCGACGGCTACCCGATCTACGGCGTCTACGGCCACCGCGACGCCGACGACCCCAGCAGCCCGCTCACCAAACTCCGCACGAGCTACCGACTCAAGTCGGGCGTCCGCCCCTCCGGTAGCGATTCGCCGGGCGGGCGGTACGACGGGCGGTTCACCGAAGATTGGGAATACGTCGCGGGCCGCGGCGACCTCGACGAACACAACGGCCGCACCGGCGTCACGCCCGAGTACCCCGACGGGACGTACCACTACGTCCTGACCGAAGACTTCCCGTTCGTGCCCCGCACGTTCCACGGCACGCCGGACGAGAGCTTCCTGAAGACCGGCGGGGGCGGCCGCCGCGGCGAGTCGGGCCCGCGCGGCGAACGCCGCGGCCCGCCGCCGATGCGTTAACCCGCCCGCACGTCCGGCCGCGGCACAGCAAGCAGAACCGTCACAACCCGCACCGCTTATCGCCGGGCCCGACGCCCGGCGGTTTTCGCGTCAAGCCCCGGCCCGGGGGCGTCGATGCGTCCCGCGGGGTTATCGCGCGCACCGCCGCGGCCCCGCGCTTACGTGACGCTTTTCTGTGGAGACCGGCCGTGGCCCTACGCCCCCCGACGTACCTGGATTCGGACGACGCCGCGCCCGACCTGCAGCGCGGCGTGCCGGGCGTGGACTGGCACCGCGACGCGGCCGCCGAGGCCGAGCCCGCCCGGCTGCGCAAGGCCAACATGCCCAGCGACGACGCCGAGTCATACGTGCTCTACGTCGCGCTGATATTCGCCATCGCGCTGATCCTGCGGCTGCTGGTCGTGATGATGGGCCCGATGTTCGACGTCGAGAACGCCTACACCACGCTCACCCCGGTGCAGCTCGAGCTCGCCGAGAACCTGGCGGAGCAGCAGACGTTCGGCCTGGCCGCCCCGCCCGAGGGCACGCTCGCCGCCGAGATCGAAACGATCCGCGCCGCCCGCGGCGAACAGGCGACCGTCGGCGAGACGGGCCTGGTCCCCGACTTCCACCACGCGCCGGGCTACCCGGCGGTGCTGTCGCTGTTCACGTTCACCGGGCTGTCGCTCAAGTGGCTGCTGGTCGCGCAGTGCGTCGTCGGCGCGCTGTGCGTGCCGCTGGTCTACGGCGTCGGGGTGGGGCTGGTGGGGCGTAAGGCCCCGGCGGCGTTGGCGGCGGCGTTGGTCGCGCTGCACCCGGCGATGATCCTCGCGCCCTCGACGCTGGCGGCCGACGCGGTCGTGGTGGTGCTGGTGCTGGCCGGGCTGTACGGCGTGGCGCGGGCCGAGACGCGGGGCTTCCGCGGGGCGTTCGGCGGCGGGCTGTCGCTCGGCGTCGCGTCGCTGTTCGCGCCGGCGATGCTCTGGCTCTCGCCGATCGCGGCGGGGTGGATGGTCCTCGGCGAGCGGCGGGTACGGTCCGCCATGCTCGCGGCGGTCATGCTGCTGGGCACCGCGGTGCCGGCCGGGCTTTGGATGACCCGCAACACCGACCAGGGCTTCGGGCCGTGGATCACGACGGGCCCGGCGTTCGACCGGCTGTTCGGCACGCTCGCCACCGCGCAGGACCCGCTCGCCGGGCCGCACGCCTACGACACGAAGCAGAAGCTGCTGGGCGAGTTCCGCACCTACGTCAACTCGGCGGACCACGCCGAGACGCCGACGCTCGAGCTGCTGGAGACCCACAGCCGCGACCGGCTGAGCGCCGACCTGGTGGGCACGCTGCAGACGGCGGTGCCCGCGACGGCGCCGAAGCTCGGGCTGGACCACTCGCTGGACCTCGCGTTCGCGCGGCTGGGGCTCACCTACGAGCCGGCGGGCTACGCCGCGGCGTGGCTGGGTGAAAGCATCGACCCCGCCGCGACGCCCGACCCGGTGACGGAGTGGGTGGTCAACGGCTGGGTCGGCCTCAACGCCGCGCTGGTCGTGGCCGCGGCCGTGGGCGGGGTGCTGATGCTCTGGCGTCGCCGCTGGGCGGGGCTGGTGCTGATGCTGATGGTCGGGGGGTACTTCGTGTACCTCGGCACGGCCGGGCCGAGCGAGACGCTGCGGCTACCGCTGCTGGGGCTGCAGGCGCTCATGGTCACCGCGATCCTCGCGCCGGGGCCGCTGAAGGTCCGCAAGCCGAAGGCGAAGAAGGTCCGCAAGGCCGAACGGCTCGACGACGGGCCGAGCCAGCACAGCCCGCTGGCGACCGAGGCGTCGCTGCGTCCCGCGGCGGCCGGAACGTCCGGAGCGGTGAGCCGGCCGGTCATGGGCTCGGGCGACATCTCGATGAAGGACGCGATCCACCCGATCCTGCGCGGCGCGCCCGACGAACCGCGGGACGCGGCTCCGGCGGAAGAACCGGACGAGCCGGCGACACCCGCCGTCGACCTGCCCGAACCCGAGCCGGTACGCCCGCTGATGATGGGCGGCGGCCGACCGATCTGAAGTTTGCGTCAGCGACGCGTTGCGTCGCAGCTATCTCTGCTGCGCTGCGACCTGCGTCCGAGAACCGTGAACCGCTTGCCAAGTCGCTCCGCGCCCCGGCCGATGCGGGCGTTGACGGTCGTCCGGTTTGTGACACCCGGCCGTCTCCGCACCCCGCCGAGGCCCCCGCCGTGAACGACAAGCTCCCCCGCATCACCGTCATCGTCCCGCACCTCGACCAGCCGCGTTACCTCGAGCGGGCCCTGTGCTCGGTGATCGACCAGGGCTACGACAACCTCGAGCTGATCGTCATGGACGGCGGGTCCGACGACGAGAGCCTCGAGCTGCTGCGGGCCTACGACGAGCACATCGACCACTGGCAGAGCGACTGGGACTCGGGCCCGGCCGAGGCGGTCAACACGGCCTTGAACTGGGCGACCGGCGACCTGGTCGGCGTCCTGGACGGCGACGACGCGTACCTGCCGTTCGCCTTGCACGAGGTGGCGAAGGTGCTGGGGGCCGAGGTCGGCGACGGGCCGGACTGGGCCGTCGGCGCGGCGGTGCGGGTCGACGAGTGCGACGAGCCGCTGGGCGAACACCCGGCCGACCCGCCGCGGAGCCTCGCCGGCTTCCTGATGCACGAGGGCGGGCCGCTGCCGGGCAGCGCGGTGTTCTACCGCACCGAGCTGCTGAAGATCATGGGCGGGTTCGACAGCACGTTCCGCCTGGCGTACGCCCACGAGATGCACGCCCGGCTGTACACCGCCGAGCAGCTGCCGGGCGTGATCCGGCCCGCGATCGCCGCGGTGCGGGACCACGACCGCAGCCTCACCGCGGCCCACGCGCTGGGCTGCGGCGACGAGTTCGTCGAGGCGGCCGAGCGTTACGGCAACCAGCTGCCGCCGACGCCGCGCTACCTGCTGTGGCGCAAGTGCGACGAGGCCCGCCGGCTCTACGCCGCGGCCGAGGCCGAGATCGCGGGCGACCCGGACCGGCGGGTGATGTGGTCGCAGCTGCTGCGTCGCCCGTGGTGGCTGGCCCGCGACGACTACCGCCGGCAGCTGCTGCGGAGCCTCGGGCAGGCGCCGACGGCCATGCCCGCGCCGGCGGACACCGACCGGCGGGCGGCGTAGTACGGCGGCGTTCGGCAGCGCGGCTCTATGATGCCGCTCCGCCATGCAGCTGTTTATCTCCAACCTCGTCAGCGACAACCCGGCCGACCAGTTCTACTTCTTCGCGGTCGTGCTCGTGGTCGTGGTCAGCATCGTGCTGCACGAGCTGGCGCACGGCTGGGCGGCGCTGCGCCGCGGCGACCCGACGCCGCGGGTCCAGGGGCGGATGACGGGCAACCCGCTGGTGCACATGGGCCCGTTCAGCCTGGTCGCCCTGGGCATCGCGGGCATCGCCTGGGGCCAGATGCCGATCGACCCGACGCGGATGCGGGGGCGTCACGCCGGGGCCTTCGTCGCTGCCGCCGGGCCGGCGACGAACCTGATCCTCGCCGCGGTCACGCTCACGCTGCTGGCCGTCCTGCTGCGGCTCTGGGGCGTCGCCGACCTGCCCGCGGTCTTCGCGCTCTACGGCGAGTTCGCCCGCGCCGGCGTCGCCGGCGAGCTGTCGATGATCCAGCAGAACACCCTGCGCCTCCTGGCCATCGCCGGGGTGTTCAACCTCGTGCTCGCGGTGTTCAACCTCATGCCCGCCCCGCCGCTCGACGGCTCGCACATCCTGGCCGACTACAGCCAACGCTACCGCGATTTCGCCTACAACCCGACCCAGCCGGGCCTGAGCCTGCTGCTGTTCATCGGGGCGTTCATGCTGATCGGCTTGTTCTTCGGCTTCGCGATCGACGGGGCCGACGCTTACGTCGGCTGGCTCGCGACCCTCGGTCGCTAACCCGCCCGACGCAGGTGGTCGCTCAGCAGCTGGTACGCCTCGCGCAGCTCGACGAACTTCGCCTGGTTCTCCGGCCCCGGCGCGACGTCGGGGTGGTACTGCCGCGCGAGCTTGCGGTAGGCGTCCTTGACCTGCTCGGCCGAGGCCTCCGGCGTCAGCTCGAGCTTCTCGAAGTACGGCGCCATCGCCAGGTCTGCCTCGATCCGCTGCGGCCCGTCGGCCGCCGCGGCCGACGACCCCCGGGCCGACTTGACGTCCGACGCCGCCACAAACCCGAACCGCGCGATCGTCGCCAGCACCACCGACTGGTTCGGCTTGATGCCCACGAAGTCCAGCCCCAGCACGCAGCCGCCCAGCAGCCCCGCCCGCTTCCGCCACACCACCCGCGACGCCAGCGTCATCCGCCCGTTGGGCGTCTGCAGCGGCAGGTTCACCGCCTGGCCCACCTTCAGCGGGCACCGCCCCGCGACCGCCACCCGCACCCCCGTCCCCGACAGGTCCACCACCTCGCCCAGGGGGCAGGTCACGACGTCCGTCGTGTGCCGCGGCATCCGCCGACGCGGGTCCTGGCCGTGCTGCGGAGGGGGCACACGCATCCCCGTCCTATCGACCGGATCGGCCCGACCCTTGACCGCCCCCGGAAGCCCGCAGGGGCCTCTCAGTCCGAGCCCGGGCGGCTGCGATTCGTCCAGCAGCTCGGGCAGCGTGGCGCGGACCTGGGCTTCCGCCTGGGCCGGGGGGGTCTCGATCAGACGCCAGACGACGCGGTGTTCGAGCGTCGCGCCGGGGCGGAGGTGGACGGTGGGGCTCAGCAGCTCGAGCTCGATGTAGGTCCGGGCGCGGTAGAGCTGGGCGTTGGACCCGTCGGGGTAGGCGGCGGCGGGGTCGTAGGCGGCGGCCTGGAGGAACGTCACGTCGTCGTACACCGCGGCGACCCATCGGCCGAAGCCGCCGATCTTCGCGCCTTCGCCGGGGAGTCCCCGCCAGCGGACGACGCCGGCGGCCTCGTCGGGCTCGATCTGGCCGGCGGTGCGGTCGGGGGTCTCTGTCGTGAGGTAGCGCCACGCGGGCTGGCCGGCGGGCCGGTCGTCGGCGACGCCCAGCAACGCGACGCGGGGCGGGCGCACCTGCGTCACGCTCCAGATCGTGGCGGGGTAGGGGTTGGGTTCGACGCGGAGGTAGGTGTTGACGATCTCGACGCGGGGCCGGTCCGGAGCCAGGGTGAACGACCGGCGGACGGCGAGCCCGAACTCGGGGCTGACTTGGCTCTCGATGACGATCCGCCGGTCGGTGTGTTCGACCAGGTTCCAGGGCGAACCGTCGATCGTGCCGTCGGGCGGCCAGAGCTTGTCGACGACGTCGTAGGCCCGCGGCCAGATGAACTGGACGGTGGCCCAGGTCTTGTCGCCGCCGGCGTTCACGTAGGCGTGCCCGTCGTGGCCCGCGGCCGTCTTCGCCGCCCCGCCGACGGTGTTGATCCACAGCAGGTTCGCGCCGTCGGCGAGCCCGAAGTGCACGACCCGTCCCACGGACGGCGCGACGCCGAGGCGAGCCAGGCCGTTGTCGAGCGTGACCGTGTCGTCGAAGGTCAGCAGGGGCCCCGGGTCCTCGGGCGTGGGCGGGACGGAGCGGCAGCCGGCAAGAAACAAGACCGATGCGAAGCAGATGGCGAGCAGGGAGCGGGGGTTCATGTCGGGCTTTCCGCGGGGGTGGTAAGCGGACGGCTCTGCGCCCGGACGCGGGCCTGCACGGTGGCGAGGTCGTTGGGCAGCACGTCGTAGCGTTCCTCGCGTTCGTAGAGGTCGGTGAGGTGAGCGGGCAGGGCGGGACGTCGGCCGGTGGCGCGTTCAACGGCGTCGGGGAACTTGGCGGGGTGGGCGGTGCCGAGCACGACCATCTCTGTGTCGTGGAGGTCGGGACACGCTTGGCGTTCCCGCTCGGCGGCGGCGACGCCGATGGCGGTGTGGGGGTCGAGCAGTTCGCCGGTGGTGTCGTGGACCCGCCGCATGGTGTCGAGGGTCGGCTGTTCGTCGACGCGGTGGGCGGCGAAGAGGGGGCGGGCGGGGGCGAGCTGGTCGGGGGTGAGGGTGAAGCGGCCGGTGGTCCGGAGCTGGTTCATCTTGTCGGCGACGGCGTTCCCGTCGCGGCCGAGCAGGTCGAACAGCAGGCGTTCGAAGTTGCTGCTGACCTGGATGTCCATCGACGGGGCGAGTGTCCGGGCGACGGGGCCGAGGGCGTGGTCTCCCGAGTTCAGCACGCGGGTGAGGATGTCGTTCTGGTTCGACGCGACGACGAGGCGGGCGACGGGCAGGCCCATCTTTGCGGCGGCGTAGCCGGCGTAGACGTCGCCGAAGTTGCCGGTGGGGACGCTGAAGGCGGTGGGGGTGGTGGCGGCGTCGCGGCCGTGCAGCGTCAGCGCGGCGGTGAAGTAGTAGACGATCTGGGGCATCAGCCGGGCGAAGTTGATGCTGTTGATCCCGGTCATCTTCACGTCGTCGCGGAAGGCGGCGTCGTTGAACATCGCCTTGACCAGGTCCTGGCAGTCGTCGAAGGTGCCGTCGATGGCGAGGTTGTGGACGTTGGGGGCGTCGACGG
>JBCCOP010000057.1:0-15119 GCA_039025315.1 Planctomycetota bacterium | reverse complement strand
CGAGCAGATCGGCACCCTCGGCGTCGACAAGCTCGTGGTCTTCGGCAGCGTCCCCGCCACCGTGCCCCAGACCCGCCTGCTCATCGACCGGCTCCACGACCTGGGCGCCTGCCCGACGCTGCAGATCATCGTCGGCGGCGGCGTGTTCAACCGGGCCGACGGCCTGGCCGAGGAGATCGGCGCCGACCTCTGGGCCAAGGACCCGATCGAACTCGTCCAGACCATCGCCGAGAACACCCAGCGCCGCATGACCCCCGACCAGCGCACCGTCGGCCGCAAGCGCCGCCCGTCGGCGAAACGCGCCGCGGCATAAAGCCGACACAACCCATCCACCACCCCGGAAGCCCACGTTCGTCGAACGTGGGCTTCTTATTTTTTCCGTATCACGCCGTCGTTACGAGGAACAACGCCGCCATCCGCACCGCCAGCCCGTTCGTCACCTGCCGCAGGATCGCCGAGTTCGGCCCGTCCGCCACCGCCGCGTCGATCTCCAGCCCCCGGTTCATCGGCCCCGGGTGCATCACCAACACGTCGTCCTTACACCGCGTCAACCGCGCGGCCGTGAGGCCGTAGAACGCCGCGTACTCCCGCGTCGACGGGAACGCCGGCGATGCGAGCCGCTCGAACTGCACCCGCAAGACGTTCACCACGTCGCACCCCGGCAAGACCACGTCGAGGTCGGGCGACAACGTGACCCCGTCACCCCCCAGCCCCGACGGCAGCAGCGTCGGCGGGCCCACCAGCACCACCTCGGCCCCGAGCTTGCGCAGCCCCAGCAGGTCCGACCGCGCGACCCGCGAGTGCGCGATGTCGCCCACGATCGCCACGGTCAGCCCCGACAGGTCGTACGTGTCGAGCCGACCGAACCGCTCGGCGATCGTGTAGAGGTCCAGCAACGCCTGGGTCGGGTGCTCGTGCTGCCCGTCGCCGGCGTTGACCACGGCGCAGCCCACCGCGTCGGCCAGCTGCCGGGCCGCGCCCGAGTGGTGGTGCCGGCACACCATGACGTCGACGCCCATCGCCTCGATGTTCCGCGCGGTGTCCACCAGCGTCTCGCCCTTCGAGACGCTGCTGCCCTTGCCCCGGAAGTCCAGCACGTCGGCCGAGAGCCGCTGCGCCGCGAGCTGGAAGCTCATCGCGGTGCGGGTCGAGTCCTCGAAGAACAGGTTCGCCACCACCCGGCCCCGCAGCGACGGCACCTTCTTCACACTCCGCGTTGAGACGTCAGCGAAGCCGCGGGCCGTCTGCAGCACGAACCGCAGGTCCGCGGCCGACAGGTCGCCGATGCCCAGCAGGTGCCGGTGTGTCCAGGCGTAACCCTCGCCGTCGCTCATCGGTCGCCGTCCTCCACCAGCACCACCCGGTCCGCATCGTCCGTCGGCGTCAGCTCGACCTTTACCCGCCCCGGCCCGTCTTCGGTCATCGCCGCAAAGTCCGCCGCGATCGGCAGCTCCCGCACACCCAGCCCGCGGTCCACCATCACCGCCAGCCACACCCGCCGCGGCCGTCCCAAATCCATCAGCGACGCCAACGCCGCCCGCACCGACCGCCCCGTCATCAGCACGTCGTCGATCAACACCACCGACCGCCCGTCGAGGTCGAAGTCGATCTCCGTCGTCCGCACCACCGGCTGCGTCGTCGCCTCGCTCAGGTCGTCGCGGTACAGCGTGATGTCCAGCACCCCGACGTCGGGGATCCCCAGCCGTTCAGCCACCCGCCGCGCGATCACGTCCCCGCGGCTCCGCACCCCGACCAACGCGAACGCCCGGCCCGGCGTCTCCCGACGCAGCCCGTCGACCCACGCGGCCATCTCTTCCACCCGCCGCCCCACCCCGTCCCTGTCGGCCAAGACTCGCATCGCCGCAAGATAGCAGCAACCCGACCCGGTTCCGACTCAGTCGATCGGGTCGCCGTCGAGCAGCCTCGCGTCGGCGACGACCTCCAGGGCCAGCGTGGTCTCGTCGATCGCCTCGCCGTGGCGGTCGGTGAGGCGGACCTTGAGGCGGTACCGGCCCGTGCCGAGGTGGGCCGGCAGGGTGACGAGCTGGACGACGTAAAAATCACGGCGGTGGTTGCGGGAGACGTCGATGATCTGCGTCGGCTCGTGCCGCCAGACGGCCAGCCCGTCGTCCTCGCGGTAGAGGATCAGCTCCTGCTCGAGGCGGACCTCGCGGCGGTCGTCGTCGAGCCGGGCGGCGGCGAAGTCCTCGACCTCGACGTAGACGATGGTGCGTTGGGTTTGGCCGGCGAGGAACCGTCGGCTCTTCATGGGTTCGTACACGCCGTAGCCCGAGACGCTGCGGCAGAGCTGGGCGTGGACGATGGTCAGCGGCATCGGGCCGAAGGCGTCGGCGAGCGCGGCGTCGAGGTCCTTGCGGTCGAACCCGCCGCCGCCGGCTGCGGCGTCGGCGGCGGTGGTGTCCGTGTCGGCGGCGCGGCGGTGGATGCCCAGGAACAGCGTGTGCAGCCGGCGGACGGCGTCGCGCTGCATCGGTTTGAGCGGCTCGAGGACCCGGCCGTCGAGCGCGTGGTCCGGGTCGGCGAGGCTCAGCGCGGCGGCGGTCACGGCGCGGGCCAGCGCCGGGTCGTCTCCGGCGTCGAGCTGGGCCGAGAGCTCGGCGAGCAGCTCGGCCCGGGTCAGCGGCCGCGGGGCTTCGGGGCGGGCCACCACCGTCGGCGGCGGCGTGACTTCAAACGCACCCCCCGGAAGGTCAGTGCCGACGGGCGTTGCCGGTGCCGGTGCGTCATCGCTCAGCCACGCGACCTCGCTCGGCTCCGCGGCCGGCGCGGGGGTCGGCCGGGTCGTCGGCAGCGGCTCGGCCCCGGCGAACGGGTCGAACGCCCCGTCGATCGGGTCGGGCTCCGCCGCCGGCCGGCTGCCTTCCGGTAGCGTCGCGGTCAGCCGCTCGGCCAGGGCCCGCGTCTGCGCCGCCAGGTCGTCGTCCGCCGCGGTCTCGCGGGTTACTTGTTCCGGGGGAGCGTCGGTCGCCAGCGAGACCGCCGGCCGGGTGTTACCCGCCCCGCCGGCGCAGCCCGTCATCGCCAGCGTGGCCAGCAGGCCCAGCGTCAGCATTACCCCCCAGCTCACCAACCACGACCACGCCTCGGTCTGCATCGGGCCTCCCTGCCACGGCGACTCGGCAACAACAAAGCGGCATTCCGTTGCCGCGCCCGAAACTTATCGGGCTATCCGCTGCTATCGGCCATCCGCACGCACAGCCCTTCAAGATTCCGCCCCGCCGACCCGAACCCCGACTTGCTCCGCGCGTCGGCCGAGAGCGCCGCCTCCAGCAGCGCCGCCCCGCCGCCCGGCCCGACCCGCCGCAAGACGTCCATCACCATCCGCTGCCGCGGGCCCCAGAGCTTCAGCGCCTTGGCGATCGCCCCCTCCGGCTCGCCCGCCGCCAGCATCTGCCCGCCCACCGCCAGCTTCCGCGCCAGGTCCGCCACGAAATACGTCACCAGCACCTCCGGCTGCCCGCCGACGTCGATCAGCTCCCGCACCTTCTCCAGCAGCGCTCGCGGGCTTCCCGCCGCCATCGCCCCCAGCAACACCTCCTGCACCTCCCACGCCTTCTCGTCGCTGCTCTTGCCGACGGCCTGCTCCACCATCGCCCGGCTGATCGTGCCCCCCCCCGGAAGTTTCCGCGGCCCGACCTGCGGTTCGAGGGCCCCCGTCATGGCGGCGAGCTTGTCGAGCTCGGTGTTGAGCCGGGTGAGGTGGACACCGAGGCGTTCGACCAGCAGCGACGCCGCCGGGCGGTCCAGCGTCAGGCCGTGCTCGTCCCGCGCCCGCTTCACCAGCCGGCTCACGGCCTCGGCGGGCTTCGGCGGCTCGCACTTGATCACGGCCCCGACCTTCGCAATGTGCTGGTCCAGCTTGCCGCGGTGCCACGTCCCGGCCCGCAGCACCAGCGTCGCGTGGTCGACCGGGTTCTGGGCGTAACGCTCCAGGGCCGCGCGGTGCGCTTTGACGAAGTCGTCGGCCGGATCGACCTCGACCAGCTTGTAGCCGCCCATCAGCGAGTAGCCGCGCAGCTCGTCGAAGACGTCGGCCAACGTCGCGGTCTTGCCGTCGAAGGCGAACCGCTCGACCGCGCCGTGGGCCGCCTCGAGCGCGTCGCGCATCGCGTCGAGTTTTTCTTTCTGGATCGCCAGCTCGGGGCCGTGCAGCGCGAGGACGCGGGTGTCGGCGTCGAGCGTCGCGGGGGCCGATGGGGTGGTGCGTCGGGCCATGTTAATTGCGGGGGCGGATCTTCCGATATCCATGGTAACCCGGTGAGCGCCGGGGGTTTGCACCACGAACCGGGCCCGTGGGCCGGTCCGATGGTTCAACACAGCAAGCCAAATTCCGAAGTCGTGATCTCGACGCTGCGGGTCTCCGAGCTAGAGCAGCAGCGTCTGTTGCAGGAGCTGGACGGCGCTGGGGGAGAGGGCCGCAGCGGCCCGGACCGCCGACGCTCGCCGCGGAAGCCCGTGCCCGCGCACCTCTCGGTCTGCCTCGAGGTCCACCACCCCGGCGGGACGTCGCACAAGTTCTGGGCGCGGGCTCGCAACCTATCGGACTCCGGGATCGGCCTGCTGCACGGCGGGTTCCTCCACGAGCACACCCGCTGCGTCGTCGAGGTGATCCACGACGGCCTGGCGCTGGTGCGCATCCCCGCGCGGGTCGTTCACTGCCGCTACGTCCGGTCGTCGGTCCACGAGGTGGGGCTACGCTTCGACCAGCCGATCTGCGCCGAGGCGATCCTCAAGGCGGAGAAGACCGAGGTGCGCCGGCCGAAAGCCGACGACGACGCCAAGCCCCTGCCCCGGCTCGCGGGCCGGGTGCTCTACGTCGACCCGATCGAGGCCGACCGGCGTTACGTCGGCCACCGCCTGGCGCAGCTGGGCCTGACCTTCCGCGCGACCACCGACACGCTGCGGAGCCTGGAGTGCGTCGCGGCCGAACACTTCGACCTGGTGCTCGCCGAGCTGCGGCTGCGGCCCGACCCGGCGCAGTACCTGGTGCGTCGGCTGCGCAGCGGCGGGCACGACATGCCGATCGTCGTTGTGGGCCACGCGATCCCGGCGGCGACCGCCCGGCAGCTAACCGAAAACGGGGTGCAGGCCTGCCTCAACAAGCCGTTCGCCTTCGACAAGTTCGCCGAGCTGCTGGCCCGCCACCTGCCCGAGGCCGGGCCCGACACCGACTCCGACACGGAGGCGCTACGCAGCGAACACTGGAACGACCCCGCGTTCCGGCCGATGCTATTCGACTACGTCGACGAGCTGACCCGGACGATCGACCTGCTCGACGAACAGGTGCTCCAGAGCTCGCCCGACCGCGACCCGGTCGAGACGGCCCACGAGTTCGCCGCCACCGCCGGGCTCTACGGCTACCCGAAGCTCTTCGAGGCCGGCTCCGAGCTGGTGACCCTGCTGACGCTCGAGCCGCTGCCCACGGGCATGATCGCCGAGCACATGCAGGGCCTGCGCGATCTGGCGGACCGCGTCCGCCGGGGGGTGGGCTAAACGCCGGGCCGGCGGGTCAGGGCTTCTTGGTGTTGTTGTCGTCGTCGACCTTGCCGAACAGCTCCTCGACCGAGCCGTTGAACTCGCTGGTTTCTTCGAGCTTCCAGTCCTGGTTGGCGTAGTCGGAGTCGGCGTCGGAGAAGACGGCGGCGGCGAGAATGCCGGAGCCCAGCGGGGCGTCGCCGGCGAGGTACTCGCCGTCGTCGTCGGCGGCGTTCTGCTGGCGTTCGAGCTCGACGAGCGGGTCTTCGCCGCCGTCGCCGGCGTGGTCGACGGCGTGGCGGCTGGCGCCGGCGGCGGCGGCCATCGCGGCGGCCCCGCCGAGGCTGGCGTGGCGGTCGTCGGCCCGGCCCGGGTCCGGCGCGTGGGCCGAGCGGTTGAACACCGTGCCGGCGACCTTCGCACCCACGACCTTGAGGTACGACATCGTGCGGTCGAGGGCGGACTTCTGCTCGCCCTGCGGCACGACGACGATCACTCCGTCGGCCTGGCTGGTCACCAGCAGCGCCTCGACGCTGCCGGGCACGGGGCCGGTGTCGAACAACACCAGGTCGTAGTCGGCCCGGGCGCGGTCGATCAGCTCGCGGATGAAGCGGTCGGACATCTTGCCGATGTGGGCGGTCGTGGCGTGGACCGCCGGCAGCAGGGCGAGGCCCGGCACGGTCGCGGGGACGACACACTTCTCGAGCGGGGCGCCGTCGAGCACGCCGGTGATGCCGATCTGACCGGCGGCCTCGGACGCGAGGGCCCGCTCGTCGTCGTCGCTGACGTAGCCCTGCTCCCGGGCGATGTTGTCGAGCGAGGCGTTTTCGGCCGAAGAGCCGGCGGGGTCGATCGGGCCGAACGGGTCGTGGGCCTGACCGTTGACGTGTTGCCCGTTGTCCGCGGCGCTGGTTTCACTCCCGGAAACGGGGTGAGAACTTCCGGGGGGGGTGGTTTGGCCGCGGGCGATGCGGCCGGCGAGGTCGCAGTCGACGACGAGGGTGCGGGTGCCGGACATCGCCAGCGACGAGGCGACGCCGATGGTGACGCTGGTCTTGCCCGCGCCGCGTCGGGGGCTGGTGAAGGCGAAGGCGGCGTGCTGGTGCTTGCGGGCCTGGACCTGGAGCACGGCGCGGATCTGGTGGATGCTGCTGGCGGTGGCGTCGAAGTTCGGCGAGGTGAGCCGGCTGCCGGCGGGGACCTCGGGGACCTGGCCGAGCAGGGGCGGGGTGTCGATTCCGGGGGCGTTGATTCCGGGGGCGTCGGGGCCGGGGCCGGCGGCGAGGTCTTCGCTGCGGCCCAGCCGGAGCGGGGCGGGCGGGTCGTCGGCGACCACGGCCCGGGCCGGGGCCGCGGCGGGCGGCAGCGCGGCCGCGGTCGACGGCCGCTTCATCTCGCTGCGGAGCGTCAGGGCGAGCCCGGCGGCGAGCCCGAGGAACAGGGCGATGCCCATCGTCTGCACGCCGCGGGGCGCGACCTTATCGATCGGCTCCAGGGCGGGCTGGAAGAAGTCAACCGGAGGCCGGGCCAACGCGGCGGCGCGGGCCTGGTCGGCGGCGATGCGGCGGTCCAGCTCGGCGAGGCGGTCGGCCGCGCCGTCGCGCTGGGTCTGCAGCAGCCCGAGCATCGCGTCCGAAGCCGCGGTCCGCAGGACCCGGACCTCACCACGCAGGGCCTCGGCCTGCCGCTGGATCGGGCCGCGGACCTTGTGCTGCGGGCCCCACGACGCGGGCATGCCCGCCAGCTGCTGGTCCAGCCGGGCGAGCTCGGCCCGCAGGAACGCCAGCTCCGCGAGCCCGAGGTTCCGCGGGTCGACCCCCGACTCGGTCAGCAGGGCGGCGAGCTGCGTCGGGTTGTCGGCGGTGTTGAGGGCCTTGTCGTACCGCATCGCGGCGGCCTCGAACTCGCTCTGCGTGGTGGTCCGCTGCTCGGACAGGGCCATGAGCCCGGCGGCGATCATCTGCTCGTCGAGGACCCCCGGTTCGCCGGGCGTCGAACCGTCGGCCGACCCCGGGGCCTCGAAGACCGCGGCGAGCTCGGCGTCGGCGTCCGGGTCGGTAGTCGGCCCGGCCGCGTCGTCGCCGACCGGCAGGCGCAGCTGCTTGAGGTAGGCGTGGACCACGCCGTTGACCACGGCGGCGGTGTCCGCGGGCACCTCGTCGCGGTAGGTGACCGAGACGGTCTCGGTGTCCTCGGACCAGCCGATGTCGAGGCTCGTCTGCAGGTGGCGGAGGCGGCGGGCGGGCGTCTCGATGCCCGCGATCGTCGCGGTCCGGTTGACGGCGGGGTCTTCGAGGGCGGCGAGCAGGACGGGGTTGGACCCGAGCAGCGCCGCCTGGGTCGAGGGCATCCCCGCGGCGAGCCCGCCGGGCGCGAGCGGCGCGTCGTCCCGCGCGGCGCGGTCGGTGAGCACGAAGACCTCGGCGGTGCTCTGAAACTGCGGGGTGGCGGTGAGCTGGTAGATCACGCCCAGCGTCAGGGCGAGCACGCCACAGGCGATCAGCTTGCCGCGGTTGCGCAGGCCGATCTCGAGCAGCGAGAGCGCGGGCTCGGCCTGGACGATCGGCGGCGGGGCCGCGGCGGGGGCGGCGAGCGCCGGGGGGGCGTCCGGGGAAGCTTCCGGGGGGGCCGAGGTTGTCGCGGGCGGCAGCGGGTGTGGCATGGGTGAGCCTGGTGAGTGCAGCGGGTCGCGTCGGGCGGTCGGCCGGGCCGGATGAGGGCGGACCGTGCGCCCGACGCCGCGGCCGGTCGTTTTCAGTCTGGTCGAGGAGCGTCCTTGTCCCCACCCGGGCGTGGCCCGCCCGGCCCGTGGGCCCGCCGTGGGCCTCCGGTTACGGCAAATTTAGCCGAGGACCCGCGGCGGTCAATTAAATTACGCTCGGGGCGACGAGGTTTCGGCCGCCCCGCCCTCATCGCTCGACCACCGGCGAAGCGTCTTCGGGCCCGATCCCGGACGCGACGCCCGGGGTCTCCAGACCCACCGACGCCCCCACCCCCGCCGGCCGGCCCGGGTCCTGCGACTCGGCCAGCTCCACGCCGGCCTCGGCCGCGTCGTCGCACACGAAACGCATCAGCGTCAGGTCGAAGAACCGCTCGACCCGGTCCAGCCGCACGCCGGCGACCGGCTCGGCGAACGCTGTGTCCAGCCCGACCGGCGCGGCCGTGTCCCGCCACAGCACCAGCCAGACCGCGTGCCGCGGGCCCGACGCCGCTTCGCGCAGCCGCTCGGCCACCACCGCTGGCGCGGCCCGCACGTCCACGTCCGTCTGCGGCGCGTCCCGCCCCGCCTCGGCGTACCAGAACCAGTTCCGGCGGACGTGCTCCGTCTCCCGGACGTTGCCCCGCTCGCTGCTGAACGCCACCGCCTCGCCCGGCAACCACGCCCCGTCCAGCCACGCCGCCGCCTCGGGCCACGCCCCCTTGCCCGGCGCCTGGTAATACGTCGTGAGCGAACCGGCCATCCCCAGCGCGATCGCCCCCGCCACCGACCACGCCGGCAGCACCCGCGCCCCGGCTACCAACGCCGCGGCGACCAACAAGTACAGCCCCCCCGACGCCGCGATGATGTAGCGGTCCACGTACAGCGGCTTGGCCGCCCACGACACCGCCGCGAGCAGCAGCACCGGCCCCGCGGCCCACACCGCGGCGAACCCCCACGCCGACGACCGCCCCCGGAGGCTCGCGCCCAAACGCGCACCATATCGACGCGCCGCGGCAAGCCCCCCGGACATCCCCCCGCATCGCCACCACGCCACCGCCACCCCCGCCAGCAGCACCAACCCTCCTAGCAGCGTCAGGTCCGCCCGCAGGTAACGCGCCCCCAGGAACATGAAGTTCCCCGCCGTCCGCACCGGCGCCCACCACGGCGGCGACGTGATCCACGGCACGAAGCCGTCCGCGTCCATCGTCCCAGACTCGACCCGGCTGCTCATCAGCCCCAGCTTCCATAAGACCCACGGCACGAACGCCACCATCACCCCGACCTGCACCCCCACGAACACCCCCACCCGCCGCCAACGCAGCCGACCCAGGCCCGCCAACGCCAGCACCGCCAGCCCCACCGGCCCGAGGATCAACGCCGACAGCGGGTGCGTCAGCAGCATCAGCACGCTCGCCACGCCGTGGCCCGCCCACGACCCCCACCGCGCCCGCCCGCCGTCGCCCCCCGCCGGCTCGCCCACCCGCAGCCCCCGCAGCAGCAGCGCGATCGACGCCACCGTCAGCAGCATCACCAGCGCGTAGTAGCGGTGTTCCTGGCTGTAATAAACCTGGTACGGCGCGACCGCCAGCAGCCCCGCGGTCAGCAGCCCCGCCGCCACCCCGAACAACCGACGACCCACCAGAAACATCACCGGCACCGTCGCCACGCCCAGCAGGGCTGGCAGCAGACGGATCGCCGCGTCGCTGCCGCCGAATACCGATGACCAGGCGTAGCCCAGCAGCGGGTACACCGGCGGCCGGGTCAGCAGGAGCTCTTCCCAGACCTTGTCCCACCCGCCGGCCGTGATCCGGGCCATGATCAACTCGTCGTACCACAGCCCGCCGTGGTCCAGCCGCAGCAGCCGCAGCCCCGCCGCCAGCAGCGTCAGCAACGCCACCCCTAGCCAGACCCGCGGGCTCACCGCGGCGGCCGGGAGAGCCGCGGGCGGTCCGTCCAGGGGACGGGCGGCGGAGGAAAGATGGGGCGAATCGGACAAAGCGGGGGGCTCGGGGGAAACCGTCGTCCACACAGTGTGACCCCTCGAAGGCGAGCGGCCAACCGAAACCTTCGAAACGTCGGTAATTTATCGGCATGACGGCCCAAAACCCTCTTCGAATTCGCCGGGGAGTCCGGTTGGTCGTCGGTTCGGTCGCTCTGCTGGGCGGTCTCTCGGCGGCGGACGGAGCGGCCGAGCCGCGGGTCGCGGCCGTGGCGACGACCCCCAGCGGCCCGGTCGTGCTGCGGGGACAGCGGGGCGTGACCCTCGCCCACCTGCGCATCGACGCCGACCCGTCGATCCGCCTGATCGACTGCTTCGACGTCACCGTCACCGGCTGCGACCTGCGGTCCGTCCGGGCCGACGGCGGCGGCGGGCTGCGTGTGCTCAACTCGTACGTCCACGACAGCGAACACCCCGGCGTCCACCTCGACGGCGTCGACGGGGCGCTCATCCAAGGCAACCGCTTCGAGCGCGTCGCCTCGGGGGTCTACGCCCACCGCGGCGGCGGCGTCCGCGTCGTCGGCAACGTCGGGATCGACATGCTCGGGCCGATGCCGCGTGGCCAGCTCGTGCAGTTCGACCAGACCGCCGGGCCGGGCCAGGCGATCACCCACAACCTCCTGGTCAACCGCCGGGGACGCTCGGTCGCCGAGGACGGCATCAACCTGTTCAAAGCCCACGGCACCGCCGGCTCGCCGATCCTCGTCGCCCACAACGAACTGCACGGCGACCCCGACCACGGCAGCGACGGCTTCTCCCGCTCCGGCTCGGGCATCATGCTCGGCGACGCCGGCGGCTCCCACCAGCTCGCCCGACACAACGCCGTCTACAACGCTGGCCAGGTCGGCATCGGCGTCGCCGGCGGCGGGCACATCACCGTCGACGACAACCTCGTGCTCGGCCAACGCTCCGACGTCGCCAACGTCGGCGTCTACGCCTGGCACCTGTACCCGGGTGCCAACGCCGGGCCGGTCACGATCACCCGCAACCGCGCCGCCTGGATCAACGCCGAGGGCAAAGCCAACCCGTTCTGGAACGGCGGCGGCTTCCCGCGGGTGGACGTACGCGACAACCTCTGGGTCCGCGACCCCGAACCGCCCGCCGTCCCGCGTCCGCCCGGCCCCGTCGAATCGCTCCTGCCGCCCCGGCCCCACGGCGACTCGGCCGAGCTGCCCGACACCATGCCCGGCCTGACCCAGCCCCCGCCGTAATACCCTCGCGGCGCTACGCCGCCGCGCCCGGCCCTTCTTCCGAGAGCATGTACCCCTTGCCGATCACCGTGTGCAGGTAACGCTTCCCAACGCCCCGGTCCAGCTGACGCCGCAGCTTCGACACCGTCACGTCGATCACGTTCGAGAACACGTCGAGGTTCTGGTCCCACACCGCCGACGCGATCCGCGCCCGCTCGTGCACCTCTTCGGGGTGACGCACGAAGAACTCCAGCAGCGAGAACGGCTTGCCCCGCAGCTCCAGCGACCGCTCCTCGCGGTACGCACTCAGCCGGGACGGCATCACCCGCACAGACTGGTAGCTGATCTCGTCGCTCGGCGTCGCCCGCTTGTACCGCAGCAACGCCAGCACCCGCACCGCGTACTCCTCGCACGGCACGCCGCGCGGGACAACCTGATCCGCCCCGGCGTTGAACGCCGCGACCCGGTCGGCCGACGTGTCCCGTGCCGCGATGAAAAGCGTCAGGCCCGTGTAACCCGCCAGACGCATCCGCCGCAGGGCCGACACCCCCGCCAACCCGTCGCCGTCGGCGACCACCAGAAGGTCCGGCTCCCGCTCCCGGATCGCCGCGTAGGCCGCGTCGGCCGACTCGTGCAGGTCCGCCACGTGCCCAAGGTTCTCCACGCAACGCAAAAACTCGCGTGCCGTGGCACGGCTGGCCGCCATCATCGTCAGTTTCATCGTGTCTGTCTTTCCGATCGCCCGTGAGTAAGGTGGTTTCATCAAGACGGCGGGGTCGGGCGATCGACAAGCAGCCGTTGTGGGGGTTCGTATCCGTCCTGGATAGTCATGACGTTAAGGACCGGGCCTAAATCAACCGTTAAGTTTGCGATTTTGCCCAGCCGCCCCGGACATAAGGCCTTTCCTTACTTAACATCAGGAATTTCCTTATCCATGTCAAGAATGAAGTATTAAACTACGTATTAAAAAAGTTTATTCATCATTTTGCCGCGATCCGGTCTCGTTCCAGGGCAAGCCGTTTTGTCCGCGTCCTCGCCGTAAACTCGCCTATCGCCGAACCCCGCCCCCCGAGCGATGCGCTGCTGTGCGAGGACTGCGGCTACCCGTTGGACAAGCTGCCGGGCGATGCGGACTGCCCGGAGTGCGGCCGGCCGATCGCGGCGTCGCGGGCCGAGCGACGGGTCGGCCTGCCGTGGCAGCACGCCGCGACGCCGCGGGCCTGGCTCTCCACCGCCGCCGCGATCGCCATCGCCCCGAAATCCTCGTTCGGCAGGCTCGACCTCGGCGGCAGCAACCTCCGCGACCGCCTGTTCCTGCTCTCCGTCGCGTCGCTGGTCGGCGGAGGCTGGGGCCTCGCCACCCTCGCCCTGACCGACCGCGGCTTCCTGATGGCCTGGCTCCAGGGCATGGCCGCCGCCAAGGTCGTCCTCGCCATGAGCTACGTCGAGGTCCTCGGCGTCACCCTCTTCAGCCGACGCCGCGGCTGGCGGGTCCCCATCACCCGGGCCGAACGCGTCGTCGCCTACGCCTCGGTCGGCTGGGTCGCCGCGGCGGCCGTCCTCACGATGCTGCGGGCCGTCGACGCCGCGGGCTGGGCCGACCGCTGGATCACCCTGGCGGTCGGCACCACCGCGGTCGATACCGCCCTGCTGCTCGCCGCCGTGGGCTTCGGCCTCGCCGTGCTGGGCTTCGAGACCCTGGTCTGGGTCGGCGTCCGGGCTGTCCGCTACGGTAACGCCCCCGCCCCAGCGGCCCCGGCCGCGGCAACCTTGACGGTCTCGCCCGAACACGACTAACATCTTCCTCGTAAAGCCCTTGCCGTTTGGCAATCCATACTCCCGGCACGTTGCGGCCGGGCGGCTCCCCCGACCGTTCCCGATCCGCCGTCTTTCCCCGGCCTCGGCCGCCAGACGGCACCCCGAATCCGTCCCGGGGCGGGACCCGAAACCGCGTCATGCTGCTGCTCGTCGACCTCATCCTGCACCGCTTGCTCGCCCCGGCCCCCGCCCCGGTCCTGCCCGGACTCGGCGTCACTCGGCCTCCGGCGATCCGGCCCTGCCCCGCCCCCGCCGCGTGCGTCTCGGCCCCCCGCCGACCCACGCCCCGCGGCCGGCCCCGCCGCCAACCGCGGCCCGAGATCGACTCCCACTAACGCCCCGAGCCGCCCCGCCCAACACGTGCCCCTCACCCCGGCCCCCCGGCTCCACCCGGGAACCCGGCCGCCTCCGAAGGGAACCACGTGATCCACCTCCTCCCCACCCTCGCGTCCGCCGGACTCCTCGGCGTCTCCGCCGCCGCCACCGCCCTGCTCACCCTCGCCGGCATCGCCGTCGGCGCCGTGGGTGTCTTCCTCGTCACCAAGCTCGTCGCCGGCGGCGCGATCAACACCGCCAAACGGCAGGCCGACGACCTGCTCGCCAAGGCCCGCGCCGACGGCGAAACCCTCACCAAGCAGATCGAGCTCGACGCCCGCAACGACCAGGCGAAGCGACGCGAATCCTTCGACCAGGAAACCGAGGCCACCCGCAACGAGATCGCCGAGAAAGACCGCCGCCTCACCAAGCGCGAAGACCTGCTCGACAAGAAACTCGACACCCTCGCCACCAAAGAAAAATACCTCCTCGACCTCGACGCCAAGATCAAGGACGAGCAGTCCAAGATCGACGGCAAGCTCGACGAGGCCGAGCAATTACTCGCCAAGCGCCAGAAGGCCAACGACCAGCACCAAGAGCACCTCAAGAACGAGCTGCTCCGCATCGCCCACCTCAGCGAGGACGACGCCAAGCGCGAGGCCATGCAAGTCCTCGAGCAGCAACTCACCCACGAGTCCGGCGAGCTGATCAAACAGGTCCAGCAACGCACCGAAGACGAGGCCAAGGAGCTGGCCCAGAAGATCACGCTCACCGCGATCCAGCGCTACGCCTCCGAGCACTGCGCCGAATCGACGAGCAACTCGGTCGCGGTCGAGGACGACGCGATGAAGGGCCGGGTCATCGGCCGCGAGGGCCGCAACATCCGCGCCTTCGAGGCCGCCACCGGCGTCGACGTCGTCGTCGACGACACCCCCGGCGTGGTGATCGTCTCCTGCTTCGACCCCGTCCGCCGCGCCGCCGCCGCCGAGACCCTCCGCCGCCTGCTCGAAGACGGCCGCATCCACCCCGCCCGCATCGAAGAGCTCTCCCAACAAGTCTTCGATGAGTTCGAGAAGAAGATCACCAAGTTCGGCAAAGAGGCCTGCGAAGAGGCCCACATCCACGGCATCCACCCCAAGGTCTCCGAGATGATGGGCCGTCTGCACTACCGCACGTCCTACGGCCAGAACATCCTCCGCCACTCCCACGAGGTCGCCTACCTCTGCCAAGTCATCGCCGACGAGCTCGGGCTCGACGGCGAGGTCGCCCGCCGCTGCGGCTTCCTCCACGACATCGGCAAGGCCATGGACCACGAGGTCGAGGGCGGCCACCCCAAGATCGGGGCCGACTTCTGCCGTAAGTACGGCGAGAAAGAGGCCGTGCTCAACGCCGTCGAGGGCCACCACAACGACATCCCCTCGACCACGCCCTACACCCCGATCGTCATGGCCGCCGACGCCATATCCGGCGCCCGCACCGGCGCCCGCCGCGAGTCGCTCGAGCGCTACGTCAAACGCCTCCAGGACCTCGAGCAGATCGCCCGGGACGAGCGCGGCGTCCGCGAGGCCTTCGCCATCCAGGCCGGCCGCGAGGTCCGCGT
>JBCCOP010000056.1:0-15260 GCA_039025315.1 Planctomycetota bacterium | reverse complement strand
TCGGCGAGCTGAACAACATCATCGAGATCAAGGCGGGGGCGTGACCGTCATGGACGACCGCAACCCCCAACCCCCGGAAACCCTCGACGACCTCGCCGAGCTGTTCCTCACGGAACCCGACCCCGACGCCCTCGCCGGCCCCGGGCCGATCAAGCTGCCGCCCAAGCCCGCCCACACCCCACCGCCCGTGGCCGACGAGACCAACGACCCTGCTGCGGCCGACTACCGCCACGACCCGTCGCCGCCCCGCGACGAACCGCGGCTCCGCCTCGCCGGCGACGAGCCCGCGACACCTGTACGCCCCGGCCGCGCCAACGCCAACGCCGAGGCCGTCGTCCTCGGCAACCTCCCCGGCATGGCCGGGCCTTGGCTCACGCAGTACGGCCAGCTGCTGGCCCAGCAGGACGGCGCGGTCGCCATCCTCCACGTCGACGCCTGCCGCATCGACCTCGAGCTCGTCGAGCCGACGCAGCCCGCCCCCGACGTCGATCCCTACGCCGGGCCCGCCGCGGCGGCCCCGACGCTCCGCGTCCCGCCGGGCGGCTTCGGCGGCCGCGACCTGCTGGCCGTGCTGGACCAGCTCTGCGCCGCCCGCGTCGCGCCGGTGCGGACCGTGCTGGTCCACCTCGACCCGACCCCCGAATCCCTGCCGAAGCTCCTGGCCCTGGACTACTGGACCCTGCTCAGCGGGGCGGACGACGCCGCGATCGTCGCGGGCTACCGCCTGCTCAAACACCTGCTCGAGGCCGACGGCGACGTCGCCCGGGCCCACGTCGGGCTCATGGTCGTCGGCTCGGACCGCCCGGCCGGGCAGGACGCCGCCCGCAAGCTCCGCGCCGCGGTCGCCAACTTCCTGCACACCCCGCTCGAGCTGATCGGCTACCAGCAGAAGATGATCCCCGCCCGCTGCCGCACCCTCGGCAGCTTCCCCGACACCGAGACCCTCTGGCCCCGCCTCGCCGCCTGGCTGGCCGCCCTCGAAACCCCAACGCCGGCCGCGGAACCCGAAGAGCCGGCCGCCGCGTCGCCCACCCTGCCCCCGCTCGCCGAGCCGGTCCACCTCGACGCCCTCGAGCCCGAGCCGCCGGCCGAAGCCGCCGATCAAAAATCAGAAATTAAAAATCAAAAATCCCCCGACCTCTTCGCCCTCATCGACTCCGACCCCCGCGCCGCCGCGTCGATCCCCGGCGGCCTGGCGCTCGAGGCCCGCTGCCCGAGCCAGCCCCACACCCAGCTCGCCCTCGACAGCACGGGCCGATTGCACCTGCTGCACCGCCACGACTCGGCCGAGGGCGACCCGCCGACCCCGCGCGAGGCCATCGTCGAGCTCGTCGCCGTCCGCGACTGGGCCCGGCAGCACCGCGACCTGCTGCGGCTGACCGAGCGCACCCGCCACTTCGACCCCGACGCCGACCCGGTGCTACACCTCTTCACCGACCGCGCCGACCTGTCGGTCAACCTCGTCGCCCGCCTCGGCGAGCTGCTGAAGCTGCACCTGCTCCGCGACGTCGCCGTGGGCGAGCAACACATGACCTTCTGCACCCCGCTGTCGGCCTGAGCGTCCACCGGGCCCCCCGCGGCGACGCCACACGCTTCCGATGGCCTTGCGAAGACTCGGTACACAATCTCCGGGAAATTCCTAACACAATTTAAACCTCCGGGCGTTGCCTCCGCCCCGTGAATTAGCTACGGTTTGCCATAGAAGTCGCAATGGCTTCTGTTGTTACCGGTGGGCCCTGCTTAAAACTTGGAGAGAGGTGATAGAAAAAGATGTATGAGGAGCCTGGAAAGTTTCTGTCTATCTGTACGGGTTTTGCGTTGGCTGTGACGATGTCAACTGTGCAAGCTGACCCGATCTTCGACAGCTTCGGTTTGCTTCCACAAGCAACTTTTGGTGGAACGGACATCCCCAATGACGCGGTGGCGGCCTCCACACAATTTGTTGACAGTGGCGTCGTAATCACCCTTGGCCTGACCGCCACCCCCCGGTTTTCCGCCGCACCGGCCGTGACCAACGACGGTCAGGGCCGATTCTTTGCCGAAGCGGGTAACGGTCCTGTCGGGAGTGATAACGAATCGACCGCCCAGTGGAACTTTGGTTTTTATATCGAGGTCGACGACCCGACCGGTGGGAAGTCGCTCGACGATTACGACATCACGCTGTTTTACGATTTCGACCCCGGTCAAGACACCCCAACCACCGTGATGGGTCGCTTTCTCATCGACGAGGGTGCCGCTCTGGACCCGAGCGAGCCAACGGTCAGTCAAGGCTCGCAGAACTTGACCTTCGGCTTCCTCGAGAACGGCTTCACCCCCCCCATCACGGGGGCACCGCAGACGGTGGTCCCGCCGACTGGTTCGATTACGACTTTCGACGTAGACGCCTTCGGCGAGTACAGCTTCGCCATCTCGGTGGCGCGTCCCGGCGACCTGTTTCCGCTCGAGTCGGTTCAGATCGAAGTCCAAACCATCCCCGAGCCTACCGGTGCGGCCGTCCTGGCACTCGGCGGGCTCGGTTTGATGACACGTCGGCTGCGTTGCGATCAGCGGTAATTTGCCGACCATCGAAGTATTTCTCGGCGACGCTGCGTTCCCGCGCGGCGTTGTTTTTTTGCCGAGCTAAGAACGGCAGCCTCATCGGTGAGTGGCTGCGACGCGTGGCGTCGCGGCTACGGTGAGATATTCACACCATCAGGACGCGGCGACGCAGTCGGCGCAGCGGCCGTAAAGGATGATTTCGTGGCCGGTGAGTTCGGCGCCGTTGGGGACGAGGGCGTCGATGTTGCCGGGGCAGCCCTCGACGCTGTAGACCGCCGCGCACTCGATGCACTCGAAGTGGTGGTGGTGTTTTTTGCCGGCCGGCTCGTAGCGGGTCGGGCCGTGGGGCAGCTCGACGGGGGTGAGCCAGCCCTCGTTGCCGCCGGCCTTCAGAGCGCGGTACACGGTGGCGATCCCGAGGCCGGGCAGTTCGGCTTGGGCGAGCCCGAGGACCTCACGCGGGGCGAGCGGGCGGGCGGCTTGCTCGATTACCGCGCGGATCGTCGCGCGTTGCCGAGTCTGTCGGACAGCCATGGACATCAAGCTAAGCGGCCCGTCACGACGCTTCAAGTACGGGCCCGCACGGCCGGTCCGCTATCGTGACCACGTGGAAGAGACCCCACCCCCACCGCCGGCGTCGCTGCCGCCCGCCGCCCGGCGGGTGCCGGCGTGGGTGTTCGGCCTGCCGCCGGTGGCCGTCGTCGTGGCGGCGGCGGCGGTGTACCTGGCCTGGTCGGGAGACGCCTCGGACCTGCCGTTGAAGCAAACGGAAGCGGAAGCGATAGCCGGGCCGGTCTTCGTGACGCCGGGTCGGGACTACTACGTGTTTGTGCGGACGGTGGAGCTGTACCCGCAGCGGCCCGACGGCAAGGCATGGGACCGCGTCGGCGGGCGGGCCCCGGACATCCGCTACCGGTTGACGTGGCGAGGCCAGGCGGCGTTCACGAGCGGGGTGCGGGACAACGCGTTGGTGGGGCTGTGGGACCCGATCGGGGTGGACGTGGCCGAGGCGTTGCCGCTGGTGGGCGACGGGCGGGTGGAGTTGGCGTCGCTGCTGAACCGCGGGCTGGTACTCAACGCCACGGCCGACGCGTCGCTGGTCGTCGAGGTGTGGGACCACGACGGCCCGGGCCTGCCGGGCGACGCGGCGGGGCGGTTCGAGCTGCCGGTCGACACCCTTCGGATGGGCGACCAGACGCTGCGGCGCGAGGCGTCGGCGGACAACGCGGTCAAGCGGCTGATCCTGCGGGTGACCGGCACGGATCAGCCGGCGCAGAACCTGTTGGAGGCGTTGGGCCAACCTTGACACACGGTTTGATTTTGCTTGTAGCTATAGCTGCGACGCCACGCGTCGCTGACCGCCAGCCGCGGTTACCCGTCAGCGACGCGTGGCGTTGCAGCTAGGACTTGATTTCATGCGGCGACGGCGGACAGGTTGGCTGCTGTCATCCACCCTGCTGTGCAGCGCGGTGCTGCTGGGTCTGGGGCTGGTCGGCCCCTGCCTGACCGTGGTGCCGCGGGCGGGAGAGCTCACCGGCTGGCTGCGGCTGCTGCGGCCCGGCGAGCTGGAGCCGACGACGTACTCGATCCTGGGCGGGATCGCGGCGCTGTGGCGGGGCGGCGAGCCGGGGCTGGCGGCGGTGCTGCTGGCGTTCTCGGTGGTGTTCCCGACGCTGAAGCTCGGGGCGATGGGCTGGGGGGTCGCGGCGGTGTGGATGGGTCAGCGGCCGCACGCGGTGGTGCGGTGGGCGGGTCACCTGGGCAAGTTCTCGATGCTGGACGTGGTGGTTCTCGGCTTGCTGGTGCTGGCGGTGCAGGCCCTTCCCGGGGGCAGCGAGGCGGAGCTGGGCTGGGGCGTGTGGGCGTTCGCGGCTTCGGTCGGGTTGGGGCTGGTGGGGTCGGTGATGTTGGCGACGACGAGCAGGTAGTCGGGCATCTGGGTAGATGAGTAGTCAGCCCGGGATCGCGATAGACTGCCGTGTTACGTCCCCCTCAACTACTCGGCTTCTCAACTACAAAACTACTTCCATGCCCCGCACCTACATCCGCGACCTGCAGGCCAACCAGTACGCCGACGGCGTCTTCGCGATCCAGAACGCCCAGCTCGGGATGACCAAGAACGGCAAGCCGTTCCTCAAGTGCCTCCTGGCGGACAAGTCCGGGCGGACGCCGGCGCGGATGTGGTCGATCACCGAAGAACACTTCGCCACGCTGCCGACCGACGGGTTCGTCTGGGCGGCGGGCCAGACCCAGCCGTACCAGGGCGAGATGCAGATCATCGTGCAGGACATCCGGCCGCACGAGCCGACCGAATCCGAACTGCAAGACCTGCTGCCCAGCACGAGCCACGACATCGACCAGATGTTCGGCGAGGTCTTGTCGCTGCTGCAGAGCCTGGAGCACCCCGCGATCCGCTCGCTGGCGGACCGCTACCTCGAAGACGGCGAGCTGATGGGCCGGTTCTGCCAGGCCCCGGCCGCGACGGCCCTGCACCACGCCTACCTCGGCGGGCTGCTCGAACACACGCTGGGCATGATGAAGGCGGCCGACGCGGTGCTGCCGCTCTACCCCCGGCTCAACCGCGACGTCGTGCTGATGGGCCTGTTCCTGCACGACCTGGGCAAGTGCCACGAGCTCGAATGGCTCCGCGGGTTCCAGTACACCGACGACGGCCAGCTCGTCGGCCACATCGCCCGCGGCGCGATCATGCTCGAAGCCAAGGCGAAGGCCTGCGAAGACGAAGAGCTCGGCGAAGCGGCGTTAAAAGTCCCGGCGGCCGTGCTCCAGGTGCTGACCCACATCATCCTCTCGCACCACGGCCGGCCGGAGTACGGCGCGCTCAAGCTGCCCGCCACGCCCGAGGCGATCTTCATCTCGGGCCTCGACAACCTCGACGCCAAGCTCAACCTCGCCCTCGGCGAGGCCCGGCCCGAGGGCGACGCCAAGCCCGCGCAGGAACTCGGCGGCCGGTTCACCGAGAAGATCTGGGCGCTCGAGACCCGGCTGTACAAGCCCGACCCGACGACCGTCGCCGACGGCGATTGAACCACCCGCCGGCTGTCGCAGACCTGCATCTTCCGTTCGGGTTTTCCGCTTAACTCCGCCAGACCGTTCGTTACGATGGCGATTGCATTTTTGCGATAGACAGGCGTCTACTGGTTTTACCGGCGACCCAAGCCGTCGGCACCCTTCCGTCCGGAGCATTCGATGCGAGCTTTAACGTGTTGGTCGTGCGGCACCGCCGCCGGGTTGGTGATGTTGTCGTGGTCGGTCGCGGCCCCCGCCGAGACCAATCTGGCGGAGGTCTACGAGGAAACCATCGAGATCTATACCGAGGAGCCGGCCGCGGGCCACGGAACCGTTGGCGCGGAAGAGCAATCGCCCGAAGACCCGCGGCTGGCGGCCATGCGGCAAGAGCTGGAGCGGCTACAACTCGAGGCCCAGCTCCGCACCGCCCGCCTCGAAGCCGAGCTTGCCGAAGCCAAAGCGCAGCAGCAGCGGCTCGCCCAGGAACTCGAACGGGCGCAGCAGCAACAACACAGAGAACTGCTGCCCCTGTCGGAAGAACAGGCCCGGCTCGAAGCCGCCGCGGGCCTCGACGCCGCGAAGCGGTCGGCCGAGTCGGCCCCGCTTGACGCCGAGCTGGCGCTGCTCCAGAAGCAACAGCAGCTCGCCGAGGCGAAGCTCGCCGCCGAGCTGACGGACCTCAAGGCGCAGACGCAGAAGCTCCGGGCCGAGCAGGCCCTCGCCGCGGCGCAGCGGCAGGCCGAGCTCGCTGAGGCGTCGCACCGCCAGATGCTGTTGACCGCGCAGAACGAAAGCCTGGCCGCGGAACTGCGGGCCCAACAACTCGAACTCGAATCACGGAAGACGGCCGCGGAGACCGCCCTGGCGGTGGACCAGGCCCGCCTGATGCAGCAGAACACCAAGGACCAGCTCGGCGACGTCATCGACGGGCCGCCGGAGTACCGCACCGAGCCTTTCGTCGACGGCGTGCTCTACGTCTCGGACCGGAGGATCGCGCTCAACGGCCCGATCATCACCGGCACGGCCGACTACGTCTGCGACCGCATCCACTACTTCAACAACGAGGACCCCGACGCTCCGATCTTCCTGATGATCGACAACTGCCCCGGCGGGTCGGTCATGCAGGGCTACCGCATCGTCAAGGCGATCGAAGCCAGCGACGCGCCGGTCCACGTCGTGGTCAAGTCCTTCGCCGCCTCGATGGCGGCCATCATCACCACCCTCGCGGACCACAGCTACGCCTACCCCGACGCAATCATGCTGCACCACCAGATGTCCGCCGGGGCCTTCGGCAACATGACCGACATCGAGGAGACCGTCGAGGTCCTCAAGGAGTGGGAGGCCCGCCTCGCCGAGCCCGTGGCCGAGAAGATGGGCGTGACCGCCGAGCGGTTCGTCGAGCTGATGTACGAGAACAAGTCCGACGGCGACTGGGAAGAGTTTGCCGACCGCGCCGTCGAGCTGAAGTGGGTCAACACGATCGTGGGCGAGGTTCGCGAAGAAGGCGTCCGCCGCCGGCCGACGGGCGAAGCGCCCAAGCCGTGGTGGTTCCGTTTCCTGATGCAGGACGAGCACGGCCGGTCGTACGTCAACCTCCCGCCGCTCGAGCCGATGGACGCGTACATGATGTACAACCCCAACGGCTTCTACCGCGTCGACGGCCGCTGAGCCCCCGCCCCCGGAACATCTCACGGCTCTCTCGGGCTACCGCTGGACTTCGACCGCGATCGGCACGACGAATGCGCCGGGCACGCCGAGCTGGTCGCGGTACGTCGCGGCCGAGGCGAAGGTCGTGAACCGCCCGACGTGGACCAGGGTCTGGTTCGGCCGGACGGGGTTGGGGATCAGCCGGGGCTGGCCGAGGCGGTTGGCGGCGGCGGCCTCGGCGATCTGGTCGGCGGCGGTCCGGGCGTTGCCCGGGTCGACGAACGAGCCGATCTGCAGCGTGTAGCCGTTGACCGCGAGCTGTTCTTCGATCTGCGTCCGCAGCGCCGGGTCCGCCGACGCGGCGCGGGCGAGGGTCAGGTGGTCCCGGGCGTTGGCCCACCGGCCGAGCTTCTGCTGCGCGATCGCGGCGTAGAAGTACGCCTTGGCCCGGTCCTCGCCCTCGAGCCGGGGCGCGGCGGTGAGCAGGGCGTCGGTCGCCAGGGCGTAACGCTCCTGGGTCGAATAGGCGAGCCCCAGCATCACCCCCGCGTCGGCGGCGAGCTGCGGGTCGAAAGCGTCGGCCGCCTGACGCAGGTACTTCACCGCCCGGTCGGTCCGCCCCAGCTCACCCGCGGCCAGCCCCGCGAGGTACGCGGCCTCCGGGGTGTCGAGCGACGGCTGGGCCTCGGCGATCTCGACGGCGAAGGCGTACGCCTGCGCGTAGTCGCCGCGCTGGTACGCGCCGTTGGCGTCCGCCAGCGTCGCCACCGGCGCCCGGCTCGGGCAGCCCGCCGCGGTCAACCACACCACGCCGCCGAGCAACGCCAACACCCAACGGGACGGGAACGATGAAGCAAGAGCGTAAGTCGGTCGCATCGCAGCACTCCCTCGGCCGGCTGTCGCCGACCCGAGACACCCATGAATCCCTCCGACCACGGGCCGCGGACGGTGGCGACCCGTCGCGGCCACGCGTAGTCTAACCCCATGGCCATCCTCCGCCGAATCCTCCGCCGCGCGATCACCCACCCCCGCCAGGTCGCGGTCATCGACGACCAGCGGGAGTACAGCTTCCTGCGGATCGCGGCCGGGGCGTATTTCGTCGCCCGGGCCATCGAGCGGGCCACCGACAAGCAAAAAGTCGGCATCATGCTGCCGACCAGCGGCGCGTTCACCGTGACCCTGCTCGGGGCCTGGCTGGCGAAGAAGACGCCGGTGCCGCTGAACTACCTGCTGTCGCAAGACGAGCTGGGCCACGTCGTGGCCGACAGCGGCATCGACACGATCGTCACCGCCGACAAGATGATCGACGCGCTCGAGGGCCTCGGCGTCGACCCCGCCAAGCTGCCCGGCCCGCCGAACCTGCTCAAGCTCGAACCTTCGATGTTCCGGGGCCTGCCGCCGCTGCGCTGGCCGCGCAAGCTCGCCGACGACGAGCTGGCCGTGCTGCTCTACACCTCCGGCACGTCCGGCAAGCCCAAGGGCGTCATGCTCACCGTCGAGAACATCCGCACCAACATCGAGGACTGCCTCGAGCACGCCGGCCTCACCGCCTGCGACAGCTTCCTCGGCGTGCTGCCGCAGTTCCACAGCTTCGGCCTCACCGTCCTGACCCTGCTGCCGCTCTACGGCGGCGGGCAGGTCGTCTACACCGCCCGCTTCAACCCCCGGAAGATCACCGACCTGATCAAGCAGCATCGCCCGAAGCTGTTCATCGGCGTGCCGTCGATGCTCGCCGCGCTGCTGTCGGTCAAGAGCGCGAAGGCCGAGGACTGGGAGAGTTTGCGTTATGTCATCTGCGGCGGCGAGCCGCTGCCCGACGCCGTCTGCCAGGGCTTCAAAGAACGCTTCGGCGTCCAGCTGCTCGAGGGCTACGGCCTGACCGAAACGTCGCCCGTCACCAACTGGTCCACCCACGACGCCTACCGCCCCCACGCCGTCGGCCGACCCCTCCCCCGCGTCCGCAACCTCATCGTCGACGACGACAACCGACTGCTCGGGCCCAACGAAGAGGGCGAGATCCTCATCGCCGGCCCCAGCGTGATGCGCGGCTACTACCAACTGCCCGAGCTGACCGACGAGGTCATGATCGAGCTCGACCTGCCGCCCGACGAGCGCCGGCCGCACCTCGGCTCCGGGCCGACCCGCTGCTTCCGCACCGGGGACATCGGCAAGATCGACGACGACGGCTACCTCACCATCACGGGCCGCAAGAAAGAGATGCTCATCATCTCCGGCGAGAACGTCTTCCCACGCGAGATCGAAGAGGTGCTCAACAAGCACCCGTCGGTCCACGCCTCGGCGGTCATCGGCCGGCCCGACGACTCGCGCGGCGAGGTGGCGGTCGCCTTCGTCGAGCTCGAAGAGGGTGCCGCGTTCGACGCCGACGAGCTCCGCCGCTTCTGCCGCGAAGGCGTCGCCCCGTTCAAGGTGCCCAAAGAAATCCACCACCTCGACGAGCTGCCCCGCAACCCGACCGGCAAGATCATGCGTCGAGCGCTGGTGCTGCCGTAGCCGCGACGCGGCTGACTTAACATGGATCGATGGACACGTCGCACGTCGAGCAGCCCACCGAGCCGCTGAGCCGGCTCGAGGTCGACCTGGGAGCGATCACCGCCAACGTCGCGGCGGTGCGCAACATCGTCGGCGACGGGCCGGTGATCTGCGGCGTGGTGAAGAAGAACGCCTACGGCCTCGGCGCGGTCACCGTCGCCCACCGCATGGCCAAGGCCGGCTGCGGCATGCTCGCGGTCTACGGCCCCGACGAGGCCGAGGCCCTCACCGCCGGCGCGGTCACCACGCCGCTGCTCGTGCTCTACCCGCTGCGTCGGCTCACGCGGACCGAGGGGCTGTACCGCCCCGCGTCCGCCGGCCGGCTGCACCTGACCATCCACGACCCCGACCAGCTCGACGAGCTCGACGCCGTGGGCCGGGCCTTCGGCATCCGGCTGCCGGTGCACCTCTACCTCGACACCGGCATGTCCCGCTCCGGCCTCGACGCCGCGCAGTTCGCCGACGCCCTGAAACGCCAAACCGACCGCCGGTACCTCCGCGTCGCCGGCGTCATGTCCCACCTCGCCACCGCCGGCGGAGACCCGAAGCGCGCCGCCAAACAACGCGACCGCTTCGACGACGCCCTCGCCGAACACCGCGACCTGATCCCGAAGGACGCGTTGATTCATCTGGCCAACACCTACGGCCTGCTCCGCGAAGCGGCGTACCACCGCGCCATGGTCCGCCCCGGCCTCGGGCTCTACGGCTACGGCGAGGACGACCTGCTCGGCGAGCCCACCGTCGCGCCCGGTCACCGCTGGACCCCGGCCGTCCGCTGGGTCTCCCGCGTCGTCCAGGTCGGCACGTACCCCCGCCACGCGGCCGTGGGCTACGGCGCGACGTACAAGCTCACCCGCAAGTCCACGCTCGGCCTCGTGCCGGTCGGCTACGGCGACGGCTACCCGCTCGCCCTGTCGTCCAACGCCGAACGCTGCGCCGCGGTGCGGGTGCGCGTCGGCGACACTTGGCACGACGCGGCGGTGCTGGGCCGGGTCAACATGGACCAGCTCAGCGTCGACCTGACCGACGCGGCGAAAGCCACGGACACGGACGCCGCGTCGCTCAAAGGGGCCGAGGTCGAGGTCTACGGTCGAGACCCGGAAGCGGGTAACGCCCTGCCCCGCCTCGCCCGGCTCGCCGGCACGACGTGCTATGAGATGCTCACTCGGCTGTCCCCGGGCCTACCACGGGTCTATCGCTGAGCGGCGGGCGGCGGAGCCGCGGCGAGCTTGGCAAACAGATCGCCGAACACGGCGTCGCGGTTCAGGTCTTCGAGCTGCCGGATCAGGTGCCGACCGGGGTCGAAGCTCAGCGTCTGGTGATCGGTGAGCACCGGGCTGGGCCGCAGCACGCTGCGGGACCACGCGGGATCGACCAGCCAAGCCACCGGGGCCACATCCCAGACCTCCTTGCCGTAGGCGATCGGCCGGCCGGCGTTCCAGCCTTGTTTCTTCGGCGTTTCGTAGCCTTCGTACTCGGCGTAGCGCTGCACGAGGAAGTCGCACAACGCGTTGCGGCCGGCGAGGTGGTGCCGCAGCTCGGGGACGCTGCTGCGTAGCTTCTGCGCGACGTTGGCGCAGGGCACGTGGACCAGCGGCACGCCGGCGTCGAACAGCACGCGGGCCGCGGCAGGGTCGCCGCGGAGGTTGAATTCCGATTGGTTCGGCCAATAGACGGGGTGCCCGCCGAGCCAGACCACGACCACGCGGGCTGCGATCTCGGGGGCGTGCATCAACGCCGAGGCGACGTTGGTCGCCGCACCGATCGCCACGACGTACAGCGGCGGGCCGTCGGGGTCGCGGCCCATCGCCCGCTCGATCAGGTCGTCGCGGGCCGGGCTCGGCACCGACGCCCCGGTGTCGGTGACCCACGCCTCGCTGCCGCCGAGCGCCGGCGGGTGGTCGCCGCCGCCGAGCCGCTCGTACACCCGCCCGATCTCCTCCCGGCTCTGCCGCATGCCTTCGCCCGGCGAGCCGGCCCGCTCGTTCTGGAACGGCGCGGCGTACACCGCCTCGACCCGCAGCCGGTCGGGCGAGAGCAGCGCGTACGCCAACGCGAACTGGTCGTCGATCTCGTTGTACGTGTCGGTGTCCAGCACCATCGACACGGGCCCGGCCGCGGGGTCCGGTGGCGTGAGGCGGGCCACCCGCTCGGACTCGGGCATCGACACGGCAGAAGTGTGGTCCATCGGCCCAACATACCGTGGCCCGCGCCCTGGGTGCGTTAGCATCGGCCGCATGAGCGAACCGGCCCCGACGATCCGCGTGCCGATCCGTCGGCTGCCCCACGGCGTGGCGAACCGCACCCCGCTGCCGGCCTACCAGAGCGCGCACGCCGCCGGCATGGACCTGCACGCCTGCCTCGACCGCGCCGTGACGATCGCCCCCGGGAGCATCGAGACCGTGCCGTGCGGCTTCGCCCTGGCGGTGCCGGTGGGCTACGAGGCCCAGGTCCGGCCGCGGTCGGGGCTCGCGTCGCGGCACGGCGTCACCCTGCCCAACAGCCCCGGCACCATCGACGCCGACTACCGCGGCGAGGTCAAGGTCCCGCTGATCAACCTGGGGCCCACGCCGTTCGTCGTCGAGCCCGGCATGCGGATCGCCCAACTGCTGATCAAGCCCGTGCCGAGGACCGAATGGCTCGAGGTCGATGAGCTGCCCGAGACCGCCCGCGGCGACGGCGGGTTCGGGCACACCGGGACTTGAGATCAACGGCGACGCACCGCGCCGCCCGCCGTAAACTGAAGCGATGCGGGTGACGTGCGTTTGGGTGGTGGCGTTCGCTTGTTGTCTTGCGGGCTGCGAGTCCTGGCTCGGCAAACGCATCGTGTCGCCGCCGAACCAGGGCAAGGCGCTGACGCAGCTCGAACTCGACGAGCCGGCCGTCCTGCCCGACGCGGTGATCGACCACCGCCTGCGGGTCGAGGTCGACGGCGGCGGGACCGGCGCGGGGCCGGCGTCGCTGTCGCTGTGGGTCATCGACCCCAGCGACGAAGTGTTCCTCGGTACGCTGCCCAACCCGAAGTCCCCACGCAAGGTCCGCCCGGTCTTCGCGCGGACCCACGACGGCCCGCGCGTGACCCGCCCGGCCCGCGGCACGGTGCTGCTGCTGCACGGCTACTACGACGAGAAAAACCAGGGCCGGTACCTCACCTGGGGCCGCATCCTCGCGGCGGCGGGGTACCGCGCGGTGCTCATCGACCAGCGGGGCCACGGCCGATCGACCGGCGACTGGGCCACTTACGGCGTGGCCGAGGCGGCGGACATGGCCGCCGTGCTCGACGCGCTGCAACAACGCGGTCTCGTCGTGGGCGACGTCGGGGTGATGGCGGTGTCGTTCGGGGCTTCGACCGCGGTGCGGTGGGCGTCCGCCGACGACCGGGTGCGGGCGCTGGTGCTGGTCTCGGGCTTCGCTTCGATGCGGTCGGTGGTCGAAGACTTCGGCCGGGCGATCGGGTTCCGCAGCTTCTCCCACGAGAAGTTCCAGCGGATCATCGACCACGCCGGCCGGGCCGCGGGCTTCGACCCGGACGACGCCGACGCCGAGGCGGTGATCGACCGCGTCGCGGTGCCGACGCTGATCTTCCACGGCGAGGAGGACCGGCTGATCCCGATCGACCACGCCGTGCGGCTCTACGCCGCGGCCGGCCGCGAGGACGTCGAGCTGGTCCGCGTGGCGTCGGCGGGGCACACCGACCTGGGCGACGCGCTGGTCGAGCCGATCCGCGAGCCCATGCTGGGCTGGTTTGCGCGTCACCTGCGTTGAGCTGAACGGCGTAACCACGGGTTCTGTCGCGGGCTCCGCCGGCTCGCCGATAGCGGGGTGTCGGCGCGATTCGTGTGCGCCGGGTTCCCGGTTCACGGCGGCAACGGAAGGTCCTATAACCCATGGCCAAACGGAAGCAGACGAAGAAGCAGCGGCAACGGCAGGCGGAGCGGCGGGGGGCGGCGCTGCGGCAGGGCGGCCTGGCGGTGGGGGCCGGGCTGTGGCTGCTGCTGGTCGCGTCGCTGCTGAGCTACGACCCGGCGGACGCGCCGTCGCCCTTCGTCGGCGTGCCGAACGCCGACACCGCCAACTGGGTGGGCCCGCTGGGCGCGGCCGTGGCGGACCGGGCCTACGGCGTGGTCGGGCCGGGCGTCTGGCTTGCCGTCGCGGGGCTCGGGGCCTGGCTCGTCCTCACGCTGGCCAAGCGGCCGGTGAACCAGCTGGTGATCCGCACCGCGGGGCTGGCGATCATGACCGCCACCGCGTCGGGGTTGATGGCGGTCGCGGCGTCGCGGTTCGTGACCGGCTACGCCGCGCGTCCCGAAGGTCCCGGCGGGCTGCTGGGCGTGTTCCTCCACGAAGAACTCGTCGGCCGGTTCGCGTCGATGGGAAGCCTGCTGATCCTCGCGGTGGCGTTCTGGATCGGGGCGCTGCTCGCGGTGGACCAGCTGGTGCTGGCGATCCCGAAGGTGCTGGCCGAGGGCGTGCTGCGGGTGATGAACGTGACCCGCGACCGCTGGCCCGCGCTGCCGACGCTGAGCCTGCCGGACTGGAAGTGGTCGGGGCTGAGCCTCGCTGGGCTCGGGGCCCGGCTGGGCGGGGGCGTGTCGCAGCGCGAGAGCGACCTCGACGGCGAGCCGATCGTGCTGCCGGGTAAATCAAAGAAGCGTAAGCGCCACGGCCGAGACGAGACGGACGGCTTCGACGAAGCGGTCGATGCGTCGGACGACGAGGAGTGGGAGTACGAATACGCCGAAGAAGAAGCCGACAAGGAAGACGTGGCGGCCGACGACGACGCGGAAGGCGATGCGCCGTCCGCCTACGTCAACAGCAAGAAGAAATTCGACCCCGACGCGCTGCGGGCCAAGATGGCGCAGATGCCGATCAACTTCGCCAAGAAGCAGGACAGCCTCGAGGAGCCGGTCCGCGAGATGGACCTGTCGGGCTACCAGTTCCCGACGTTCGACATGCTCGAAGAGCCCGAGGGCGACTTCACCGAAGCGATGGCCGCCATCTGCCGCGAGCAGGGCGAGCAGCTCGAGATCGCGCTGCGCGAGTACAAGATCTCGGGCGAGGTCGTCGGCATCGACTCGGGCCCGGTCATCACCCTCTTCGAGGTCAAGCTCGCCCCCGGAACGAAAGTCAGCCGGATCAACGCCGTCGACTCCGACATCGCCCGCGCGCTCAAGGCCCAGAACATCCGCGTCGTGCCGAACATGGCCGGCAAGGACACCGTCGGCGTCGAGGTGCCGAACCTCAAGAAGGAGCGCGTCCGGCTCAAGGAGCTGATGTCCGCGAACCCCGACGCCGTCGCCAAGATGAAGCTGCCGATGTTCCTGGGCAAGGACGCCTCGGGCAACCCGCTGGTGCAGGACCTCAACGCGATGCCGCACATGCTCATCGCCGGCACCACCGGCAGCGGCAAGAGCGTCTGCATGAACTCGATCATCATGTCGTTCCTCTTCACCAAGCGGCCCGACGAGCTGAAGCTCGTGCTGGTCGACCCGAAGATG
>JBCCOP010000055.1:0-15332 GCA_039025315.1 Planctomycetota bacterium | reverse complement strand
CTGGGCGCAGAGCCGCGGCTACGACTGGCTGATCACGATGGACTGCGACGAGCAGCACGAGCCCGAGGCGCTGCCGCGGTTCGAGGCGGCGATCCGCGCCGACGACGCCGACCTGATCTCCGGCAGCCGGTACCTCTGCCCCACCGAGTGCGGCGACCCGCCCCCGGAGGACCGGCGGAAGATCAACCAGACCATCACCGGCTGGGTCAACGACCGGTTGGGGCTGGGCATCACCGACGCGTTCTGCGGGTACAAGGCGTACCGCGTCGCCGCGCTGGCGGACCTGGACCTGACGGTCGACGGCTACGCGATCCCGCTGCAGTTCTGGGTCCAGCACGCCGCGGCGGGCCACCGCGTCACCGAGCTGCCGATCCGCCTGATCTACAACGACCCGAACCGCTCGTTCGGCGGCCCGCTGGACGACCCCCGGAAGCGGTTGACCCACTACCGCGCCGTTTTCGATCAGGAGCTCGCAAAGCACGGTGAGCGCTTCGCCGCTGATCGTAACGGCCACAAGTCGGAGCTGACCGCAGCGGCCCCCAACGCCATGCGGTAAGTTTGCCGGATGCGCGTCCGCGTCGAGCCGCCGATCCGCGACTGGCCCGTGCCGACGGCCGACCGGCCGATCTGGACCGGGCACCAGGTCACGCTGTTTCACCCCGGCATCGCCGCGAAGTACCTCGCGGCGGAGACGGTTTCTCGCGCGGCCGGGGTGCAGTACCGCCACGTGGTCGTCGATCAGGACGTTTACGACCCGTTGACGGTCACGCTGCCGCGCCGCCAGGGCGACCGTTTGACGGCCGGGCGGCACGTCTTGGCCCAAACGATGCCCGACGTGCCGGTGGGGATGCATCCGGCGCTCGACCCGGCGGAGATCGCCGCCGGCATCGCCGCGTTGCCCCGCGACGCCGTCATCGATCGCGACCAGCTGCGGCACGCGTTCGCCCCCGGAACGCCGGCCCCCGGGACGCTGGCCCAGCAGATGCACGCGGCCCTGGGTCGCCTGCTACCCGCGGCGGCGACCGACGAGCCGCCGGTTTACGCCAGCCAGCTGCTGTACGGCGATGACCATGTCGGCGTCGTGGCTCGGCTGATCGGCGACGCGCGCGCGTGCGCCCGGCACTACAACGAGGCGGTGCAGGCGTTCCCGGAGGCGGGTATGTCGCCGCTCTCGGTACGGCCGGACCGGGTGGAGGTGCCGCTGTGGGCGCTGACGTGGGGCGGGCCTCGGCGTCGGGTTTATGTCGATCTCGGCGGTACCAAGCCCAGCTTTATGGCCGGCGACGGCGGGCCGCTGGCCGACCACACGTACTACGCGCCGCGGGCCCTGCTCATGACGGCGCTGCTGCGTCGGCCGGACCGCTGCGGGCTGTTTGTCCACGGCACGGGCGGGGGCAACTACGACCGCGTGACGGAGCGGTGGTGGGCGGCGTGGGCCGGCGAAACGCTGGCGCCGAGGGCGGTGGTGACGGCCGACCTCTACCTGGACTTTGACGACCTGCCGGTGAACGGCCCGGACGAGCTGGCGCGGGCCAAGTGGTATGCGCACCACCTGCCGCACAACGTTGATCGGGCGCTCGGTCTGCCGGCCGACGACCCGGACGTGCGGGCCAAACGGGAGCTGCTGGCGCACATGGATGATGACCGCGACGCGGGACGGCGGCGGTCGGCCTTCGCGGCGCTGCACCGGATCAACGACGGGTTGGCCACGCGGCACGCCGAGGCGGTGGCCGAGGCCGGGCGGGCGGTGGACCGGGCCGAGGCGGGCGTCTCCAACGCCGCGGCCGCCGGCCGGCGGGACTGGCCGCTGGCGTGTTACCCCCCGCAAGCGCTGGACGCGCTGGCGTCGCAGGTCGCGTGCTCGGGGCCGGCCGTGTTGTCGGAGTCTGCCGAGTAAAAAACCCGGCGGGACCGACCGGAAAATCGGTCCCGCCGGGCCGCCCCGACGCCGCCGGAAGGGCTCGACATTTACCGCGACGTAATATGCCGACGCGGGACCGAAAAAAGGTGACAACACTTTGACACAGCCCACGAAAAACTCGGCCCGGGACCGATCCGCCCCCGGCGAGACCCGGACGGTCGCGGCGGCGGCGACGCTGGACCACGGCCGGGCCGAGCGGTGCGGCCACGCCGAGGTGGTCTACGCCGCGGGCAAGACGGCGGACGACGTGGTCGGCATCACGCGCGAGCTGCTCGCGGCCGGCCAGCCGGCGGTCCTGCTCACCCGCTGCCCCCCGGAACATGTCGCCGCGCTGGCGGAACAATTTCCGGGGGCGGGGGTTGAGGCGGGCAAGCGCAGCGGGACGGTGATCGTCGGCACGCCGGCGGTGCGGTCGGTCACGCCGATCCCGATCGTGACGGCCGGCACCAGCGACCTGGCCGTCGCGGAGGAGGCGGCGATGACGTGCCGGGCGCTGGGCTTCACGCCCCGCCCGATCAACGACGTCGGCGTCGCGGGGGTACACCGCGTCCTGGAGCGGGCCGACGAGCTGCGGGCGGGGAGTTGCGTGGTCGTGGTGGCGGGGATGGAGGGGGCGTTGCCGAGCGTGGTGGGGGGGCTGGTGGACGTGCCGGTGATCGCGGTGCCGACGAGCGTGGGCTACGGCGCGAGCTTCGGCGGGGTGTCGGCGCTGCTGGGGATGCTGAATTCCTGCGCTTCCGGGGTGACGGTGGTGAACATCGACAACGGCTTCGGCGGGGCGTACGCGGCGTGCCAGATCGAGCGGGTGGCGATGCGGGCGGCGGGGAACGAATGAGCCACGGATGAACGCAGATAAACACGGATAAAACCTTTTCGATGCGTGGCCGGGTGGTCCGGTTGCGGCTCGGAGGTAGACGTGCCAACCCGATATCTTCTTGGTCTTGATCCGCGTTTATCCGCGTTCATCCGTGGCTAAATTCCCGCCTTGTCCCCACGGCCGATCGCATGGAACCCCGCTGGATCGAACAACTGCCGCCGCTGCCCGGCCGCCCCGACGACGGTCACAAGGGGACGTTCGGCACGGTGGTCGTGGTCGGCGGCAGCGGGCGGATGATCGGGGCCCCGGCGCTGACGGCGACGGCGGCGTTGCGCAGCGGGGCGGGGCTGGTGAAGGTCGCGGCGGAGGTCGACGTGGCCCGCGCCGTGACGTCGATCCAGCCGAGCGTCACCGGGCTGGCCGCGGCGGGTCTGGCGGAACTGCGGGGCTTGCCTCGGGTGGTGTTGGCGGTCGGCCCGGGTTGGGGCAGCGGCGACGATGTCGATGCCCGGCTGGCGGACCTGGGGGTGTGGCCGAACCCGATCGTGTTGGATGCCGACGGCCTGAACGCCTTGGCCCGGTTGAGCGTGGGGGCCGTTTCCGGGGGCGGGCCGCGGGTGTTGACGCCGCACCCCGGCGAGTACGGCCGGCTGGCGGAGGCGTTCGGCCTCGACGGCGACCCCGTCGACCCGCAACGCCGGCCCGCAGCGGCGGCGGCCTTGGCCGAGGCGGCCGGGGCGGTGGTGTTGCTCAAGGGGCGGCACACCGTCGTGACCGACGGCCGGCGGTTCTACCGCAACGCGACCGGCAACCCGGCGTTGGCCACCGCCGGGACGGGCGACGTGCTCACGGGCCTGATCGCGGGGCTGATCGCGCAGGGCACGGACCCGTTCGACGCGGCGGTCGCCGGGGCGTGGGTCCACGGCCGGGCGGGCGACCGCTGGGCCGAGGCTCACGGCCGACGCGGCCTGCTGGCGACGGAGCTGGCCGACCGGCTGCCGGCGGTCTTGCGCGAGTACGAAACGACCGCCGCCGCGGAGTGATTAACTTCCGGGGGTTACTTCGCTGCGAGCTTGTCGAGGCGGGTGTTGACCGCGCGGCCGAGCTTGCCGGCGGCCTCGCTGATCGAGCGGTAGAGGTCGTCGCTGCTGTGGTCCACGGCGATCGGTTGCTGGCCGGCGATGCGCGCCTCCATGGTGCAGCGTTTGTCGTCGGCCGCCGACTTGTTGGCGTTGTCGTCGCGGAGGTGCACCTCGACCCGCGTGACGCGGTCGGTGACGTGCCGCAGCGCCGCGAGGACGGCGTCTTCGGCCCGCTCGAGCAGGGCGGGGCTGGACTGGATGTCGCCGGCGTTGATCTGGACCTTCATGCGTCGCTCCGGAGGGGTGAATCGTAAGCCGGAATCATACCCGCCCCCGACACCCGACCCGCCGGGACGCGTCACGCCGCCTTGCGGGCCCGGCCGCGGCTGGTGCCGGCCGGCAGTTTGAAGGCGGCCTGGTTCTGGCGTTGACGCTCGCGGTCCAGCTCTTTACCGAGCTTCTCCTGCGCTTGACGCAGGCCCCGGAGCGTGTCCCACTCCTCGTCGATCTGTTCCCGCAGCGCCGCAGTTTGGTCGCGGTCGGCTTGCAGCGCCCGGCGGGCGTCGGCGAGGGCCGCCCGCTCGGTCTCGAGGCGGTCGGCCTCGAGCTTGAGCTGGTCTTTTTCGACGGTGACGGCTTCGGCGAATTCGTCGAGCTGACGCTGACGCTCGCCCAGGGCCTCGGCTGCGCGGCGGTGCCACGCCCCCAGCACGCCGCAGCGGGCCTCGAGTTCGGCCATCAGGGCCTGGCCCTCGGTCTTCGGAGTCGCGTCGGCCGCGGGCTTCTCGGTCGGGGCCGGCTTCGCGGCGCGGCGGCGGGTGCGTTTGGGCATCGGGCGGTCTCTCTCTTTTTTCAAACGGGGCGCGGACGGTCGCTCATCGCTGAGATCGGCCGGCGGCGGGGTCGGCTTGAGCCGGGCGTAGGGGTTGTGCGGGTTCGTGGGCTAGGATGTCGGCATGTTCGACCGACGCGGTTTCTTACGATCGGTGATGGGGCTCACGGCCGGGTTGGCGGTGGGGCGGTCGCCGGGGCTGGCCCAGGGGCTATCGGACGCGGCGGGACCGCCGGCCGACGGTGTAGAGCGCGACCGGCTGGGCGTGGTGCTGCCGCGCCGCCGGTTGGGCCGGACGGGCGAGGCGGTGACGCTGCTGGGCTTCGGCGGCGCGCACCTGCTGCAGGCCGGCGGAGGCCCGGCCGGCGAAGCGCTGATCGAGCGGGCCCTGGCCGAGGGCGTCCGCTTCTTCGACACCGCCCAGCAGTACGGCCGCGGCGAGAGCGAGCGGCAGATGGGCCGGTGGCTGACCCCGAAGCACCGCGACCTGATCTACCTCATGACCAAGACCCAGGCCCGCGACGCCGACCACGCCCGCCGCGACATGGACGGCTGCCGCAAACGCCTCAACGTCGACGTCCTCGACCTCATGCAGGTCCACCACATCGAGAGCCCGGCCCAGGTCGACCGCCTGGTCGATCACGGCGTCGTCGACGTGCTGCTCGAGGCCCGCGAAAAGGGCCAAGTCCGCCACCTCGGGTTCACCGGCCACGACAATACCGCGGCCCACCTGCGCATGCTCGAACGCCTCGAACAGATGGGCGTCGAGCTCGACACCTGCCAGATGCCGGTCAACGTCGCCGACCCCGGCCACGACAGCTTCATCCTGAACGTCCTGCCGCCGCTGATGGAGCGCGGCTACGGCGTGCTGGCGATGAAGACCCTCGCGTACGGGCAGATCGTCGGGCAGGACAACGGCTGGCGTCGCCGCGGCGAGCGGATCGCCCCGCGGATCGTGCCCGAGCGGATGAGCCTCGCCGAGGCGCTGGGCTTCGTGTGGTCGCTGCCCGTCAGCACGCTGATCAGCGGCACGCCCACCCCGGAGATGCTGACCGAGAACGCCGGCATCGCGCGGGGCTACCCGCAACTCGATGAAGCGCAGCGGCAGGCCCTGATCGACAAGGCCGCCGAGTTCGCCGGCCCGCGGCTCGAGTTCTATAAACGCCCGGCCTGACCGCGGCGGATCAATCCGGCCGCCGCGTCAGCCAGTCGTGACGCAGGGCGTAGGTCACCAGCACCGTCGTCGCGCTGACCACGAACGAGAACGCCAGGATCGCCGCCCCCCCGAACGGCCCGCGCCAGTCCGACATCAGGCTGCCGACCACCGGCGGCCCCACCGCCAGCAGCACCGGCTCGTCGAGGTCCGGCGTCTCGTGCACGGCCGTGATCGTGTACGCCCCGGGCTCGGCGACGTCGAAGACGAACTCGCTGTTGGCCCGGCCGTGATTGAACATCTGCGACTCGCCGCGGTCGTACTTCGCCAGCTCGACGTCGAGGTACTCCCCGCTGGTGTCGCTCTGCACATCCACGTCCAACGCCGGGGTCTCCGCGAAGACGCGGGTGGTGTCGAAGTCTTGCCCCCCGAAGCGGCCGATCTTCTCGTAGTAAACGAGGTAGGTGCCCGGGCGGTCGAAGGTCAGCGCCACCGAGCCGGGGGCGACGAAGCGCTGCATCGCGCCCATCGCGTCGTCGACCTGGGCCCGCGCGACCTGGAGCGAGGCGGTGAACGCGGCGACGCCGACGAGCATGAGCATGAAGGCGAGGCCGTACCAGCCGCGCGAGGGCCGGTGGGGCGTATCGGTCGTCTCGGTGGGGCGTTCGGTTCCAGGCATCGGGCGATGATAGTCCGCCGCCGGGCCGCGGACGGGGGGGGCGGCGGCCTTAAGGCGCTACGCCAAGCCTCCGAAAGACAAGTATGGGTTTGCGGGGCTCCGGCCGGGACGGGCCGTGGGCGATCGTGTCTGTGCGGGTGGTCATGAAGATGTCGCTACATCGCGTGCTGGCGTTGGCTCTGCTTCCCTACTCGGTGGCGTTGCTCGCGATCGAGCTGGCGACGTCGCAGGAACACGTGCGGAACTACTTCACGGACCTGGAGGGGCCGGTCGTGCTGTACGGCGTGAACACGACGCTCAGCGTCAGCCTGCTGTGGGGCTGCGGGCTGCTGTGCGGGGTGGCGGTTTACCTGCGGGGGGACGACAGGCCGTGGGCCACCCGGGGCGGGCGGTTCTTGTGCCTGCAGGCCGCGTTGTTGGCGTACCTCGGGCTCGACGACCGTTTCCTGATCCACGAGCGGATCGACGGGCTGACCGGGCTGAGCAACGCGGTGGTGCTGGGGGGGGTCGGCGTCGCCCAGCTCGCGGTCTTGGTTTGGTACCGCGCGGAATGGGACTCCGCCGCCGCCCGCCGGTGCCTGATCGCGGCGGCGAGCCTCTTCCTGGTCATGATGGTGATCGACGCGTTGGGGCCGGCGGGGATGGTCCTGCGTCTGAGCGTCGAGGACCTGTGCAAGACCTGGTCGGCGTTCTTCCTGTTCTTGTTCGGCTGCGAGATTGTCCGCCAGCAGCACGCTGTATCGGAACAACCCCGGCCGGCCTCGACCACGCGCCTGGATTAGTTGCGCCCGCGCTGCGGGTCACACGTCCAGGTTCTTGACCTCCAGCGCGTGGTCTTCGATGTACTTGCGCCGCGGCTCGACGTGCTCGCCCATCAGGACGCTGAAGAGGTTCTCGGCCTCGCTGGCGGCGTCCCAGGTGACCCGCAGCAGCGTGCGGTTTTCGGGGTTCATCGTCGTGTCCCAGAGCTGGTCCGCGTCCATCTCGCCCAGGCCCTTGAACCGCTTGATCTCGAGGCCGCGGCGGCCCGCGTCGAGGATCGCTTCGCCCGCCTCGGCGAGGCTGACCACGGGGACGACCCGCGTCGCGGAGGCGTCGTCGCCGGCTTTGGCCGACGGTTTGCCGCCGGTGAGGCGGAGCTCGAACTTGGTCGGGGCCATCGCGCCGGTGACGGTCTGCTTCGGCTTGAGGAAGTAGTCGGCGATGTCGAGGCCCAGCGCTCCGAGCCGGGCGAAGCACTTCTCGAGGTCGGCGACCTCGTGCAGCTCGCGGCGGACAACGAGGCGTTGGCCCGGGTCGAGCACGGCGTCTTCCGATTCAACGGGTAGGTCGGGGTCTTCGACGACGAGGCCGCTGCGGTCGCGGAAGGCTTCTTCGTCGGCCGCGGACCAGAAGTAGTGCGTGCCGGTGAGCCCGTTGCTCGTCGCGTCGGCGGGGACCTGGACCTGGAACTGGGGCAGGCGGTTTCGACCTTCCGGGTCTTGCGACCGCAGGCCCATCAGCTCGGCGAAGGTCAGGCCGCGCCGCTGTACGACGGTGACCAGCTCGTCGAGGCGGGTGAGGGTGTCGAGTAGATCGGCGAGATCGGGACCGGCGAAGGTCTTGGCCTCCGCGCGGCCGGCGGTGTCGTGGTCGGCGAAGACGACGAGCTGGGCGGCGTCGACGCCGAGCTCGCCGAGGACGCGCTGCATGCGGCGCTCGTTGAGCACGTACTCCGACTTCTTGCCGCGGGAGACCTGGTACAGCGGCGGCTGGGCGATGAAGACCCGGCCCGACCGGATCAGCTCGGGCATCTGGCGGAAGAAGAACGTCAGCAGCAGCGTGCGGATGTGGCTGCCGTCGACGTCGGCGTCGGTCATGATGATGATCTTGCCGTAGCGGAGCTTGGCGAGGTCGAAGTCGTCGGTGCCGATGCCGCAGTTCAGCGCTTGGATGATGGTGCGGATCTCCTCGAAGCCGAGGATCTTGTCGAGGCGGGCTTTTTCGACGTTGAGGATCTTGCCCTTGAGCGGGAGGATGGCTTGGGTGTTGTGGTCGCGGCCGCCCTTGGCGCTACCGCCGGCCGAATCGCCTTCGACCAAGTAGATTTCGGACTCCTCGACGTTCTTGCTGGTGCAGTCGTAGAGCTTGCCCGGCAGGCCCCCGGAATCCAGGGCACCTTTGCGACGGGTTAAATCGCGGGCCTTGCGGGCGGCCTCGCGGGCCTCGGCGGCCATGACCGCCTTGGTGCAGATCTTCTTGGCGTCGGCGGGGTGTTCCTCGGTCCAGTTCGTCAGGGCGTTGCCGATGGCGGCGCTGACCAGGCCCTCGACGTCGGGGTTCAGCAGCTTGCCCTTGGTCTGGCCCTCGAACTGCGGGTCGGGGATCTTGACCGAGATCACGGCGACGAGGCCCTCGCGCCAGTCGTCGCCCGACGGCATCGGTCCGCTTCCTTTGAGCAGGCCATTGGTCTTGGCGTAGTGGTTCAGCGTCCGGGTCAGCGCGGTCTTGAAGCCCGAGAGGTGGGTGCCGCCGTCGGGGGTGTTGATGTTGTTGGCGAAGCAGATGAGGTTTTCGGTGTAGCTGTCGACGTACTGCAGCGCGACGTCGCAGACCAGGGCGCCGTCCTCAGATTCGCTACTCACCGCGATGGGCTCGTGCAGCGGGGTCTTGGCGGCGTTGAGGTGGCGGACCATCTCGATGATGCCGTCGTCGAACTTGAAGATCTCGGTCTTGCCGTCGGGCGCGACGCCGCCGGCCTCGGGGGGCCGCTGGTCCTCGATGACCAGTTTGATGCCGGGGTTGAGGTAGGCGCGTTCGCGGAGGCGGTTGGCGATCGTGGCGTAGTCGTGGGTGAGGTCGCCGAAGATCTCGGGGTCGGGCTTCCAGTGGATCTTGGTGCCGGTGGCCTGGCGTTGGCCGATGACCTTGAGCTCTTCCTTGACGTCGCCGCGGGCGAAGGTCATGTGGTGGAGCTGGCCGTCGCGGGCGACCTCGACCTCGAGCCACTCGGCCAGGGCGTTGACGCAGGACACGCCGACGCCGTGGAGCCCGCCGGAGACCTTGTAGGAGTTGGAGTCGAACTTGCCGCCGGCGTGCAGGACGGTCATGACGATCTCGACGGTCGGCCGGCCGCGGAGCTTGGGGTCGTCGGTCTTGGTGTAGGGGCCGACGGGGATGCCGCGGCCGTTGTCGACCACGGCGACGGAGTTGTCGGGGCGGAGCGTGACGTGGATCTCGTCGCAGTGCCCGGCCAGCGCCTCGTCGATCGAGTTATCGACGGCCTCCCAGACCAGGTGGTGCAGGCCGCGGGCGTTGGTGCCGCCGACGTACATCGCGGGGCGTTTGCGGACGGCGGAGAGGCCCTCGAGGACGGAGATGCTGGACTCGGAGTAGCCGGTCTCAACGCTCTGGGGGTCGTCGCCATCGCGGGGCGGATTCGGGGGGTCGGACATGGGCGGGCCTCGGAGAGAGGGGGTGGGAGGGGGCCGCGCGAGAGGCCGTTTCTTCTCCCCGGAAAGACCCGTTATTTTACGCGATTTAACGCGGACTCACAACACGCCACGGCCCGGCACGCGGGGCGGGTGGAAGCGGGAAAACACAAGGAAAACAAGCGTTTACGGATCGGCCGCCTCGCCCTCGACCGGGGCGGCTCCGGGCGCGGCGGCCGGGGCGGCGTCGCCGGGGACCTCGACGCCTTGGCCCACGTCGGCGACCGCCGGCGCGCGGCCTTCGGCGACGGCCGCGATCTTCGCTTCGAGCCGATCGGCGAGGCCCTCTTCCTCCGGGTCGGCCATCTGGTAACCCGGCTGCATTAGGATCAGGCGGGCTTCGTTCCAGACCCGCATCGCCTCGGCGGCGCGGCCCAGGCGGTAGAGCGTGTCGCCCTGGTGGTCGATGATCACCGGGTGCGTGCCGCCCTCGGCCCGCCGGCCCCGCTCAAGCCAGTCCAACGCCGTCTCGAAGTCGGCGAGCTTGTAGTACACCCAGCCCATCGAGTCGAGGTACGCCGCGACGCCGGGCTCGGCCGCGACCGCCTTGGCGATCATGGCGCGGGCCTCGTCGAGCCGGACCCCCTCGTTCGCCAGCCCGTAGCCCAGCGAGTTGTTGAGCGACGAATCGTCGGGGTAGGTATCCAGCGCCGACGCCAAGACCCGCCGCGCCGCGGCTGTGTCGCCGGCCCGCTCGAGGCCGAACGCCAGCATCGCCGCTAAACCGGGCCCCGCGTCGGGGTGGCGCTGCATCGCCTCGGCCACCACCCGCTCGGCCCGCTCGGTCTGGCCCTGCAGCAGGTAAAGGCTCGCCAGGTTCTGCGCCCGCTCCACGCTCGGCGGGCGGGCCGCCCAGCGGGCCGTCTCGATCTCGATCGCCCGCGGCTGGTTGCCGGCCCGGGCGAAGAAGCGTGCGACGCGGATCAGCGTCTCGTCGTCGGCCTCGCGTCGCCCCGCCACGACCGCCGCGAGGTACTGCGCGATCAGCTCGTCGACCTCGTCGGCGCGGTTGAGGCCGACGGCCACCTCGATGCGGATGAGCTCGAGCTCGGCGTCGCGCGGCCCGCCGTCGGGCTCCAGCGTGTCGAGCACCTCGCGGGCCGCGGTGAACCGCCGCATGGCGACGAGCGTCTCGGCCTTGACGATGCGGGTCAGCCGGGCCTCGGGGATCGTGTCGAACATCCGCCGCACGAGGCGCTGGTAGTTGCGGGTCATGTCGCCCTGCTGGTCGTAGAGCGCGAGCAGGCGGGCGTAGATGGCTTCGTCGGTCGGCCGGGCGTTCAGTGCGTCGAGCAGCGTCTGCTCCCCCTCGGGGACCCGGCCGAGCTCGAGCAGCAGGTCCGCGCGGTCGAGCATCAGCCGGCCGGCGGGCGACGCGTCGGCCAGGGCCCGGTCCAGCAGGGCCAACGCCTCTGCGGTCCGCCCGGATTGACGCAGCGCCCGCACGCGCAACGCGATCACCGCAGCGGTATCGGAGTCCGCCAGCGGGGCCAGCAACGCCTCGGCCGCGGCGAGGTCGCCGGTGTCGAGGCGTAGCGACGCGAGCTCGACCCGCGGGCCGACGGCGGACGGGTCGAGCTCGATGGCGTCCCCGAAGGCCGCGGCCGCCGCGTCCGGGCGGCCGTCCAGGGTCAGCAGCCGCCCGCGCAGCGTCGAGCGGGCTGCGTCGGCCGGGCCGTTCATCCGGGTGAGGAGCGGGCCCGTGCCGCCCGCCGCGTCGCGGAGGTGGGCGGCGAAGGCCGGGGCCTGCTCGGGGCGACCGGCCGAGGCGGCGACGGTCCGCCGGATCGCCTCGTCGAGGTCCCCGCCCGACGCCGGCGAGGCGGCGAGCAGCGTGACGAGGCGCGACCGTACCGCGTCGTCCGCGGGTGCTGAGTCGAGGTGACGGCGCAGCAGGTCCGCGGCCTGCGGGCGGGGCAGCGCGTCGGCCATCGCCAACGCCAGCGACGCCGGCCGGCCGCGCTGCTCGTACAGGTCGGCCAGGTCTTCGGCCAGGGTGTCCGCGGACACGCCGTGCCGCACCGCGTAGGCGACCAGCTCGACGAGATCGGCCCCGCCGCCCGGCTCGCGCAACGCCTCGAGCACCTGCCGCTCGGCGGCGTCGATCTGCCCCAGCCGCAGCCGGGTGTAGATCAGCCGACGCCGCAGCAGGTCGCGGTTGAGCACGCCCCGCTCGGCCGCGGCGGCGTACCACCGCAGCGCCGCCGCCGGCTCGTCGAGGCGGTGGTGCAGGTCGCCCAGCAGCAGCATCGTCTCGCCCCGCTGCGACCGGAACGCCGCGAGCTGACGCGCGGCCGACGACGCGGCGGTCGGGCGCACGTCCTGCCGGAAGTGCTCGTCGAACACCGCGGCCGCGGCCCGGGCGTAGCCGGCCTGGTTGAGCGCCTGGGCGAGCAGGAACCGCGCTAGCGGCCGGACGGCCGGGTCGATGGACGCGTCGGCGCCGGGGGCGTCGAGGCGACGCAGGGCCGCGGCGAAGTGGGCGGCGGCCGACGCCCAACGGCGGGCGTCGAGGTCGAACCGCCCGAGCAGCACGACGCTGTCGAGGTCGGCCGGGTCCGCGGCGGCGGCCCGGCGGTAGAAGTCGGCCGCCGACACGCGGTTGCCCGCCCGCGTCCACGCCTCGCCCAGGCTGCGCAGGATCGGGGCTCGGTTCGGTGCGAGCCGCAGCGCCTGCTCGAGCTGCCGCACCGCCCGGAAGTTGTCGTTGGTCCGCAGCGCCTGCCGCCCCGAGGCGTACAGCTTCTGCGCCGCCAGCGCGGGCTCGCCCGTGTGGTTCGTGGTGTCGGGCGGCGGCTCGGTGTGACGCAGGTGGGCCGGCTCGGGCAGCTCGGCCAGCACGCGGTCGAGCGGCGTCTCGGCCCGCTGCCTCGCCATACCGGTCAGCGGCGTCACCGATCGGGCGTCGATGCCCGGCGGCGGCGGCACCGCGCCGCGCGGCGTCACCGCGACAGCGGCCGGCTCCCCGCGTTCGTCGCCCGGCGTCGCGCACGACATCAGACCCGCCACGGCGAGAACCCAAACCGTAGGGCCGAAACATCGCATCATCGCTCGATTCTACGCCCCGAGCCCCACGCGGGTGGCCCCGCCCCGCGCCGCGGTCAGGGGATGACCTTGTTTAGCGGGTAGCTGAAGATCGCCGTTGCCCCGGCCCGCGAGAGCTTGGGCACCAGCGCCCGCTCGACTTTGCGGTCCACGATGACTTCGACCGACGCCCAGGCGGGGTCCTGCAGGTCGTTGATCGTCGGCGAGTTCGCGGCCGGCACCAGACCCAAGACGGCGTCCAGGTCCTTCCGGGGGACGTTGAACTTGAGCCCGACCTGCCCCTTCGCGGCGATCGCCCCTCGCAACAGCAACGCCAGATCTTCGATTTTTTCCCGCTTCCGGGGGTCGGCCCAGGCGTCGCGGTTGGCGATCATCCGCGTGGTCGAGGTCAGGATCGTGTCTAGCACGCGGAGCTTGTTCGCGCGGATCGAGCTGCCGGTCTCGGTGATGTCGACGATCGCGTCGATCATGCGGGCCTTGACCTCGGTCGCGCCCCAGGAGAACTCGACCTTCTTGACCGCGATGCCCTTGTCGTCGAAGTAGCGCTGGACCGACTTCTTCAGCTCGGTGGCGACGATCCCGCCGGCCAAATCCTCAGGCTTCTGGACGACCGACTCTTCGGGGACGCAGAGTACCCAGCGGGCGGGGTTGCTGGTCGCACGGGAGTAGGCGAGCTCGCAGACCTCGTGAACGTCGCTGTCGTTCTCGACGACCCAGTCGTGGCCGCAGATGCCCAGGTCGACCACGCCGTCCTCGACGTAGCGGGACATCTCCTGGCTGCGGAACATCACGGCCGACATCTCCGGGTCGTCGACCTCGGGGTAGTACGACCGGCTGGAGACGTTGATCCGGTAGCCGGCCCGGTAGAACAGGTCGATCGTGGCGTCCTGCAGCGAGCCCTTGGGGATGCCGAGGCGCAGCGTGTCGGGGGCGGGGGTGTTCATGCGGCGCGGGGGTTACTTCTTCTTGGTGCGAACGGTTTTTTTCTTCGCCGTTTTCTTTTTGGCGGTCTTCTTGGCCGCTTTTTTCTTGGCGGTTTTCTTCGTCGCCGGCTGGTCGGCCCAGGCCTGGAGGGCGAGGTGGGCCTCGAGGGCGTCGCCGGCCTTGACGAGTCGAGCGAGGTACGACTCGGCGTCGCCAGGCGTGGTGCCCTCGTCGAGGCAGCCCTCGTCGATCAACCGCGCGCACAGCCGATCGTCCACCGGCATCGCGTGGCCGCCGAACGACAGCAACGTGACCACCGCGGCGATGTACGACGTCGCCCCCGGCAGCGTGTCGAGGTACGCCCGCTGGTCCTTCTTGCCCTTGCCCGCGATCGAGTGCATCTGCACGTCGTGCTCGCGCTTGTACACCTCCAGCAGCGCTTCGCGCAGGCGGATCACCCGCTCGGCGGCGGCGGGGTAGTCCTCGCCGATGACCGCGACCAGCTCGTGGGGGTGGCTGACCCGCAGGTCATTGACGTCGATGTACTCGGCCATCAGCGCGGCGAACGCGTCCTCGGCCTGCTTACGCGTCGCGTTCCACTGCAGGAACGCGACGATCAGCTGCGCGACCGGGTCGCGGGGCGGCGGGTCCTCGTCGGCGTAGGCGGACTGCGCTTTCTTGAGCAGGGCGGCGAACTTCTTCGCGGTGGCGGGGTCTTGTTTGGCCAAGGCGGTCTCAATCCTCCGGGGCGGCGTCGGGGTCGGGCTCTGGGTCGGGCTGGGTGTGGGCGGTGCGCTTCAGGCCCGCGTCGATCGCGGCGAAGACGGCGGCCTGTTTCTTGAGGTCCTGGTCGAGCCGGAACGAGAGGTGCGGCACGGACCGCAGCGCCACCGCCGACTTGACCTTGCGTTGCACGTGCATCGTCGCGTCGCGCAAGCCGTGCATGGTCAGGTCTTCGTGCTCCTCGGGAGCCACGGACACGAACACCTTCGCGTGCCGCAGGTCGGGCGAGACCTCGACGCGGGTCACGCTGACCAGCCCCTTGATCCGCGGGTCGGCCAAGCCGCGCTGCAGCACGGACGCGACGGTGCGTTGGAGCAGGGACTCGACCTGTTGGATGCGTTGGGACATTGGGTGATTTGGTGATTTGGTGATTTGGCGATCGAAGAAGAGATGGCGATCGTTTTCTAGATCGCCAAATCACGAAATCGCCAAATCACCAAATCGATTAATCCAAGGTACGGGCCACCTCGGTGACGTTGTAGAAGCTCAGCACGTCGCCGGGCTTGAGGTCGTCGAAGCCCGCGACGCGGACGCCGCACTCGGTGCCGGCCCGGACTTCCTTGACCTCGTCCTTGACGCGGCGGAGGCTCTCGACGTCGCGGTTGTCGGTGACGACCACGCCGTCG